>JAAYZQ010000551.1 GCA_012514775.1 Anaerolineaceae bacterium
AGACCTTTGCGACGGGGATGCGGCGCTACTGGCGAAAGGCCCTGGGGGTGACTGCCATCAACGTGGTGGTGCTCCTTATCGTCGCCAGCAACCTGCGCTTCTACGCCTCGCTGGAGGGCGCCTGGACCAGCCTCGCCCTGGGGATCTGGCTGGCGCTGGCCTGCTACTGGCTGTTGGTTCAGATCTACTGGTTTCCCATTATCCTGGAGATGGAAAACGACCGCGTGCTGCTGGGGCTGCGCAATGCCCTGGTGATGGTCGTCCTTTCGCCCGGCTTTACCATCGTCATCGGACTTGTCGTGCTCGTGCTCCTCGTCGTCGGCACGCTGCTCACGCTGCCGGCCATCCTGCTCCTGGCCTCGCTGTCGCTCCTCATCGCCAACCACGCCACCCGCAGCCGGTTGGCCCGCGTCCGCAAGAGACCGTACAGGCCGGGGTCTGATGACCAGTAGGCGACGACTGTCGGCTTGGCCGCCCCCCTTCGGGCCGGCACCGGCATGCTCCCCGGCCCCGCGCCCTGATGGAGCGCTTCCCATTGTTGCCGCTTGAAGAAGTGGGTCGGCTGAATGACATGCCCCTGCGCGAGAATTTCATCGAGTGCGTGTTTGCCTACTACCGCTGGACCGAAATGTTAAAGAATGACCCGACGCCCGGCGGCCTGGTCCCTGGCCTGTCTGGCCCGGACAGGCAAATTCCACACGGCCCACAAACTCACCCTCATGGCCCACCCTGGCCTCCCTGCGGTCGCCGGCAGGGCAGGCAGCCCGGCGCACTACCAGGAGATGGGCCGGCTCGTGGCCACCTGTACCTACGGCCCAGGTACAGGCCAAGCCGGGTCGGAGGCGTGGGACAAGATGGTCGCGGCGTACGGAGCGCTGCTGATGGAGGGCCTGAGCGTGCTCGGCACGCGGGGCAAGCACGTGAACGCGCGAAGCGTGCAGCACCTCATGGGCTACCTCAAGAACGAGCTCTCGGCCGAGGACACGCCAAAGGCGCGCCGTCCCGGCATCCCGGGGAAGCGTAGCAAGCAGGAGCTGCTGGGGGTGATCGAGGAGTACCGGAAGGGGATGGTGCCGCTGATTGTGCCGATGATGCTGCTCAAGCATCACCTGAAGCAAAGTTCGGTGCCCCCTGCCCTGCCGACCGAAGGGAGGCAGGGCAGGGGTGTGGCAGCAGGGGTATTTGAGGCCGTATCCAAGAGAGTTGATGCTGCGGAATCATGTGGTCAAAAGAGATCTTTATGTTTTGTAGCTTTTCTATCCCCTCCTTCACGTTCAAGATGTAATTTGACAAAAGGACAAGTATGTGGTATGATGTTATCTACGCTGGTTTCCTGCGGCGAACTTGGACAACATCCTACGAACTGCCTCGGCGGCGGACCGACCTGTGAACCTTCTGAACTTGTTTCGTCAAACTGGAGACAAAAGTGATCAATGCGGTGAAACGCTTTCTTTCTTTTTTGTTTCCTTTTGTGATTCTGATCCTACTCTTCTTTGCAAATGGCTGTGGCTCGCCTTCACCAATGCTCACCCCTTCCCTCCCAAGGTCGAACTGCCATTTAAAACGATCGAGCGCAACGAGTACGGAGTTAGAGCTTTTTACGACTCTCAGGAACCACAAGTCGCTGTTGTGTCTCAGCCAACAGACATTGAGGCTTTGAGAAAAACCGTGTCTGTCGAGGTTCAGGCCAAGTTGCAGGAGCTTGACTTTGAGAATGAATACGCAACCGTAGTATTCCAAGGAGTTACTGGTGCTGTTTTTTCTCCAATGTCAGGTGTCGAGGTGCAGAGGCTGGTCAGACAGGGGCGCCTTATCAGCATCAACGCTGTTTTTTATGATTTTTAGGAGGGCTACGAAGCCCTTGCCGTAGAAACTACGACATACCACGTAATCACAGTTGGCAGAGAAAACGACATGCACGGCCAGTTCATCTTCAGCTTGATAGTCGATGGCACGGAAAGAGCAAGACAAACACACCGGTTTCAGTAAAAAATCCAGTGGCTATGGAGGTGAAAATGAAATGGAAAGGAATGGCACTTGTTGTCCTGGCGGTTGCGTTTCTGTTGGTCCTCGGGTTAACCTCTTTTGTTGACTCCCAAAGCGCAGTTCGATCTCAGGAACGAGTTCTGAAGAACCAACCGTATAGGGCCGTGAGGATGCTGTGACACGCTCATTTTGGTTTTCGTTACTCACTGCAATCACGATTATGTTATTGACCGTACTCGCATGCAGGAACGCAGGACCACCCGCAACCGAGCCTATGGAGACGGAGCTGCCCTTTGAGACAGTTCTCAAGTTTCCAGACGGACCTGTTAGTCTCTCAGGTACTAAAGAGCAAGCCACGTACCAAGGTCTGGACTTGACTGTTGTCACAAATCAGGCCAAAACACCGCAGACTGCAGATGCACTGTCAAGTATAGACTATGATGAGAACTTGGTTATAATCGCGGACTGGGGACTTAAGCCTACGACTGGCTGGGCGGTTACTATTGAGTGTATCACTCAAATAAAGCGCGATGTCCGGGTGATTGTGAGATTAGTGGAACCTACAGCAGGAGGTACTCTCATTACTCACCCCCTCCATGTTGTGACGGTCAGTAAGACAGCTCTGACGACCAGGGGATCGTTGAACTTTGTTCTCGTGGAAGGAGACAAGGTGATCCTGAGTCGGGATTATTTCGTTCCATGATCCGTTGAGATCCTCAATCGCATGCGGCAAGGAGGCCAGGAATGAGAAACAGAGCGCGTTCAGTATGTCGCAGTCTCGATAATAGCACTAGCCGTTTTGCTTTGGGCCAACCGGCCGTCATCTGCGAGTCAGCAGTTTGACTCGCCGCTTCCGACACCCAGCGCGATCCCAGCACCCACGGTTGTCCCCCAACCCCGGCTGCTCCCTGCCCACTCCCTTTGTGGGGGGGGCCAGGGTGTACAGCACCAACGGCCAGCCGCTGGCCACCGTCGCCAACCAGTGGCGCGACAGCAACGGCGACGGCGTGGCCGAGTCGTTCATGACGTACGAAGGCTTTCCGGCCGGTGCTACGTCCAGCTTCCAGCCGCTGCTGATGCGCGACAACTATTCCTGGTCGACTGGCGTTTCGTTCCAGGACACGGCCGGGAGCAGCGGCAATGTGACGGCCACGTATTTCCCCGTGGATAACGGCTTGCAGTGCGGGTCCAATGCCTATGGCCTGGCGGCCAACGGCATCGCCATCGGGAACCCGCTGCCGCCCAGTGGCCAGTGTGGCTCGTCGCCCACCACCTTTGTCGGCTCCGGCTGGTCGACGCGGGGCAGCAACCTGGCCGCCGTGGTCAACCAGGCGACGACCGGAAGCCTGAAGGCCATGAGTTACAGCGCCGTGGGGCAAGGCACCCAGACCGTCGTCTTGCCCCTGGTGCTCAAGAACCGCAACGTCCTGTGGGGGACCGGCGCCTGGTACAGCGGCTTGACCGTGCAGAACCTGGGCGACAGCCAGGCAACGGTCAGGATCGTCTACTACAACGCCGACGGCAGTCTGCTGGGCTGGTCGGAGCCGGACCGCCAGGTGCCGGCCAGGGCCAGCCACGTCTACAACCCGGCGCCGACCGACGCTGGGATTGTCACCTTCGAGGGCTCGGCGGTGGTGACGGCCGACCAGCCCATCGCCGTGGTGGTCAACCTCATCGCCTCGGGCAGCAGCGACGACACGGCCATGAGCTACACCGGGGTGAACCATTAGTCCGGGGCGGGTGAGCAGCGCCGGCTGACAAGATCGAGGCCGGGTTCCTGGGGCTACCAGGAACCCGGCCTTTTATCTGTCGCGTTCTCAGGCTTGGGTCATGACCCTGCTTGTGTCCATCGTTGCACTGCTATCCCTGGCTGTGCCATTCCTCGAAGCTTGCGCTAGTTCCGGGATCAGGAGAGCGATTACCTACGGCCCAGGTACAGGCAAAGCCGGGTCGGAGCCGTGGGAGGAGATGGTCGCGACCTATGGGGCGCTGACGCCTGTCGGCAAGGAAGGTGCCGTTGACCGTATCGCCGGAAAACAAAAAACGATCCCGAAACCGGGATCGTTCTCGTCAGGGTGGGCAGCCGACGGCTCACCCAGGCAATGCCCCCGAGAGGACTTGAACCTCCACGCCCTTGCGGGCACAGGTCCTCAACCTGCCGCGTATGCCAATTCCGCCACGGGGGCTATACGACCAGATTATACCGGCATTCGGCCGGATTGTCAATTTGCACAAAACGCAAGGCGGCTCACGCCGCGGGGCCCCGGCCCATCCCTCAGATGCCACCCTGGGCCAGGAGAAAGATGGCCACGGCCACCAACCCGACCAACATGGCGCCCATGAGCAGGACGACCAGGATCAGGTAGCGGCTTTGTCCCCCGGCGGCCGGCTCGGTTTCCAGGGGCCGCAGGGCAGGATAGATGCGCTCCTGGACCTCGGCCGGCGCTTGCTTCGTGGGCAGCTCGTGGAGCCAGTCGGGCAGTTCGGGGGCGGCCAGGGGCGTGGCTTCGTCCGGCTGCCACGTGGTCTCCATCTCGGCCTGCGGTGTCGCCGCCGGCGGCGCTCCTGCGCCCGCCACCCAGAAGTCCGCCCCGGCCACGGCCAACTGCTGCAGGTTGAGAGCCATGCCCTTCAGGCCCTGTCCGCACCGCGGACAAAAGTCCGCGACGGGCACGATGCCGTGGCAGCGCGGGCAGAGTACCCTGTCTTCCCCCCGGAGAAGCGTGCCACAGTTGCGGCAGAAATAGCCGCTCTCCTCGGCGCCGCACTCGGGGCAGGCGATCAGCTCGCTGTTCGTCTCTGACTCGTCTCCCGAATTCATAGGCAGCCCCTTCCCTCACGGTTGACCCCATTCTACCCCAGGACGGGGAAAACGGCAACCGCGGCAGAGCCGCGTGGCGCCTTTGGCGTACGGCATGGCTCAACTACCCTTTTCCCCGAAAACCTGGTATAATCACGCTTCGCCAGACGACACCAACGGTCCGGTCGAGCCAGTACCCGGCGAGGAGTGATACCATGCAAGACGTTCAAGCGATTGCGCAAAGGATCACGGATAACGTGGAAAAGGTCATCGTGGGCAAACACGATGCCGTCCAGTTGACCGTCGTCGCGCTGCTCTGCCAGGGGCACGTGCTCATCGAGGACGTGCCCGGCACGGGCAAAACCATGCTTGCCAAGTCTGTGGCCCGCTCTCTGGGCTGCAGTTTCCGCCGTATTCAGTTTACGCCCGACATGCTCCCCAGCGACGTGACGGGTGTCTCGGTATTTAATCAGAAGACGCGCGAGTTCGAGTTTCGCCCGGGCCCCGTTCTGGCCCAGATCGTCCTCACGGACGAGATCAACCGCGCGACACCCAAGACCCAGTCTGCCCTTCTGGAGGCGATGGAAGAGCGCCAGGTCACCGTGGACGGTGTGACCTATGCCATGGAGCAGCCCTTCCTGGTCCTCGCCACGCAGAATCCCATCGAGTACGAAGGCACGTTTCCCCTGCCCGAAGCGCAGCTCGACCGCTTCATGTTGCGTATCGGGCTGGGTTATCCCGAATCGCGGGACGAGCTGATCATGCTCGACCGCCAGCAGCACACCCATCCGGTCAACCGGCTGGAGCAGGTGGTATCGAGGGAAGAGCTGGTCGAGGCCCAGGGGCGCATCAAGGACGTGTACCTGGACGACCTGGTAAAGGAATACATCGTCAAACTGGTGAATTCCACGCGAAAGCATCCCGACGTGTACCTGGGCGCCAGCCCCCGGGGCAGCATTGCCCTGTACCGGACCGGGCAGGCGCGTGCTGCCGTGTTGGGACGCGACTATGTGATCCCCGACGACGTCAAGGCCCTGGCCACGGCGACGTTGGCTCACCGTCTTATCATCAGCCCCTCGGCGCGCATCAAGAACGTCGATCCTCGGGCCGTCATCCAGGAGGTGCTGGATAGCACGCCTGTGCCCGGTGCCCGGGTACGCAGTGCGTGATCGCGGCCCCTGGAACCCGTTGCTCCCCGGGAGCGCAGATCAATCCCTGCCGGGCAAGGCCGCCCGGCAGGTCTTGTCG
>JAAYZQ010000552.1 GCA_012514775.1 Anaerolineaceae bacterium
ACGAGTACCCGAACATGCTAAAGGCCGGCATCATCGACCCGGTCAAGGTGACGAGGAGCGCCGTGGAGAACGCGGCGAGCATCGGCGCCATGATCCTGACCACCGAAGCACTGGTGACCGACATCCCCGAGAAGGAAAAGGCCCCGGCGGCCCCGCCGATGCCCGAGTACTAGGCCGAGCCTGGCGGCCAGGCCTGATTGAACGTCAAGGTCCGCTTGCTCGCAAAAGGCGAGCAGGCGGGCCTTTTTTTATCGCATCGGCAGGACGGTGCGCAGGATCTCGTCGCGCTCCTGGCCCTCGGCCAGGGTGGGCTGGTAGTCCCCGTCCATGGTCGTGGGCAGGATCTCGACGGACAGCAGGCGTCCCTGGTAAACGTAATGGCGGACGATCAGGCTTTGTCGCGTGGCCGGCGACCAGGTCTGATCGAAAAACAGGTTCCCCAGCCCGTAAAAGATGGGCTTGCCACCGTGCAGCTCAACGTGCTGGGGTTGGTGCGCCTGGCTGCCCGTGACGACGTCGGCGCCGGCGTCCGCGATGGCCCGAAAGTCGGCCACCTGCTCGGGCAGTGGCTCCGCCTGGTAAGCCTCGGTGTACTGGACGTTGACGAACACCAGGTCGGCCTGGCGGCGCGCCTCGACCACGCCGGCCTGGACGGCGGCCAGGGAAAAGGAGGCGGCTCCCGGCGAGGCGGGGCCGGCCAGGGCATAATCGGGGCCGAACTGGTTGTAGCCCAGGAATGCCAGGCGGTTGCCGTTGTGGGTCACGATGAGCGGCTGGCTTGCGGCCGCTGCGTCGCGCCCGCCGCCAAAGGTGGCCACGCCTTCCTCGGCATAGAGATCCAACGACTGGAGGGCGTAGGTGCCGCCAAAGTCGAGGTTGTGATTGCCCGTCAGCTCCACCACGTCGGCACCCACCAGGCGCAGGACCTCCATGTACTCCGGACTCGAGCAGAAGGCGGGGCTCTCGGCGCTGGCCTGGCAGCCGGGCATGAACGATACCTCGTTGCTGACGTGGGTCAGGTCGGCGGCCGACAGCAGCCCCGCCAGCCCGCGCGCCGGCCAGCCCGGGTCGCCGCGGGCTTCTATCTCCAGGGCCACGCCCCGGGCCATGGCCGTGACGCCGGTCATGGCCAGGACCGTGAGGCGATGCAGGTGCCGGTTGCTATCCACGCCCCTCTGCTCCAGCGCCGCGGCCAGCTCCTCCTCCCAGCCGGCCGGCCCACCGGCCCACACGACGGCCCGCAAGGGCCAGCGAGCCTCATCCAGACCGCGATCCAGGATGAAAAGCCCGTCGACGGACAGGGGCTTGAGCCGGGGTTGGAGCTCGTCAAAGGGCAGGATGGCCGTCGCCTCGGGCTGCTGCTCCAGGCGCGAAACGAGCTCGCCGGCGGGCACGATCTCGACGGCCGCCTGGGCGGCCCGGGGGCCCAGGATCGAATCGAGGGCGGCGACGGCTGTGTCCGGTACCAGGAACCGGCCGGCTGCCTCGCCGTGCCAGGCGCGCCGGACGTCGTCAAAGGCCAGGTCCTCGCGGGGAGAGGCCAGGGGAACGGCCGGCACGAGGAACATCTCGGCCACGGGCCGGGCGCCCCGGGCGCTCTGCCAGTCAACGGCCAGGCCGGCCCCTTCGCTGCCGGGCAGCCAGGGCTCGGCCCGGTCGTGGAGCCAGGCCATAATGGAGGCAGCCATCGACTCGGGCAGGCTCGGCGCCAGCGAGACCACGGTGGGGCTGGATGTGGGCCGGGGGACGGCGGCAACGGCCCGTCCCTCGCCTGTCTCGGAGGCCAGGAGCCAATGCAGGACGATGGCCGAGCCGACGAGCTCGAGGGCAATGATGCCCAGGAGGAGCCAGCGGCGCGATGGAAGCGATGGCAATAAACGTCCCTTCACGGTCTACCCTGACCTTCGGCGGCGCTGCACGCTCTCTTGCCTAGCCTTCGGCCTGCTCCCCCGACGGCGGCGAATAGGGAGAAAGGTCCTCCTGTTCGCGCAGCTCCTCGGAATAGACTGCCAGCGGCTCGCCCGACACCTCGAGGAGGTAGCCCAGGTCGGCGGCCCGGTGACAGATCTGACCCACCAGGCGCTCGAGGGCTTCTTCGTCGTCCAGCCCCTCCTCCAGGGCATCCTGGATCGAAAAGCGGACGCCGCGACGGAACGATTCGGCCGGGGTGGGCGCGTCGACGATTGACACGGCGCGGCGGTAACGACCGCGCAGTGAGGGGATTTCCTGGCCGTCTCTATCGAGCGTGGCCGCCAGGCGCGCGTCGTCCCAATTCTCGCGCTCGGCCCGCTCCAGGGTGTCAACCTGCCGGGGCATCAGCTCGTCAAAACGGAGGTTGCCGAGATGGTCCTCGTAGTGGTCATAGTTGTAACCAAAGATCTCGGCGGCCAGGAGAGAACGCCGGTCGAGACCCTCATCCTCATCCCACTCTTCTTCCTCGTCCTCGTCCCAATCCTCGCCCTCGTCGTCCCAGTCGTCCTCCTCGACCTCTCCCCAGAGGTCGAGGTCCTCGTCGTCCCCTCGCGGGGCGGCGGCCTGGCCTTGCTCCTGGGCCAGCAACTGGGCCAGCGTCTGCTTGACCTCGGGCGGTAGCATTCGGATCAGGCCCATCAACTGGTTCACCGGCAGATTGGATGGCATCGCGCTCACGATTCACCTCCACAGGCAAAAAGTCGGATCCTGGCCTCGTCGTCGTGGGCAGCATCGCACCCGCAGTATACCATGAATTCCGCTCGCAGGCAACGGCCCCTGAATCCAGAAGAATCAATGATCGGGGACCGTCGCCTCGCAATTTGCATCCCGGGAAAAATATGGTATAATCCCTCTCACGCCCGCTTGACCTTGTGCAAACCCGTGGCCAGCACCCGCGGAAGGGAGCTGGGCCTTCTGGAGGAGTTTTTTTGGGCATTATAGTCGCTGAAAAGCGTAACTTGCCAAAGGGGCACAGCCAACCTCCCCGCTGGCTCAAAGTCTTGATCGGCCTTTTCCTGGTGGTGTTTGTGATCGGAGGATTGTACTCCGGTTACCTCTTTTACGTCACGGTCCGCACGATCGTGGCCAATGCCGACCTCCCAGCTATCCCTGTCGTGCAACTGCCATCCATCCGCGCCCCCGAGGCAGTTGCCGAAGAAGAGATCGAAGAACTCGAGCCCCCGCCGGTGCTGCCCGAGATGACTGCCGTGCCGGGC
The DNA here is from genome assembly GCA_012514775.1 of Anaerolineaceae bacterium. The sequence continues at coordinate 3,189 of JAAYZQ010000552.1, forward strand.
CAGGCCGAGCTCGTCTACCAACCGCCTGTGGCCCCGGCCAGCGCCGAGGAGCGCATCAACATTCTGCTGGTGGGCATCGACCGCCGGAACGGCGAAAGCTGGGCGTACCGCACCGACACCATGATCGTCGTCACCATCGACCCGGTGAACAAGGAAGCGGGCATGATGTCCATCCCGCGCGACCTGTATCTCACCATCCCCGGCCTGGGAGAGGACCGGATCAATGCCGCCAACCCAAGGGGATACTCCATAAGCTATCCGGGCGGCGGCCCTTCCCTGCTCAAGCATACCATCGAGACCAACTTTGGCATCCCCATCGACTACTATATCATGATCGATTTCGCCGGCTTTCAAAAAGTCGTCGATACGCTGGGGGGGATCGAGGTCGACGTACCCAGGACCTTGCATGACACCATGTATCCCATGCCCAAGCCGGGCGACCCATATGCCATGGGCACCGTCCATTTCGATCCAGGCTTGCAGTCCATGGACGGCGAGCGTGCCCTGCAATACGCCCGCTCGCGCATGAGCACCAGCGACTTTGACCGGGCGGCGCGCCAGCAGCTCATCTTGTTGGCCATCCGCGAAAAGGCGCTCAAGAATCTCAACATTGTCACCAAGCTGCCCAGCCTCATCGTGACCATGGGCAACATGGTGAAAACTGATATGAAGTCGGACGAAATGCTCGAGCTGGCTGCCCTGGGGCCCCAGATCGACCTGTCCAACATCCGGCAGCTTGTCATTCAGAAGCCCATGGTGTACGGCTACCGCACTCCCTCAGGGGCGGCCGTCCAATTGCCCAAGTGGGACCTGATCCACGCGGCGGTGGCCGACATGTTCTACAGCGAAGCCCTGGCCCCGGTTGCCACGGCCGCGCCGGCGGCGCCCATGCCCACGCCGACCCTGGCCCCCGACGACATCCAGGACCTGGCCCGCCTGGCCGAGGAGGGGGCCCGCATCGCCGTGCAGAACGGCACGTCGGAGCCCAACTTTGCGGCCCGCGTGGCGGCCATTCTCATGGAGCAGGGTTACCAGGTGGTCGAGTTCGGCGACGCCGACCGGCTGGACTATTCGGCCACGGTGTTGGTCGACTATACGGGCAAGACGTTCACCCTGGAGAAGCTAATCGAGTACTTCCATGTGAGTCCCGAGAACGTGCGACACAGCCCTAACCTGCGCAGCCAGATCGACATCCGTATCGTCGTCGGCCAGGACTTTTTGACGCTTCCCTAGATCGCTCGATGCTATAGAGACCGTTGAAACGCTATCGCCACCCCTACGAAGCAGAACAAAAGACAGAAGGCGGCCTGATGCCGTGGCGCATCAGGCGCCTGGACGGCGGCCGGGAGCAGGTCGTCGAGGGCGCGGTCGTCGTCGAGGAGCCCCTGGAGATCCGCATCAACGAGAAGTCGGTGGCGGTTCTCATGCGGACTCCGGGCATGGAAAAAGAGCTGGCCGCAGGCTTTTGCCTGGGCGAGGGCCTGGTCCGAGACCTGTGGGACATCGGGCTGATACGCCACTGCGGCCGCGTCGCGCCCGGCGAGAGCGCCGAGGGCGATGCCATGGACTATTCCCGCAACCGGGTGGACGTGACCCTGCTGCCCGGCGTGTCGAACAATTGGGACGGGCGAGAGGTGGCCCAGTTGATCCGCTCGGGCTGCGGCCGCGCCGGGGCCGCCGACCTCATCCAGGACCTGTCGCCGATCAAGGGGGACGTTCGGATGCGCGCCGAGGCCATCCCGCCGCTGCTGGGCCAGATCACGCGCCAGCAGGCGGCCTACCGGGCAGCCGGCGGCATCCACGCCGCCGCCCTGTTCGACGGGCACGGTCGGGTCATTGTCGTGTGCGAGGACATTGGCCGGCACAATGCCGTGGACAAGGCGACGGGCTACTGCCTGCTGCGGGGTATCCCCCTCAATGACAAGGTCCTGCTCTGCACCGGCCGGGCGAGCTACGACATGGTGGCCAAGGGCGTGCGCCTGGGTCTGCCCGTCATGGCCTCCATCTCGTCACCAACCTCCCTCGCCGTGGAGATGGCCGACGCCCTGAACTGCACCCTGCTGGGCTACGTGCGCGGCAAGAGCTTTAACATCTACTCCCACGGCTGGCGCATTTTGTCCGAGGACGCCAACCCCAGCCCCCTCTAACGCTCTGCGCGCACACCGTCCGTTCCATTCCAAATCCGTTGTTCTTGTGTCATCCGCCACGAGTGCCCGTGTGCTCTGCCGGGAGCGCGGAGAGCGCGAACTGCCACAAAACAGGTGGCTGTGCCTCAGGGGCGCGTTAGCCCGTGCACCTGGCGCACGCGCTGGATGACGTCGTCCACGGAGCGCTCGGCGCGGGGTGAGGGCCCCAGGGGGTCGCGTATCTTCCAATCCTCGTCGCCCAGGAGCACGGCAAAGGTGTTCAGCACCGAGAAGGACAGCGCCTCCAGGTGGTAGCCTCCCTCCAGCGTAACTACCAGCCTTCCCTCGCATAGCTCCTCGGCCAGTTCTTTCACTGCCCGGGCGATGCGCGTGTAGCCCTCGATGGACAGTTGCATGTAGGCCAGGGGATCGTCCCAGTGGGCATCGTAGCCGGCCGACACGAGGATGAGCTGGGGCTGAAAGCGCCAGGAAACCGGCTCCACGATCTCGGCCATGATCCGGGCAAAGCCCTCGTCGCCGACGCCGCCTCCCAGGGGGACGTTGACGACGCTGCCCTCACCGTCGCCGCGCCCCGTTTCGTTCCAGTAGCCTGTGCCCGGGTAGTGGGGGTACTGGTGGGTCGAAATGTAGAGCGTCGCCGGATCCGCTTCGAACTCGGCCTGGGTCCCGTTGCCGTGGTGCACGTCGAAATCAAAGATGAGCACCCGATCCAGGTTGCGCTCCGCCAGGGCATAGTGGGCGGCCACGGCCACGTTGTTAAAGAGGCAGAAGCCCATGCCCCGGCTGCGCAGGGCGTGGTGCCCGGGAGGGCGGACCAGGGCAAAGGCGTTGTCTACCTCGCCGTCCAGGACGGCGCGCGTGGCCTCCACCAGCCCGCCGGCGGCCATGAGGGCGGCGTCGTAGGAGCCGTCGCAGACGTAGGTGTCCATGTCCAGGTGACCGCCGCCGCGCGCCGCCAGGCTCTGCACCTGCTCCACGTAGTGGGGCTCGTGGGCCCGGTAGAGGCGCTCGGGCGAGGCGGGCGCCGGCTCGATGGGTGCCAGGCGCTGCCACATGCCTTGCTCCTGCAGAACGCGTACGATCGATTTGAGACGCTGCTGGTTCTCCGGGTGCCCCCGCAGGTCGTGCTCCAGGTAGACGGGATCGTAGACAACTCCTGTCGGCATCGCTCTACTCCTTTCCCTTGTCCTGTCAGGAGTATACCCCAAGCACGTCCTGGCGTCAACCAGGATTCGCGCCGGCTAGTCCGTATGCGTGCCTGGTCGTATTTGCACCAGTGGCGGTTCGATGGTACACTGCTGCTGCTTCGTGGGGTTCCCGCGCGTGGTGATTACCACGAAATTCTTCCGCGGCCCAGCCGGGTCTTGTTACAGTAGCACATCGCCTGTGCTCCGTGAATGGAGGTGATGCCAACCAACAAGAAGCTGCTCGCCGGACAACTGTCAAAATCTCACGGAGGAGAAATGAAGACAACGACTCGTCTTGCCAGGAGGAGCTGGCTGTTGCTCGCCGTGCTGCTCGCGATCGTGGCCCTGGCAGGCTGCGATGGGGGGCAGGCGACAGAACCCGCGCCGACCGAGTTGGCCCAGGCGCCGACCAACGTCCCGCCGACAGATACAGCGGTTCCCCCGTCATCGACACCCTTGCCGCCGACTGACACCCCGGTGCCGACCGACACCCCGGTGCCACCCACCGACACACCCTTGCCGCCCACCGACACCCCGGTGCCTCCCACAGAGACACCTATGCCGCCGACCGACACCCCGGTGCCCTCTGACACCCCGGAACCGACGGCTACGGCCGTCGAGGCGGCCAGTCCCACGGCGGCGGCGACGAACACACCCTTGCCGCCGCCCAAACCCAAGGTGGGCAAGATCGTCTTTACCTCCAACCGCGCAAGCTGGGATGACATCTTTATCATGAACGACGACGGCAGCGAGCCCAAGCGACTGACGAACCTCGGTCAGTGCTACGACGCCCACTTTACCCCGGATGGTAAGAGTATCATCTTCTCGCACCTCACCGGCGAGCTATTTGACGTGTGGAAGATGAACGCCGATGGCAACGGCCAGGTCAACCTGACCAACACAACCGACAATATTGAGGATTATCCGGTCGTCTCCCCTGACGGCTCCCGGATCGCGTATCTCTTTGGCTGGCCGGGGGGGTACGAGATCTATACCATGAATCTGGATGGCTCGGACCGCAAACCGATCACCAGCCGGAGCATCGACCTGATGCCGGCCTGGTCGCCTGACAGCAAGAAGCTTGCCTTTATCTCGTTGCGCAGCGGCGGCTTTAACGTGTGGATGGTGAATCGGGACGGCTCCGGGCTGACCCAGGTGACCAAATTTGGCCCGGAGAGGATCTCCCAATCGCCTGTCTTTTCGCCCGACGGCAAGCAGATTGCCTTCACGACTATTGCCGCCGGAACGGCCTGGGAGATCTGGGCGGTGAACCTGGACGGGTCCAACCCGCACAAGATCCTGGGCACAGTGGGGAACGACCCCAACAACAGCACCTACATTGCCGCCTGGAAACAGGGCAAATTCCTCATCGGCGGCTACCAGGGGGGCTGGGATCCCTACTTTGTGTCGGAAAGCGGCGGCGAGCCGGTGCGCGTGCCCGCCAGCGAGAAGGACGACAAGCCCTCCGACTGGTGGCTGCCGTAACAAAGAGGAGGGGATAGACGGTTGATCGGGCCGGTGCCTCACGTCCCATCGCGAGGCACCGGCTGGGTCTAAAGGTGGGGGGCGCCTGCGGCTAGTCGAGGGCAGGCTCCCCTTCGCCCGGCAACTCGCGGCGAAGGGAGGGAACGTCAAAAGACTGCGGTTCGGGGCCGGTGCCAAACATCTGCAGTGCACCGTGCAGCTTGCCGCCGTCATCCAGCAAGAAGCTGCTGACCGTGACGTCGGCCCACACCCGGCCGGTGGACAGGATCTCCAGGCGGCCTTTGGCCACCATGGTGCCCTTGGCCTGGCCCGACACAGAGATGTTCTGTGCCTCGATGTTGGCGTCCACCCGGGCCTTTTCGCTGATGATGACGTTGCTCACTGTCTTGATGCTGCCCTGGAAGATGCCGTCGATCTTGACGATGCCATCGCACACCAGGTCGCCGTTAAAGTTGGCGGTGGGTCCGACGGTCACTTCGATGCGGTCCAGAGGGACCGGCTGCTTTTCTCGTCCGAACACGGGTCGCTCCTTGTGCGAGTTGCCTGCTGAGTACAGCAGAAACCAGGGCTACTATAGCATTGGCCCCATGATTTGTCAACTATGAGCGCTTCTGGTAGGCCAGGGCGATGGCTTGCTTCTCCTCGTCCGTCAGCGAGTAGGTCGATTCCCAGCGCTTCAAGGGCTTGGCATAGACGCGGGTGGCGTCGCGGCCGTGCAGGCTCGAGAGGACGACGCCGTTGCCGTGGCCGTCCACGAGCGAGATGGCAAAGCTCTGATCGCTGCCGGTATCCTGAAACGGATTAAAGCGCACCACGCCCAGGTGTTGCAGGCTAAAGTATCCTGCCTTCTCCAGTCGCCGCGCCAGTTGGTCGACGTCGTCGAGGCGAGTGGCCGTCTCGCGGACGCGCGCGACGTGGTCGTTGAGGAGCGCTTCCAGGTTGCCCCCGGATGTGCCCGTCGTCAGCTCCCGGTACTGGCGCAGCAGGCGCTGCTGGCGGGCGAGCAAGATCAGCCCGATCAGCAGGGCCACAATGCCCAGCCCGAGGGCCACGACGGCCACGATTCCCTCGTACGAATTGAACAGGCTTTGAATTATGGCCACGTTTCACCTCGTCGCCTTTGGCGGTCTGCCCGCTATTGTACCCAAGGCAGGCACGGATGGCAAATGGCCCGCTGGGTGGGGCCGGGAGGTGTCTGCCGGCCCTCCACCGGGTCGACAGCCCCCGAGCCCGGGGCATGGCCTTGCACCGGGCGGTGAACTCGGCTATAATCGGTCGGGGCAGGCCCCACCACACCTGTACGAGGAGCAGACATGGGCAAATTGCTGATCGCCACGAACAATCCGGGCAAGCTGCGCGAGTACGAGGAGTTGCTGGACGGCGCGGCGCTCCCCATAGAGCTTACCTACCCCGCGCAGGAAGGCATCGATCTCGACGTGGTCGAGTCGGGGGAGACCTTTGAGGAAAACGCCATCCTGAAGGCCCGGGCCTACGCCTCGGCCTCGGGCCTGCCCACCCTGGCCGACGATTCGGGCCTGGAGGTCGATGCCCTGGGCGGCGAGCCGGGCGTCCGCTCGGCCCGGTACGCCGGGCCCGGAACCAGCGACGCGGACCGTTACCGGAAGCTCCTCGCCGCCCTGGACGACGTGCCGCCCGCCGGCCGCTCGGCGCGCTTTCGATGTGTCATCGCCGTGGCCCTGCCCGGCGGGCGCCTGGAGACGGCCGAGGGTCGCTGCGAAGGCCACATCGGCTACGAGCCACGGGGGGAGCACGGCTTTGGCTACGATCCGGTCTTCCTCGTGGATGGCACCGGGGGCAAGACAATGGCCGAGCTGCCGCCCGCGGTCAAGAACCGGATCAGCCACCGGGCACGCGCCTTCGAGGCCGCCGTGCCCATCCTCAAGAAGCTGTTCAGCGGACAGGATTGACAGGATGGGTTAGAACCGATCCTGAGAATCGCGTCCAATATCCTACGGGACTCGTGGACGCCGGGTGCCCGCACCCTCGAGGCTTTCGAGCAGAGACGCCAGGGCCTGGACGACGGCCCGGGGCCGTTCAACCAGGATCATGTGGCCGGCTCCCTCGACGAGGTGCAGGTCCGAGCCCGCCAGGTTGTCGCGCAAGTAGGTGGCGTATTTCACCGGCGTCATGCGATCGGCGGTGCCGCAGACGATGGACGCAGGGGCCCGGATCTCGCCCAGCCTGTCCCGCACGTCAAAGACGTTGCACGCCGCGAAATCGCCGTACAGGACACCCGCGTCGCCCTCGGCCATCTGCCGCCTGCCCAGGCGCACCATTTCGGGCGGTGCCTCGGGTCCAAAGGACCAGCCGGTGATGAGGCGAATGGCTTCTTCCGGGTCCTGGCGCAGGCAGTCCAGGAGGTCGGGGGCCACCCGCAGCCGGGCCCCCGTGGCCACCAATCCCAGGCCGGCGACACGGTCCGGAAAACGAAGGGCCACATCCAGGGCGATGGCGCCGCCCATGGAGTGGCCCGCCAGGACCGCCTTTTCGAGGCCAAGGGCGTCGAGAAAGCCCAGGAGCCAGTCGCCGTAGGCCGCGACGAGGCTGCGGCCCGGCCCTTCCGAGCGCCCGTGACCGGGCAGGTCGGGGGCATAGGTCGCCGCCGATGGCAGGTCGCGCACCTGGTACAGCCACTGCTGGTGGGTTCCGCCCGCGCCGTGGATCAGGACGACGGCCGGACGCCTGGCCGGCGCCGGCCGCCGCTGAACGTAAAAGACCTTGTGCCCGCCGGCTTCGATGGTAGGCATGATAGCGCCCCGGCCAGGGCCCGACTGCGCAAAGGCAGCCAGCCTACTCGGGAAACTCGGTGGGCACCAGCGTGGCGCAGTTGACCAACTCGGAGGCCGCCTTGGGGAAGCGCATGATCTTGCTCATGGTCCCCTTGAGCTTGAGCTGGCCGGTGATCATGCCCTGGATCGGATCCAGCTTTTTCTCGATGACTCGCTTCCAGGTGGCGATGGGGGCGCGGATGATAAACTCGGGCTTTTTCTCCTCCCCCGTTGCCACCTCGCCCGCCGCGCGGGCTTCTCCGTGCCACAAGTCCAGGTAGAGGTGCACCGGTTCGGGCACGCCGTGCCCCGGCTCGACCACAAAGTAAAAGTCGCCTTCCCACTTGGCCGCCGATTTGCGATACGACTCGCTGTTGTTGATCTCGACGGCCATGGCCTTGATCCACTCATCCGACGGGAATCTGTACGCCATTGTCTCCTCCTTGTGGCTTGATCTATTCTCCCCGCTGTCCGACCCATTCAGGAGCGGACACCGGGCTCTGCCTGGCGCTGGGTGCCAAAGATGCGCACGTGGCGGCGCGGGTCCTTGCCATAGCTATGGGACACCAGGTTGGCCTCCCTTGCCATCTGGTGCTGGAGCCGGCGGATATAGGAGCTGCGCGGCGAGAGGTCGACGGCCTTCTGGCCCTGCAGCACCATCTGGATCGCCTCCTCGGTCTCGCGCATGGCGATGGACATGGGATCCAGCTCGGCCACGTCCAGCCCAAAGATGTCGGCGAGGACGCTCTCCATCTGGCTCACGGTGTTGGACCGCAGCACATAGATGGGCACGCCCTGCTTTTCGGCGTCGGTGATGGGCTGGGGCCGGCGCCGGTAGTAATTCTTCAGGGTCAGAACCGCGTCGGCGTTCTGGATCATCTCGGTCATGTCGACGGGCAGGTGGAGGTTCTGGGCCGCCTGCCGCAACCGGTTCTTGCCCACGCCGTAGGCATAGACCCGCAGCTCGCGCTGCTGCGGCGGCACCTCCACGGCGGCTGCCGGCCGCAGCGGGCTTTCCTCGGGGCGGAGCTGGGGGCTGGTGGCCGGCTGCTCGATCTTGACCTGGCCCGAGTCGTCGCGGTAGCGGATCTCGGGCGGCCGGCTGCGGCCCCGCAGCAGGGCGTCCACCGACGCGGCCACATCGTGGTGCACCACCAGGTGTTGCCGGTCCTTGATCTCTACCAGAACGTCAAAGGTGGGAGGTGCCTTGCGCTCCAGCACGGTTTTCTGCGTTCCGCGGCGGCGCGCTTCCTCGTCGCTCAGCGTCACCGCCTGGATCCCCCCCACCAGGTCGGCGAGGGTGGGGTTTTGCAGCAGGTTCTCCATGGTCTGGCCATGGGCCGTCCCCACGAGCTGCACGCCGCGCTCGGCGATGGTTCGCGCCGCCATGGCCTCGGCCTCGCGGCCGATCTCGTCGATGATAATGACCTCGGGCATGTGGTTTTCCACGGCCTCGATCATCACTTCGTGCTGGTATTCGGGCGCGGGCACCTGCATGCGGCGCGCCCGGCCGATGGCCGGGTGGGGGATGTCGCCGTCGCCGCCGATCTCGTTGGAGGTGTCGACGACGACCACGCGCTTCTGCTCGGCCAACACCCGGGCCGCTTCGCGCAGCAGGGTCGTCTTGCCCACACCCGGCTTGCCCAGCAGGAGGATGTTGGTACCCGACTCGAGCAGATCGCGAATGATGTCGATGGTGCCATACACCGCCCGGCCGACCCGGAGCGTCAGCCCGACAATGTCGCCACGCCGGTTGCGAATGGCCGAGATTCGGTGCAGGGTGCGCTCGATCCCTGCGCGGTTGTCGGTGGTAAAGTCTGAAACGCGGTCTACCACGTAATCGATCTCGCTGCGGGTCACCTCTCGATCGTCCAGGCTGACCTCATTGTTGAGGAAGCGGGCCTCGGGCACGCGCCCCAGGTCCAGCACCACCTCCAGCAGGTCCAAGCCGTCGTGTTGCTGTCTGACCGCCTCTGCAACCTCCATAGGCAGCACCCGCAGCAGCGTATTTAGATCGTCCGTATCTCTATCTTGCATCTGTTCCTCTAACTACCTGTTGAATAAGTCCTGGTATCTACTGTTCGGATCAGGAATCTCGCGTCGCTGCCAGCCGTCCTGAGGGGGCCTTGGCTTCCGGCTCGCCGTTGATGTGATACGCCGGCGGCAGCGCCTCGGCGCTGCTCTTCAGACCCGGCAGCAGCTCGGGCACCGGGGTCTTGCTCCAGGCCAGGGTGTGCTTTACCGCCAGCGTCCGCGTGGTGTAGAGCTCAAAGCCCGCGGCCTCCAGGGCCGCGCGCACGCCCCCCTCGTACTGTCGCACGTTGCAGTAGATCGGGCGCGCCGGCTGGTTGGCCAGCGCCCGCACTGCCCAGCGGACCAGGTGGGTCGCCACGTCGGGGGCGCCGGGATGGACCACCAGGCGCAGCCAATGGGCCGTCCGGCTGCTGCGCAGGCTGACCGACGCCCAGGCCTCCTCGCCGCCGGGGTTGGGCAGCACGTATCGCTGGCTATTTTCGCCGCCGACCGACAGGCCAATCCCACCCTCCGCCTGGCGAATTCGCTGGGGTGTGATGGCCACAAAGAGCTTTTGCAGGGCAGGCCAGTCCTCGGCGCGCTGCGGCCGCAGGCCGTCCAGGCCCGACAGGTCGTGATTCGTCGCAACTCCCGGGCCCGCAGGCTGCACCAGGCGGTAGATGTCCTCCTGGGCGTAAAAGGTAAAGCCCGATTGCTGGAACAGGTCGGCCTCCACGCCGGGAGGGGGGAGGTTGGCAAACATGCGCTGGATGCCGCGGCCAGCCGCCTCGATGCCGGCTCCGTCCAGCAACCACGCCCAGGCCTTGGCCGCTCGTACGCTGTTGCCGGGCACGGGCGCCAGGAACATCACGTCGGCGGCGGCCTGGTGCGGCCGGTACCGAAGTTGAACAAAGCCGTCGCCCTGGCGCGCATCTGCCAGGACGTAGGTTGGTTGCCCCATGGCCTGCTGGGTCAGAAACGCCAACCAGGCCTCCCACAGGGGAGACCACGGTTGCGTCAGATCCCTCTGCACGTCCAGGGAGACGCCGCGCCGTTGCAGCCTGTAAATCCGCAGGCTGTCGCCTGCGCTGAACGGTCCGAACACGAGTTCCTCACTTCCGCCCCTATTGTACCATTTTTTGGCGCTCAGAGCAAACACACATCCGACACAAAAGCGCCGCGTCACCGGGGAGTACGGCAGGCGGGAGCAGCTCAGCCGGTACCGGGTGGCTGCGGTGGCTCCCTCGCCGGGGGCTTTTGTCCAGGCACGGGCTTTAGCTCGACGATCAGCCCGCCGGTGGCCGAGGCGACCAGGTTGTAGGCCAGGCCCACCAACGTGACAATGACCGCCAGCAAAAGGCCGCTCACCACGGCCAGGGCCAGCACCACGAGGACGAGGGTCACGGCAGAGGCCGCCGTGACGGTATCGAGGAATGAGAGGACCTTTTCCAGGCGCAAAAGCTCCACCAGGTCAAGCGTGAGGGACTGCTCGCCCACCAGGGGCAGGTCAAAACCCAGCGAGGCTTGCTGCCAGCTTGTTAGCCAGCGGTGCAGGGTGACGGCTGCCCCCATCGCCAAAAGCCCACAGACCAGGCTTGGCAGGAAGGCGGCCACCGTGCCCAACAGGCATCCCATCTTGCCCAGGGAGTCGAGGCCGATGCGCCGAACGGACATTTTCATCGCGCGCCCTCCGGGAGTTCGAGACGTCACCAGCAGTTCCCCATTCGTAGGGGGCCGTGTCGTGCTGCGCCCCTGCGAGTTTTCAGCCCTGTACCTGGTATTTTTCGAGGCCGGCCCGCGGGATGCGGCTGACAATGGCCCGGCGATACAGGTCGACGTACTTGACGGCCGACTGGTGCCACGAATGGTCGGCGGCCATACCCCGTTTCTGTAGCTGTTCCCAGACGTCGCGGTGCTTGTAGGTCTCTACGGCCCGCACCACGGCCGCGAACAGCCTCCACCGGTCGTAACTCTTGAAGACAAAGCCGTTGCCTTGCCCGGTGCGTGGATCGTAGTCCTTGACCGTGTCGGCCAGCCCGCCCGTGGCCCGTACGACGGGCACGCAGCCATAGCGCAGCGCCACGAGCTGGTTGGTACCGCAGGGCTCCACGCGGCTGGGCATGATCAACATGTCGCTTCCGGCATAGATTCGCTGTCCCAACGGCGTGTTGAACGTCAAAAAGATCGAGACCTGTTGTGGATACTGCTCTACCATGCGGCCGAACAGGTCGTGGTAGTGCTGCTCGCCGGTGCCCATGAGCACGATTTGTACGCCGAGGTCGAGGATGTGGTCGATGGTCTCGCCCAGGATATCGAACCCTTTGGCATCGTTGAGCCGGGAGATAATGCCCAGGAGGGGCACGTCGGGCTCTTCCAGCAGCTTGGCCTCCCGCTGCAGAGCGGCCTTGTTCTCCCGGCGCCGGGCCAGCGTCTGGATGTCGTACTGCACGGCAATGTGCGGGTCCGTGGCGGGGTTGACGACGTCATAGTCGATGCCGTTCAGAATGCCAAAGAGCCTGTCTCGGCGGTCGCGGAGGAGGGGATCCAGCCGCTCGCCGAACTCGGGCGTCAGGATCTCCCGAGCATAGGTCTCGCTGACCGTGCTTACGATGTCGGCCCAGTAGATGCCGCGGCCCATGAGGTCGACCACCTCGTTCAGATCGGCCATCTCGGCGTGGTACAGGAAACCCCACTCGTCGAGGCCGGCGACCTCCAGCACGCGGTGGCCAAAGATGCCCTGGTAGGCCAGGTTGTGGATGGTGTACACCGTCACCGTGCGCGCAAAGAAGGGGTCGTCCTTGTAGATGGTCTCCAGCCAGTTGGGCACGATGGCCGTGTGCCAGTCGTGGCAATGGATTACGTCGGGCTGCCAATCCAGGTGCTTGAGCGCCTCCAGGGCGGCCCGGCAGAAAAAGATAAAGCGGTCGGCATCGTCGGGGTACATGTAGATGCCTTCGCGCTCAAAGTAATGGGCATTGTCCACCAGGTAGACGGGCACGTCGCTGCCGATGTGGCCCTCCAGGATGCGCGCCGGTTGGGTGGCGTGATGGTGGGGCACGTCAAAGGTGGGCACCGCCTCCTGGAGCCCGAACTTCTCGGGGTCGATGCGGCCGTAGCGCGGCATGGCGACGCGCACGTCGTGCCCGAGGCCGCGCACCGCCTTGGGCAGCGAGCCGGCGACGTCGGCCAGCCCGCCCGTCTTGGCAAATGGCACCACCTCTGCGGCAAGGACCAGGATCTTCAGGGCGCTGTCGTCACCCATGGATTATTGAGCCTCCAATTCCTCTCGCACGGTCCGGTACAGCTCCGTGGCTTTCAGCTCGGCCAGGCAATAGCACGGAGCGCCCATGGTCTCGGCCAGGCTGTTGGCCAGGCCACGGTCGTAGGCCTGATGCTCCATGTTCACCACCAGGGAGTGAATGCCGGCCCTGCGGATCAGGTCCGCCACCTTCTGGGCCTCTTCCTGCGGCGGTGTGTCGGTCAGCGAAACGTTGCCGGCGCCGTCGGTGAGCAAGATCATAAGGGGCATTGCCTTGGGATGCAGCCGCAGCTCCCGGTGGAAGGTGCGATAGGCGAGCATCAGGCCCGCGGACAGCGGGGTCTTGCCGCCCACGGGCAGGTGGCGCAGGGCGCTCTGGGCCAGCTCCACGCTGGAGGTAAAGGGCAACACCAGGCGTGCCTCTTCCTTCTGAAAGACCACCAGCCCCACGCGATCGCGCTTCTGATAGGCGTCGACGAGGAGCGACATGATGGCGCCCTTGGTGGCCTCCATGCGCTGCGCGCCTGCCATGCTCCAACTGGCGTCGACGACAAACAGGATGAGATTGGAGGCGCGGCGCACGCGGATCTTTTTCTGCACGTCCCGGGGAAGGACCTGGAAGGTGCCCGGCTCGACCTGGCGCTTGACCTGCTCCAGGGCAGCCTGGCGGATGGTGGCGTCGAGGGCGATGTCGCGAAGGTCGCCCTCCGCCGGCCGGGCATAGATATAGCGGCCGCGCTTGCGATTGGTGCGGGTCGTCGAGCGCTTGCCGGCTGCGCGGCGCGTCAGGCGATCCATGGGCGACTCGACCCGGCGCGGCCGGAAGACGTCGCCCACCGGGACGACGAGGTCTACCTGCTCACCGCCGCCCTGGCCCATGGGGTCGGCCACGTGGCCCATGAGGGGAGCGCCCGCCCCTCCCAGTTCCAGGTTGCTGGACTGGGAGGGCTCCTGGTCATCCGTCAGCTCTTTTTTTTTCCGGCGGTCGTGGAAGCCTCGACCATAGAGGCCCCCTTGTTCTTGGCGGCCTCCAGTTCCCGGCGGGCCTCGTCGAGGCGCGTCGAAAGCTCGCCCAGGCGGTTTTCGGTCTCCTGGAATGGGAGCCGTTTCAGCCGGTGGGGCAGGGCCAGCTCGGCCGCGGCCAGGATGTCCAACTCGGTGATGGCCGCCTCTTCGGGCTGTGCCCCGTTGCGGGCCAGGCGCAGGGCGGCGTGGGCCAGGGCCGTCTTGAGGATCACGATGTCGGCCCGGTGCCCGTCCACCTCAAAGCTCGTGGTCAGCTCGGCGATGGTGTACAGGTCCTGTGGCTGGTAGCTGATGGTGGGCAGCGCCTCCCTGGCCCGTGCAATGTCCTGGGTCAGGTGGCGCTCGTAGGGCTCCCACTCGGCGCTGAACCCCTCCGGGTCGCTCTCGAACTGGACGGTCCGCTCCAGGATGTCGACCCTGGACTTGGACGACGTGATGCCCCGGATCTCGACGCACAGGGCAAAGCGGTCGAGGAGCTGCGGGCGCAGCTCGCCCTCCTCGGGGTTCATCGTGCCTACCAGAATGAACCGGGCCGGGTGTGTAAAAGAGATCCCCTCCCGCTCGACGACGTTGCGGCCCATGGCCGCCGAGTCGAGGAGAAGGTCCACCACGTGGTCGTCCAGGAGGTTCACCTCGTCGACGTAGAGCAGGCCCCGGTGGGCCGCCGCCAGGACGCCGGGCTCGAACTCCTTGTGGCCCGTCTTGAGGGCGATCTCGATGTCGAGGGTGCCCACCACCCGGTCCTCCGTGGCGCTCACGGGCAGGTCCACGAAGCGCGTCTTCCGCCAGGCCCTGGGCAGTGTTTCCCCCTGTGCCAGGCGCTCGCGGCAGTTGTCGCACAGCCTATCGGCCTGGTTCGGGTCGCAGTTAAAGGGACATCCGGCGACGACCTCGATGTCGGGCAGCAGTGCGGCCAGGGCGCGGGCGGCCGTCGATTTCGCCGTGCCGCGCTCGCCGCGGATCAGCACGCCGCCGATGCGGGGGCTGATGGCGTTCAGGATCAACGCCGTTTTCATCGTCTCCTGGCCGACGATGGCGGTAAAGGGAAAGATTGCTGGCATGTGTTAGAAGACCTTGAAACTCTTTGTCATCGCTTTCATTGGTCGAGCTCCTTCCTCGGAGTGGTTTCCATCCGGCTAGGCGTTGGGCAAAGCCCCCAGGAGCCGCTCAACCTGTTCCAGCAAGCCTGGAACCCCGAAGGGCTTGAGCAGGTGTCCCCTGACCTCGGCCTGCTGCAACAGGTGGCGATTGGGTGGATCGCCTGCGATGAGGATCACGGGCACCGGCTCGGCGGTGTAGCGCCTCCGCAACGCACTCAAGAAGTCCAATCCTGCGGGCAGGTCAAGGTCGAGGAGAATCAGGTCGGGCCGCCCCTCTTCCAGGCGCTGCAGCCCGTGTTCCTTGCTAACGGCTTCGCGAACCTCGAACCCCAGTGCCTGCAGGTTGGCCTTGATTAGCTTGCTCAAGTGCCAGTTGTGCTCGATGACGAGCACAGAGTATACTGCCATGCCCGCATCATACCCTCAAACAAATTAGAGGGCTATTAAGGCAAGGCAACCAGCCGTTAAAAGCTTGTTAAAGTAGACGCTGCCTCTCCGTCGAGTCTGGAATCATCTTAGCACAAGGGAAAGCCGAAGTCAAAAGAGCCCGGGAACCAGACCGGATTACGCCCCCTCTTCCTTGGGCTGGTAGAACATGTAGCCGGCGCCGGGCTGGGTGAGGAGGTAGCGCGGCGCGGCCGGCTCGGGCTCCAGCTTCTGGCGCAGATAGCGAATGTAGACGCGCAGGTACTCGGTCTCCTCCCCGTACTCTGGCCCCCACACGGCGCGCAGCAGCTCGCGGTGCAGGATGACGCGGTTGGCGTTGTTTGCCAGGTAGGCGAGCAGCCGGTACTCGGTGGGCGTCAGCTTGACCGCCTCGCCGCTGACCGTCACCCGGTGCTGGGCAAAGTCGATCTCGATGGCACCGGCGACAAAGCTCTGCCGCTCCATGATCTCCTCGGGCCACTTGCTCCGCCTCAGGACGGCCTGCACCCGCATCAGCAACTCGGTGACGGAAAAGGGCTTGGTCAGGTAGTCGTCCGCTCCCACCTCGAACCCATGGACGAGGTCCACCTGGGCGCTGCGGGCCGTGAGCATGATGACGGGCACGGCGGAAAACTCCCGGATGCGGCGACAGACGGCATAACCGTCCATCTTGGGCAGCATGAGGTCGAGGATGACGAGGTCGGGTCCATGTTTTTCGACGAGCTGCAAGGCGTGCTCTCCGTCCTCGGCAGTCAACACCCTGTAGCCCGAAGACTCCAGGTTGGCCTTGACCAGTTTCAGGACGTGGGGCTCGTCGTCCACGACGAGGATGCTGGCTTTTCTGGGCATCGGTTGCTCCCTTACTCCTTGCTCGAATCCGGAAGGTAGGCAAGGGGCAGCGTGAAGGAGAACGTGCTGCCTCGCCCGACCTGGCTTTCAGCCCAGATCTCGCCGCCCTGGGCCTCGACGATGGCCTTGCAGATGGAAAGTCCCAGGCCGCTGCCGCCAACGGCGCGCGTCGAGGCGCTGTCGGCCTGGTAAAAGCGGTCAAAGATGCGCTCCAGTTGGTAGGCCTCGATGCCGATTCCCTTGTCGGCCACGCTGATCTGCACCTGCCCATCCTGAAGCTCGACGACGATGGTGACGGGGCCGCCGCCCAGGGAGTACTTGACGGCATTCTCGATGAGGTTGCGCAGAACCTGGCGGGTACGGCGGGCGTCGGCCATAATCAGGGGCAAGCGAGAAGGGACGTGCAGCATGATGCGGTGCTCGCGGGTCATCATCTGAAAGCCGGCCACCGTCTCCTCCAGCAGGGGCAAGAGGTCGACGGGCTCGGCCTCCACCGCCAGCTCGCCCGCTTCGATGCGCGACATGTCCAGGAGGTTCCCGATGAGTTCCGAGAGGCGATCGCTTTCGGTGTCGATAATGGACAGAAACTCTCGGCGAGTGGCCTCGTCCCACTCCACGTCCTGGCGAAGCAGCGTGGTGGCGAACCCCTTGATGCTGGCCAGGGGCGTCCGCAGCTCGTGGCTCACGGTGGACAGCAGCCGCGACTTCATCTCGTCCAGCTCTTTTTCCCGGGTGATGTCGTGCAGCAGGATGCCCAGGCCCAGGTGCCCGCCACCGGCTTCGTGGATGGGAAAAAAGCGGACCTGAAGGGTGGCAGCGTCCGGATGGGTCAGGGCGACCTCGACCGCGGGGGTGCCTTCCGCCTGCAGGGCGGCCTCGCGGAGCTGGGCCCGGACCGCGGCCGACTGTGCCGCCCGGGCAGCGATCTCGCCCTCCAGGGCCTCCAGGGTGCTGCCGAGGTGGTCGAGGCCGGGGATCTCCAGAATGTCGCGGGCGCAGGGATTAATGTAGGTAATCCGGTCGTGGCGGTCCACCAGGATCAGGCCATCGACAAGGCTGTTCATCACGCTGTGCAGCGTGGCCTGCCCTCGTTCGGCATCCTGGATCAGCCGGGCGTTGGCGATGGCGATGCCGATCTGGTTGCCGATGGCGGTCAGCAGTTCCTGGTCGGCCGCCGTGAACTGGCGGTGGCCGTGGCTCTGGATGCTGAGCAACCCCAGGACCTCCCCGTGGACCAGCAGGGGCAGGCGGATGCAGGAGTGGAATCCTTCGCGCAGGCAGGCCGACCGGGTGCGGGCGGGCTCCAGGGCAAGGTCGGTGCTCACCAGGACCCTGCGCGAGGCCACGGCCCGGCCGCACAGGCACTCGCCCGGAGGGATGCGCGACTCGTCGGCTACAAACTCGGGCGAGACGCCCTGGTACGTCTGCAGGACGAGCTCGCCGGTCTCTTCGTTCCGCAGCATGATCTCGCCCGACTCCTCGCCGATGACATCCAGCGTGACGCTCAGGGCGCCGCGCAATATCTCGTCGAGATCCTGGGTGCAGTTTACCTGGGCAGCGATCTTGGTCAGGGCTTCAAGTTCGTCGCTGCGGGTACGTTCCGTCACCGTCTCTGTCCTCCTCAACCTCGTCCACGTGGGCCAAGTATAGCACGGTTGAGGGCAGTTGGCAAGCC
The DNA here is from genome assembly GCA_012514775.1 of Anaerolineaceae bacterium. The sequence continues at coordinate 21,145 of JAAYZQ010000552.1, forward strand.
GCTTTCCACAACCCGGCCCGAGGAAGGCTTGCAGCCCGCGCCTTGTGGTGGTAAAATAGGGCGTCCATCTGGATGCCTGAGAATAACGCCACGGGTTTGCCCGGGAAGGGGAGGAAGGCCTGGTATGACGACGCCGATGCGCCAGCAATACCTGCGCATCAAGAAGCAATACCCCGACACCATCGTGCTCTTTCGCCTGGGCGACTTTTACGAGACGTTCGACGATGACGCCAAGGTTGTCGCCAAGGTGTGCGACATTGTCCTCACGTCGCGGCCGGTGGGCAAGGACCAGCGCGTGCCCCTGGCGGGCGTGCCTTACCACTCCGTGGAGGGCTATCTCGCCCGGCTGATCCAGGCGGGCCACAAGGTGGCCATTGTCGAGCAGGTGGGCGACGTCAACGGCCGGGACCTGGTGGAGCGGGAGGTGGTGCGGGTCGTCACGCCCGGCACGGTCATCGAGCCCACCCTGCTGGACGAGCGCCGCAACAACTACCTGGTATCGGTCCTGCTGGACGGCGATCGCGCCGGCGTGGCCCTGGCCGACATCACTACCGGCGAGTTTGCGGCCACCGAGCTGGCAGGCGAGAACGTCCTCGACCTGGTCGTGGCCGAGATCGAACGCCTGCGCCCGGCCGAGATCGTGACCCCCGAGGTGGACCGGCTGCGGCAACGGCTACAGCCGGGCGGCGGGCCGGGCCCTGGCGGCTGGGCCATCACCGGGCACGAGCGCTGGCCCTTTGAGCTGGAGACGGCCCGCCAGGCGCTCCTCGAGCACTTTCAGGTGCAGAGCCTCGACGGCTTTGGCCTGGCCGGGCTGCCGGCGGCCCTGCGAGCGGCGGGCGGGCTGCTGCACTACCTGGGCGAGACCCAGAGAGGCCCCCTTGGGCAGTTGTCCAGCCTGCACACCTACTCCACCGAGCAGTTCATGGTCCTCGACGCCGCGACCCGCCGCAACCTGGAGCTGACCGAGAGCCTGCGCCGGGGCTCGGTGGAGGGCTCGCTCCTGGGCGTCCTGGACGTCACCGTGAGCAGCATGGGCGGCCGCCTGCTCCGCCGTTGGCTCAGCCAGCCCCTCGTCGATCTGGCTGCTCTGAACGAGCGCCTGGACCTGGTAGAGGCCTTTTACCGCGACACGCCGCTGCGCATGCGCCTTCGCACGCTCCTCAAGGATGTGTCGGACCTGGAGCGGCTGACGAGCCGCGTGGTGCAGGGTGTGGCCCGGCCCCGCGAGCTGCTGGCCATTCAGCAGAGCCTGCTGGCCCTGGCCGCCATCCGCGACCTGTTGGGCGAGGGCGATCCGGGCCTGCCGTTCTTGCGCTCGGTGGTTGCGCTGAATCCCTGCCAGGACGTTGTCGCCCTCGTGGAGCAGGCCATCGCCGACGATCCGCCGGCCCTCCTCAGCGCCGGCGGCGTCATCCGCCCTGGCTTTTCAGCCGAGCTGGACAACATGGCCAGCGCCGCCCGAAATGCCAAAGAATGGGTGGCCAACCTGGAAAAGCAAGAGCGCGCCCGCACCGGCATCAAGAACCTGAAGGTGGGCTACAACAAGGTCTTTGGCTACTACCTGGAGATTACAAAGGCCAACGCCGAGCTGGTGCCCGAGGAGTACATCCGCAAGCAGACCCTGGTCAACGCCGAGCGCTATATCACGCCCGAGCTGAAAGAGTACGAATCGCTCATCCTCAACGCCCAGGAACGCATCGGCGAGCTGGAAAGCCACATCTATCGCCAGATCCTGGAACAGGTGGCCGCCGCGGCCGAGCGCTTGCTGGCCGTGGCCCGCGCCCTGGCCCACCTGGACGTCATCGCTGCCCTGGCCGAAGTGGCGGTCATGCACCGCTACGCGCGCCCCGAGCTGTCGGCCGGCCAGGAGCTGCGCATCGTGGCCGGGCGGCACCCCGTCGTGGAAATTGCCCAGCGGGACGAGCCCTTTGTGCCCAACGACGCCGAGCTGGGCGGGCAGGTGCGCTTGCTGGTCATCACCGGCCCCAACATGGCAGGCAAGAGCACCTACCTGCGCCAGGTGGCCCTCATCGTCCTCATGGCCCAGATCGGATCCTTTGTGCCCGCCGACGAGGCGCGCATCGGGCTGGTGGACCGCATTTTCACGCGCATCGGCGCCCAGGACGAGATCAGCGCCGGGCAGTCGACCTTCATGGTCGAGATGATCGAGACGGCCAACCTGCTGAACCACGCCACACCCCGCAGCCTCCTGGTGCTGGACGAGGTGGGGCGCGGCACCAGCACCTACGATGGCATTTCCATTGCATGGGCGGTCGTGGAGCACATTCACAACCACCCGCGCCTGCGCTGCAAGACGCTCTTTGCCACCCACTATCACGAGCTGACGCAACTGGCCGACGTGCTGCCCGGCGTCGGAAATTACAACGTGGCCGTGGCCGAGGAGAAGGACAAGGTGGTGTTCTTGAGGCGCATCGTGCCGGGCGGCGCCGACCGCAGCTATGGCATCCACGTGGCACAGCTCGCCGGGCTGCCCCGGCCCGTGATCCAGCGGGCGCAAGAGATCCTGAAAGAGCTGGAGCAGGAGGCCCGGGCGCCGGGCACCAGGCCCAAGACCATTGAGGTGCGCCAGCTCTCGCTCTTTGCTGCCGGCAATCCCCTGGCGGACGAGCTGCGCCGGCTGGACGTCAGCGCCATGACGCCCCTGGAAGCCATCAACAAGCTCTACGAGCTGCAGAAAAAAGCGAACGAGACCTAGTCCGCTTCCGGCCTGTCTTGCACTGGGCCGGCATGTGTGGTATGATACAGGGCAAGGCGTGTGCGCCTTTTCACAAGTATCTGGCCAGAAGGAGGGGAACGTGCCAGAACCCAGAACCGTTCCAGACATTGTCATCGGCCGCCTGCCGATTTACTTGCGCGCGCTGGCGCACATGGAGGCAGAAGGCATCAAGATCACGGCCTCCAAGGAGCTGGCAGAGAGACTGGGGATGAGCTCGGCTCAGATCCGAAAGGACCTCTCCCATTTTGGCGAGTTTGGCAAACAGGGAATGGGCTACGACGTGGCCTATCTCCGCGACCAATTGCGCAATATCCTGCAGCTCGACCACCCATGGGAGATGGTGTTGGTGGGAGCCGGCGACCTGGGGCACGCCATTGCCCACCACGGCGGCTTTGAGGAGTGGGGCTTTCACCTGGTCACCGTCTATGACAACAACCCGCAAAAGATCGGCCGCCGCCTGGGCAAGTTCGAGATCCGCGACGCGGCGCACCTGGCGGAGCAGGTGCGCGAGATGGGGATCAAGATCGGCATCACGGCCGTGCCGGCCGCGTCTGCCCAGGCCGTGGTGGACGAGCTGGTCCAGGGCGGCGTGCGGGCCATTCTCAATTATGCGCCCATCACGGTCACGGTGCCGGCCGACGTTCGCGTGCAGTATGTTGACCCGATCGTCTATTTGCAGCGCATGACCTTTTACCTGTAGGCCGCGCTCCCTGCGCCGGCCCGGCAGAAAAAACGGAACGGGCTGCCCCTGGCTTTCGACCAGGAGCAGCCCGTTCCGCTCTCCAGCGGCCTAATAGGCGGGCAGGCTGCGGCGGATGACCTCGTAGTTCTCCAGGGCCTTGCCGGCGCCGAGGGCTACGCAGGCGATGGGGTTGTCGGCCACGTAACAGGGAACCCCCGTTTCCTTGGTCAGCAGTTGGTGAAAGCCGCGGAGCAGGGCACCGCCGCCGGTCATAACGATCCCGCGGTCGATGACGTCCGACGCCAGCTCGGGCGGGGTCTTTTCCAGGACATTCCTGACGACGCCCACGATGGTGACCAGCGGCTCGGCAATGGCCTCGGTGATCTCGCCGGAGGTGACGCGAATGGTCTTGGGCAAGCCCGATACCTGGTCGCGCCCCCGCACCTCCATGGTCAGCTCCTCGGGAAGGGGCAGGGCGCTGCCGATGGCGATCTTGACCTCCTCGGCCGTCTGCTCTCCGATCATCAAGTTGTACTTGCGCTTGACATAGCTCATGATGGCTTCGTCGATGCGGTTGCCCCCCACGCGCACCGAAGCGTACTCGACGATGCCGTTCATGGCAATGACGGCCGCTTCGCTGGTGCCCCCGCCGATGTCCACCACCAGGTTACCGGTGGGCGTGTTGACCGGCATGCCCGCGCCCAGGGCCGCCGCGAGCGGCTCGGGGATCAGGTAGGCCTCGCGTCCGCCGGCCTGGATGGCAGCATCGTGCACTGCCCTGCTTTCGACGCTCGTCACGCCCACGGGCACGCTAATGGAGATAATCGGCTTCAGCAGGCGCAGCCGGCCGGCGACCTTCTCGATGAAATAGCGTAGCATGGCTTCGGTCACCACGTAATCGGCGATGACCCCATCCCTGAGGGGACGGGCAACCTCGATGGTCTCGGGCGTGCGCCCCAGCATGGCCCGTGCTTCGTTGCCCACGGCCACAATCTTGTTGTCGTTGGTGGCGATGGCCACCACCGACGGCTCCTGCAGAATAATGCCTTTGCCCCTGACCCAAACCAGGACGTTCACCGTCCCGAGATCCACTCCAATGTGCTTTGTTAGCATCGTCTATCACCCGCTGTTTATTCCTGCCAACCAGATCAGGGGGACGGGCCGTTCCCGTTCCCGTCCCCGCATTTGTGCTCCTATGAGCCGGCCCACCGGCAGGGGTGGCTGACCGGCGCTATTCTGTATCAGGCCGCCGCATGGGCCTGCGCTGCATACGCCTGGCGACCTTCATCCGGATGAGGGAGCGGCGCAGGGCGGCTTCGGCCTGGGCATAATCCCCGTCTTCGCGGCGCACCTGGGTCATGGTCTTTTCCGCCTTGTGGCGCGCTTCTTCGGCCCGGGCGATGTCAATCTCGTCGGCCCGCTCCGCCGAGTCGGCCAGGATAATGACGTGCTGCGGGCCGACCTCCATGAAGCCTCCGCCGATGGCGATGTAGACGTCCTCCTGTCCCTCGCGCTGGATGTGCAGCTCGCCGAAGGTCAGGGCCGTCATCAACGGGGCGTGGTGCGGCAGGATGCCCAACTGGCCCTCTATGCCCGGGGCCACCACCATGGACACGTCGTCCTCAAAGACCCTGCGCTCGGCCGTCACCACCTCGCAGTGTAGCTGCGCCATTTAACCCCTCAGCTCCTGGGCACGCTGGACGGCCTCGTCGATGCCGCCCACCATGTAAAATGCCTGTTCGGGCAGGTCGTCATGGTTGCCCTCCAGGATCCCCTTGAAGCCGCGCACGGTCTCTTCCACCGTCACGTAGCGACCCTCGCGACCCGTGAACTGCTCGGCGACGAACATGGGCTGGCTGAGGAAACGCTGGATCTTGCGCGCCCGCGAGACCACCAGCTTGTCCTCTTCCGAAAGTTCGTCGATGCCCAGGATGGCAATGATGTCCTGCAGGTCCCGGTAGCGCTGCAGCACGCGCTGTACCTCGCGGGCCGTGTTATAGTGCTCGTCGCCCACCACCCGGGGGTCCAGGATTCGCGACGTGGAGCCCAGGGGATCGACCGCGGGATAGATGGCCTGGTCGGCGATGGAGCGCTCCAGGGCGATGGTCGCATCCAGGTGGGCAAAGGTCGCCACCGGGGCGGGGTCGGTATAGTCGTCGGCGGGCACGTAGACGGCCTGCATGGACGTGATGGAGCCTTTGCGCGTGCTCACGATGCGCTCCTGTAGCTCGCCCATCTCGGTGCCCAGGGTCGGCTGGTAGCCGACGGCGCTGGGCATGCGGCCGAGCAGGGCCGACACCTCCGAGCCGGACATGACAAAGCGAAAGATGTTGTCGATAAAGAGCAGCACGTCGCGGCCCTCGTCGCGAAAGTACTCGGCCATGGTCAGGCCCGTGAGACCCACCCGCAGCCGCACGCCGGGCGGCTCGTTCATCTGGCCAAAAACCATGGCCACGCTGTTGATGACGCCCGAATCGATCATCTCGTGCCACAGGTCGTTGCCCTCGCGAGAGCGCTCGCCCACCCCCGAGAACACCGAAAAGCCCTTGTGCACCGTGGCAAAGGTGCGGATCAGCTCCTGGATGATGACCGTCTTGCCCACGCCCGCGCCGCCAAAGACGCCGGTCTTGCCGCCGCGCGTAAAGGGAGCGATGAGGTCGATGACCTTCAGTCCGGTTTCCAGGAACTCGGGCCGGGTGACCTGCTCCTCGAAGGACGGCGACGGACGGTGGATGGGATAGTACGTATCGGCCTCGACGGGCCCCTGGTTGTCGATGGGCTCGCCGAGCACGTTAAAGATGCGGCCCAGCGTGCCCTGGCCCACCGGCACCATGATGGGCTTGCCGGTGTTGATGGCTTCCATGCCGCGCCGCAGGCCGTCGGTGGCGTCCATGGCCACGCCTCGCACCCAGTCGTCGCCCAGGTGCTGCTGCACCTCCACCACCAACCGGCCGCCATCGCGCGGGATCTCGACCGCATCATAAATCTCGGGCAGCTCGCCCGACGGAAATTCGAGGTCTACGACGGGGCCCATGACCTGCATCACGCGGCCCCTGCTCTGTTGAGCCATCAGTCCTCCTCCGATAGTCGTTTGCTCTAGGCCCGCGCGCTGCTGAGAGCCTCGGCACCACCGGCGATGTCGAGCATCTCCTTGGTGATGGCTTCTTGCCGGGCACGGTTGTAGGTCAGGGTGAGAATATCCAGGAGCTCGTTGGCGTTTTCGGTCGCATTGCGCATGGCTACCATGCGGGCGCTATGCTCGCTGGCTATCGACTCCAGGATCGCCTGGTAGATCTGCAGCTCCGTGAAGCGCGGCAAGACGGTCTCCAGGATCGTGCTGGGATCGGGCTCGTAGATATACTCCACCGTGGACTCGGTCTCTTGCACCGAGCGAAATTCGGCAACGGGCGTCGAGACCGCCACGTGCAGGGCGTGCAGAGGCAGCAGTTGCCAGATGGCCGGCTGCTGTCTCAAGGTATTGATGAAATCGGTAAACGCCACGTACACGACGTCATAGTGTCCTGAGACAAAGGAATCCATCACCGTGTGGGCAATAGCAGTGACGTCCAGGATCCGGGGCTGTGCCGGCATGTCGGTGAACTCGGCCACGATGTTCTGCTTGAGGCGCCACATGGCGTCTCGCCCGCGCTTGCCCACGGCGACAACCTCTACCGGGTAGGGCACCTCCCGGACGAATCGCGACGCCGCCAGGATCATGTTGTGGTTGTAGCTGCCGGCCAGGCCCTTGTCGGCGGTGATGAGGACCAGCCCGGCGCGGCCCACAGGCTCGCGCACGCGAAGCAATGGGTGCGCTTCCTCGTCGGCCCCCCGCTGAGCGGCCAGGTGCGTGAGGATCTCCCATGCCTTTTCGGTATAGGGCCTCGTGGCCAGAACCTGCTCCTGGGCCCGGCGCATCTTGGCCGCGGCCACCATTTGCATGGCGCGGGTCACCTGGGATATGTTCTTGACGCTCCGGATTCGGCGCCGGATCTCTCGTGTGCTGGGCAACGGGTCACTCCTCGTTCGCTGGCGGCATCCCCTACGGCTTCGGCTCCAGGATCATGGTCCGTTCTTCGCTGTAAGGGCTGATGTCCATGCCAATGGGCTTGCCGTCCTCGTCTTCGCCGGTCTTTTGTACCACCCACACCCACCAGTAGACGGTGGCCTGCCCATGCTCGGTCGAATGGTGGAATGGTGCCAGGAAAGGCACGTCGGCCAGAAACCTGGTCTCTTTGGTAAAGACGTAATCGCCGTACCACTCCTGGCCGTCGGTCATGGGCCGGCGCTCCATGTGCACGTGATAGTACTCGTCCTCGTCCAGCTCGCCCACCGAGGTCCACTGCAACAGCATCGTGCTGCCCCAGGACACGGGTTGGTCCTGCGGCGGGTCCAGCAGGCTGGGAGGCGGGTAGATCATGACCCGGGTGAGAGGTGCCTCGGTCGGCACCTGGTTGACCTCGATCTGCGGCTCGGCGGTGACCCCTGACGTGGCCGGCAGGACACTCACCTCCGTCACCGCCGGGCTCGGGGTGGCGCCGCCAGCCCGCCTGGTGGCGGTCGCCCGCGGCGTGGACGCGGACGGCACGGTGGCCGCAGGCGAGGCCTCGCTCGTCTCTTGCGGAGCCGGGGTTGACGTGACGACGACGATCCAGGGAGTCTGCGTGGGCGGCGGGTCGGTCGCCACCGGCGTTCCCCCGCAGGCTACCAGGAGGGCAAGGCATAAGGTCAGAGCCAGGATCTGCTTCATCTCAATACGCCGCCCTGCTCTTGAAATCGCGGATCGCCTGGTTGAGGGCGGCCGTCTTTTCCTCGTCGAGCCTGGCGCCCGTCTGGACATCTTGCAGGAGGCCTGGCTGCGAGTCTCTCATGTAGCCCAGGAAGGCCTGCTCAAAGGACTTGATCTGGCGCAGCTCCACGTCGTCCAGGAAACCGTTCGTCACGGCGTACAGGACGAGAACCTGGTCGGCCAGGGACATGGGCGTGTACTGGGGCTGCTTGAGCACTTCCTGGACGCGCAGGCCGCGGTCCAACTGTCGCCGCGTCGTCTCGTCCAGGTCGGAGCCAAACTGGGCAAAAGCGGCCAGCTCGCGGAAGGCGGCCATATCCAGCCGCAGCTTGCCGGCGACCTGCCTCATGACGGGCGCCTGGGCGGTGCCGCCCACCCTGGAGACCGACAGGCCGGCATTGATGGCCGGCCGGATGCCGGCGTAGAACAGGTCATTCTCCAGGTAGATCTGGCCGTCTGTGATAGAGATGACGTTGGTGGGGATGTAGGCCGAAACGTCGCCTGCCTGGGTCTCGATGATGGGCAGGGCCGTCAGCGAGCCGCCCCCGTGCTCGGGAGCCATCTTGGCCGACCGCTCCAGCAGCCGGGAGTGGAGATAGAAGACGTCGCCGGGATATGCCTCGCGGCCGGGCGGCCGGCGGAGGAGCAGCGACACCTGGCGGTAGGCCCAGGCGTGCTTGGACAGGTCGTCGTAGACGATGAGCGCCTCCTGGCCCTGCTCCATGAACTCCTCGCCCATGGCCGTGCCCGTGTAGGGGGCAATGTACTGCAGCGTGGCCGGCTCGGAGGCGGAGGCGGTGACGACGATGGTATGCTCCATGGCGCCGTACTCCTCCAGGGTCGCCACCACCTGGGCCACCTGGGCCAGCTTCTGGCCGATGGCCACATAGATGCAGATCAGGTTCTTGCCCTTCTGGTTGATGATGGTATCGAGGGCGATGGCCGTCTTGCCTGTCTGGCGGTCGCCGATGATGAGCTCGCGCTGGCCGCGGCCGATGGGGATCATGGCGTCGATGGCCTTGATGCCCGTCTGGACCGGCGTGTCCACGCTCTTGCGCGTGACGACGTTGGGCGCGATGCGCTCGATGTTGCGGTAGCGAGCGGCGGCGATGGGGCCTTTGCCGTCGACGGGTTCGCCCAGGGCGTTCACCACCCGGCCGATCATAGCGCCGCCAACGGGCACCGACACGATGCGGCCAGTCCCTTGCACCAGGTCGTCCTCCTCGATGCCGGTGTGGTCGCCCATGATAATGATGCCCACGTTGTCGGCTTCCAGGTTAAAGGCCAGCCCCATGACGCTCTCGTCGCGGCCGGGCTTTGGTGGAAATTCGACCAGTTCCATGGCCATGACGCCCGCCAGGCCGCTGGCGCGGGCAATCCCGTCGCCCACCTCCATGACAGAGCCGACGTCCACGGCCTGGAGCGGCGCTTCAAATGCTAGAATCTGCTCCTTTAGCTTCGCAGCGATATCCTGTGGCTGTAGGGCCATTCATGCCTCCTCTGGGCAGAACGCAAACGCGGCGCAGCGTGCTCTGCCGCGCCTTGCGTCTCGCGTGCCGCGTGTTATGCCGCCAGGCTCTCTCGCAGGGCGGCCAGCTTGGCGGCGACGCTGCCATCGATCACCCGGTCGCCGACGCGCAGGTAGACGCCCCCAATGAGCGATTTGTCGACCTTGTACTGGAACTCGAGATCCGGCCCAAACTGCTCCGTCAGGCGGGCTTCCATGGCCCTTCTCTCGGCATCGTTCAGGGCCACGGCCGTCACCACCTGGGCCAGCTTTCGTTCCTGGCGGCGGCTAACGAGGCGCTCGAACTCGGCCACGATGGCCCCGAGCATGTCCGTCTGCCCTGCCTCTACCAGCGTCCCCAGGAAGCCGCGGACCTGGCGGTCGAGGCCTCCTTCCACGGCCTGCTCCAGCCGCTGCAGCCTCTCGGCCGCCGGCCGGCTGCGATCCTGGACGTGGGAGCGCAGGGCGGCGTCGCGGCCCAGCGCCTGTTGCACGCTTTGGAGCTGGCGAAGCCAGGCCTCAAAGGCGAGTTCATAGATCGCGGCAGCGTAATCCTTCGGTCGGGCCTGTGTGCTCACTTCAGTTCCTCGGTTTCCTCCAGGAACTCGGCGATGAGCCGGCGCTGGCTCTGCTCGTCCAGGGTCTCGCCGAGGACCTTTTCCGAGATCGTCAGAGACAGCTCGGCCACCTGCCGGCGCAGATCGGCCATGGCCAGGTCGCGCTCGCGGGAAATCTCTTCCTTGGCCCGCTCGACCTGGGCGCGGCTCTCTTCTCGCGCCCTCTCCAGGATCTCCTGGCCGGCCCGCTCGCTGGCCTGGGTGGCCTGCGCGACGATCTCTTGCCCTTCGCGGCGCGCATCCGCCATCTGGCGCTCGAACTCTTGCTCCATCTCGGCCGCTCGCCTGGAGGCTTGCTCGGCGTCCTCGATGCCTTTATTGATCCGGGCGGACCGCTCGTCCAGCATGCGAAGCACGGGTTTGTAGGCCACAAAGTACAGAAGCAACGCCAGCAGCGTGAAGTTCACGATCTGGGAGATCAGATAACCCAGATTGATGCCTAGTGCTTCCAAGCCTGAACCTCCTTAGACAAACTTGATAATCAGCGCCACAACCAGGGCATAGATGCCGATGGCTTCCGTAAAGGCCAGGCTAAGGATCAGGGGCACAAAGATCTGCTGACTGGCTTCGGGATTGCGGCCCAGGGCTTCCATGGCCTTGGAGCCAATCATGCCCAGGCCCAAACCAGGGGCCAGCGCACCGAAGGCAATGGCGATGGCGGCAGCCAGCTGTCGTGCGGTTTCGGGATCCATGGGGTTTCCTCCTTAGATGATTGATATTTTTCAGGCGACGGCGCGCTAGTGCCCTTCGCCATGTCCACTGACGGCAACCACGAAAAAGGCGACGCTCAGCATCATAAAGACCAGGGCCTGGACCAGCCCGACAAAGAGCTCCAGGCCAAAGAAGGGCAGCGAGACGACGTAGGGAATCAAGAAGGCCATGACCCCCAGGAGAACCTCTCCGGCAAAGATGTTGCCAAAGAGCCGGAAGGAGAACGAGACGACCTTGCCAATCTCGCTGATGGACTCGACGATGCCGATAAAGACGTCGATGATGCCCATGAAAAAGGCGGCAATGCGCCCGCCGCAGCCCAGGCCCGGCTTGCGGAAGGCGTTGAGCACGCCGCCCACGGCTATAAACTTGGACAGGTAACCGAGGCCAAGGGAGCGCAGCCCGAAATATTGGGTAAGGGCCACGGCGACGACGGCCAGGGCCAGGGTCACGTTCATGTCTGTCGTCGCCGCGCGGAACATGGGAGCCAGGATGTAGCGGTCTCCATGCGCCTCCGCGGCGGCCTCGCCCTCGCCTGCCTCCTGCTCTTCTCCCTTGACCAGAATGCCCAGGCTGTGGGAGTCGCTGGCCCACACCACCGGGTGCCCGTCTTCTTCGGCGTGATGGAGGACTCCCCAGCCGCCAAAGAGCGGGGTGAGCCCCAGCCAGTTGGCCGCGATGACAAAGAGAAAGATGGTCATGACGATGGGAAAGAACTTGGGCGTCCACTTGGGGCCGGCCGCGCCCTCGACGAGGTTCCAGAACCCCTCGATGATCATCTCCAGGAGGCCCTGCCATCGGCCCGGAACCGTCTTCAACTTGCGGGTGATGAGCCAACTGCCCAGGACCAGCACCAGCATGGTCAGCCAGGACGACAGGAGGGTGTTGGTGATGGGAAACCCGAACAGCTCAAAGACAGGTTCGGCCGGGATCGATATTTCGGGAAGGACTACCCCGGGGAGGGACAGCAGATTCTGGACGATCAACACTACGATAACGATGGCTGCGGGCACCAGTACTTTTGGGGAGAGCAGCTTGGACACTAATCTGGTTCCTCCTCGCCGTTTGTTTCTTCTTCGTGCGCTGTTTTGTTGCCGTCTACGGCTCGAAACGTGCGCATGGCCATCCGCGCCACCCCGACCGTAGCAGCCAGAACACCCAACGTGGCACCGATCAGGATAAAGAGCGGTGCGGTGTCCAGCCTATTATCGAGCCAAATGCCGGCCAACAGGGGCAACAGGAGCGAGAACAACATCGTCCAGCCCAGGTTCATCGCCAGACTGAGCGCTTCTTTTTTGTCCACTAGCCTCCGACTTCTTGACCCAAAGAGAACGGGCTGGCTCTGCTGCGGGTCCGAGGAACACCATCCGACACGGTTATCCCTCCCTCCCGCCTGTTGGCGGTCAATTCTACAACAAAGTGGACCAAAATGCAAGACCGCGACGCCGGAGTACAAGCCGTAGCCCCCGCTTCCCCTCGCCGGGACGAGAAGGTGCCCGGAGGGTCACGTCCTCCCCCCGGGCACCTTTGGTCGCGAATATGTGCGCCCCATGGCGCCGTCATTCTGCTAGGCGGTCAGGCCGGCCACCGTATCGGCGTCGAGCTTTTTGGCCACGGCAATAATGAGCTCCAGGGCCTGGTCATAGTCGTCGCGGCACAGGATGGCGTTGTGGCTGTGGATGTGGCGCGTCGGCACGCCGATGACCACGGTGGGCACGCCCTCGTTGTGCATGTGGATCTGGGCGCCGTCGGTCGCCCCGCCGGGCATGGACGAGAACTGCAAGGGGATGCCCAACTCGTCGGCCGTGGCGATGACCAGGTCGCGCAGGGCCAGGTTCGGGATCATGCGCGCGTCATAGACCAGGAGCGTCGGCCCGCCGCCCATCTTGACGTTGGACTCTTCCGGCTTGATGCCCGGCACGTCGCCGGCAATGTCTACCTCCAGGACGATGCCGACGTCGGGGTTGATGGCAAAGGCCGAGGTCTTGGCCCCGCGGACGCCCACCTCTTCCTGGACCGTGCCCACGGCATAGATCGTGTTGGGGTGCCCTTCGCCCGCCAGTCGCTCCAGGGCCTGGGCCGCCAGGGCGCAGCCCACGCGGTTGTCAAAGGCCTTGGACAGGTAAAAGCGCGGGTTGCTCATCACCGTGAACTCGCTCACGGGAATGATGGGGTCGCCGGGGCGGACGCCCATCTCGCGCAGCTCTTCCTCCGACCGGGCACCGACGTCGATGTACATGTCCTTTTTCTCGACGACTTTTTTTCGCTCTTCGGCGTCGAGGAGGTGGGGCGGCTTGGCGCCCAACACGCCGATGACGTCTCCCTTTGCCGTCTTGATGGACACCCTGTGGCCGAGGAGCACCTGGTCCCACCAGCCGCCCAGTTGCACGAACTTGACAAAGCCCTCCTTGGTGAGCAGCGTCACCATGAAGCCGATCTCGTCCATGTGGCCGGCCAGCATCACCCGGGGGTGCTCGCCGCTGCCCTGGTGCTTGCCGATAAAGCTGCCCATCTTGTCCTGCTCGATCTGCGCCACGCCCTCCAGGTAGCGGCGCAAGATGGCCCGCACGTTGCCCTCGTAGCCGGACACTCCACTGGCTTCGGTGATCTCTTTCAGAAATTCTGCGGTTTGGTCCATGTCTATCTCCTATTGACGATCGACCTCGTGGCTCTGGTTCAGGTCATAAGTCCCCGGATCCGGGGGCTCCTCTTTGGTCGCGTACTTGACCAGGACACCGAGCTTGACCAGGACGATGGCTCCCACGCCGAGAAGCGCCAGGATGGCCAGGCCGCCCAGGCCCAGGGGCAGGCACAGCGACTCCATCCTACCCTCCACCAAGCAGGTTGCCCACGTCGATGTTCAGGCCGCCGCTGGAGCCCTTGCCGCCGGCCTGGGGCATGAACTGGGCGACCTTTTGGGCCAGTTTGGACATGGGCATCGTCTGCAGCCAGACCTTGCCCGGCCCCCGAACGCTGGCCAGGAACAGCCCTTCGCCACCCAGGAGGATGTTGCGAAAGCCCTTGACCATGGTCACGTCAAAGTCGACGGTGGACTCCATGGCCGCCAGGTGGCCGGTGTCCACCTTGAGCTGCTGGCCGGCCTGCAGCTCGTACTCGACCACCTCGCCGTCCACCTCGATAAAGGCCAGGCCGGGGCCGCTTATGCGCTGCATGATAAAGCCTTCGCCGCCGAACATGCCGGTACCCAGGCGCTTGCGAAAGGCCATGTCCATCTCGACGCTCTTCTCGGCGCACATGAAGGCGTCCTTCTGGACAATGATGCTCTCGCCGGGCCGCAGGTCAAAGGGGATGATCTTGCCCGGGAACTCGGAAGCAAAGGCAACCGTGCCCTGGTTGTTGTTGACAAAAAAGTCTGTGATGAACAACGACTCGCCGGACAGGGCGCGCTTGAACATCTTGCCCAGCCCGCCACCCGAATGCGTCTTCATCTCCACGTTGCCCGTCATCCACGACATGCCGCCCGACTCGGAATAGATCACCTCTCCCGGTTCCAACTCGATGGTGACCACCTGGAGCGTTGTGCCGTCGATACGGTAGCTGATACGGCCGCGGCTGCCCTCGTACTCGCGCTGGACGTGCTCGACCTCTGTATCCAGAGGTTGCAAGTTGGGGTCCCCGGCGGGGACGGCTGCCGCCCTCAGGGTTGCTCCGCAGCTCGTGCAAAACCTGGCATTGGGTTCATTTTCGGCGCCACATTCCTGGCATCGCATAGTTCCACCTCCTGGCAATTTTGACAGGCATATTATACCACTGCTTGGCGGAAAGGCAAGGGGGCCGAATGGCCTATTGGGGCTCGAGTGGCATGGCGGGCGAGCTTGTGGCTCTTGCCTTTTGCCCGGGCATGGGGTATAATCAGCGCCGTCGGGAGGAAAAGGAGCTGCTTCCCTAGATTGGAGCACCATGAATCGAATCTACGTGGCCCTGGACCTGGAGACCACGGGCCTGGACCCCGAGCGCGATGCCATCATGGAAATTGGCGCTGTTCGGTTCCGCACGTCGCTGGACTATGGCAGCATCCAGGCCAAGGTCCTGGACACCTGGTCGACCATGGTGAACCCCGGCCGGCCCATCCCCATCCAGATCCAACAACTGACCGGCATCCGGCAAGACGAGGTCGACCACGCCCCCCGCTTTTCCCAGATCCTCAACGACCTGCGCCGCTTCGTGGGCGGTTATGCCATCGTCGGCCACAACGTGCAGTTTGACCTGCGCTTCTTGCGCACGCACGGCCTGTCGCTTTCCAACCCGGCCCTCGACACCTTTGAGCTGGCCGGCATCCTGGTTCCCCACTCGGATCGCTACAGCCTGACGCGCCTGGGCAAGGATTTCGGGCTGTCGGACCGCTGCCACCACCGCGCCCTGGACGACGCCCTGGCTGCCCAGGATCTGTTTGTGGCCCTCATGGGCCACGCCGCCGAGCTGCCCCGGCCCATCCTGCAAGAGATCGGCCGCCTGGCCGCCAAGCTGGATTGGTCGCTGAAAGAGATCTTTCGCACGGTGGAGAAAAGCCAGGAGCGCGCGGCCTTTAGCGGAGCCATTGGCCAGCAACTGGCAGCCCAGCTCCGCACCGCCGAGGACGTCCTGGGGCCCCTCTTTGCCACCGAGGGCGAGGACGAGGAAGAGCTGGTGCCCGCTGCCCGTCCCCGGGCCGTGGACATCGACAGCCTGGCGGCCATGCTGGAGGAGGGCGGCCAGGTGGCCCGTCACTTTCCCGGCTTTGAGCACCGGCCCCAACAGGTAGAGATGCTGCGGGCCGTGGCCACGGCCCTGAACGAGCAGCAGCACCTCCTGGTGGAAGCCGGCACGGGCACCGGCAAGAGCCTGGCCTACCTCCTGCCGGCCATCGTCTTTGCCCACGAGAACGGCGAGCGCGTGGTGGTCTCGACCAACACCATCAACCTGCAAGACCAGCTCTTTTTAAAAGACACCCCCGACCTGCAGCGCATCCTGCCCTTCGAGTTCCGGGCGGCGGTGCTCAAGGGGCGGACCAACTATCTCTGCCAGCGGCGCCTGGCAGCCCTGCGGCAGACGGGCGTCAACTCCACGGAAGAGATGCGCATGCTGGCCAAGGTCCTGGCCTGGCTGCCCAGCACCCAGACGGGGGAGCGGGGTGAGCTGTTCATGCCCGACCCACAGGAGCAGGCCCTGTGGACCAAGATCTCGTCGGACAGTGAGACGTGCACTGCCGAGCGCTGCCGCGTCCGAGAGCGGGGGCGCTGCTTTTTTTACCGGGCGCGGCGCGCCGCCGAGCGGGCCCACCTGGTCATTGTGAACCATGCCCTGCTGCTGTCGGACGTGGCCGTCGACCGTTATGGGGCTCGCGTGCTGCCCGACTATCGCTACCTCATCGTCGACGAGGCGCATCACCTGGAGAACAGCGTTACGCGCCAGTTGAGCTTTGAGGGGGACCAGCGGACGCTGGAGCGCACCCTGAACGAGCTTGCCCGGCCCGTGGGCGTGCGGCGCTACACCGGCTTCCTGGCCGACCTCCTGTCCCGCTGCCGCGGCGCCCTGCCGCCCGAGCAGTGGGCGACCCTCGAGGGCCACGTGAGCCAGATCCAGCGGCACGTCGAGGCGGCGGTGACCAACGTCTATGCCTTCTTCCACGTCCTGGGCAGCTTCTTGCAGGAGCACGGCAGCGGCCGCGGCGACTATGACCAGCGCCTGCGGCTGACCAGCGGCCTGCGCGTGCAGCCAGCCTGGAGCGAGGTGGAGGTCACGTGGGAGAACCTGAACCTTCAGCTCCTCCGCATCATCGATCAATTGGACCAACTCTGCGGGGGGCTGGAGGAATTGGAGGGCTACGACGTGACCGACCTGGAGGGCTTGACCCAGGACTGCGCCGGCTACCTGGCCCGACTGCGCGACGCCCGCGACCAGATCAATGCCTGCATCGCCGAGCCTTCCCACCACCAGATCTACTGGGCGACCGTCTCCAGCCGGGACGAGCGCGTCACGCTCCACGCCGCCCCCCTGCACGTCGGCAACCTCGTGGAGGAGCACCTGTTTCACAACAAGCGCTCCGTCATCCTGACCTCGGCCACGCTGACCACCGACGAGCAGTTTGACTATATCCGCCAGCGGCTGAACGCCTGGGAGGCCGACGAGCTTACCGTGGGCTCGCCCTTTGACTACAAGAACTCGACGCTGCTCTACCTGCCCACCGACATCCCCGAGCCCAACCAGCCCAATTACCAGAAGATGGTCGACGAGGCCCTGGTGGAGCTGTGCCGGGCCGCCCAGGGCCGCACCCTGGTGCTGTTTACCTCCTACTACCAGCTCCGCAACTCGGCCCGGAACATCAGCCGGGTCCTGGGCAACGACGGCATTACAGTCCTGGAGCAGGGGTCGGGCACGTCGCGGGCACAGCTCCTGGAGAGCTTTCGGACCAACGAGAAGTCGGTGCTCATGGGCACCCGGAGCTTCTGGGAAGGCATCGACGTCGTCGGCCCGGCTCTGAGCGTCCTGGTCCTCGCCCGCCTGCCCTTTTCCGTGCCCGACGATCCCATCTTTGCCGCCCGGTCCGAGACCTTTGACGATCCCTTTGGCGAGTTTGCCGTCCCGGAGACGATCTTGCGCTTCCGCCAGGGATTCGGGCGCCTTATCCGCACCAAGACCGACCGGGGTGTGGTGGTCATCCTCGACAAACGAGTCCTCACCAAGTCGTATGGCCCCATGTTCCTCAACTCGTTGCCCGAGTGCACCCGGGTGCGGGCGTCGCTGGACCGGCTGGGCGAGGCGACCCGGCGCTGGTTGGCCAACGACTGGCCCCGCTCCCCCTCCGAGCCATGACCCAACCCTGTCGTAGCGACGCACGGCTTCGAGCCCCGCTGTGCCCCTGGAGGGTCGCCACCCGGTGAGCCGACCTCTCTGGTTCGTCGCCATCCTCAAGGCGGCCTTTCCCGGACGCTTTTTCCTGGCACGCGCCACGCGGCTGCCGCTGCTCGGCGCCTTCATGGACCGCCTGCTCTTCCACGGCGACCGGGTGATCTACCTGTCCCGCGACAACGTGGTGCCGGTCAACGAGAGCGTCGCCCCAGCCGGCTCGATGGCCCTGCCATCGCAGGTGGTGGAGCGCTTTATTGAGGAGGCCAGCACGCTGTGGGTCATGGACCGCTGCCTGTGCCGCGACGCCGCCGGCTGCCGGGACTATCCCATCGACCTGGGCTGCCTCTTCCTGGGCGACGCGGCGGCGGGTATCAACCCCGCCCTGGGCCACCCCGTCAGCCGCGAGGAGGCCCTGGCCCACACACGCCGCTGCCGCGACGCGGGCCTGGTGCACATGGTGGGCCGCAACAAGCTGGACACCCTCTGGCTGGGGGTCGGGCCGGGACAGAAGCTGCTGACCATCTGCCACTGCTGCCCCTGCTGCTGCCTGTGGCGCGTCCTGCCTCACCTCGCGCCCGAGATCTCGTCCAGGGTCACGGCCATGCCGGGGGTATCGGTGCGGGTCGGGCCGGAATGTACGGGCTGCGGGGCGTGCGCCCACGTCTGTTTCGTCGACGCCATCACCATGTCCGGGGGCCGGGCCGTCATCGGCGAGGGCTGCCGTGGCTGCGGCCGCTGCGTCGAAGCCTGCCCCCAGGGGGCCATCGAGCTGACCCTGGATGGGCCGGTCATTGAACGGGTGACGGCGGCCATCGCCGCGGTGGTGGACGTTTCCCCCTCACCCTGACGCGCCTGGCGTCCCAATCGCCTAGCCGGCGCGGCCGGTGATATAGTCCTCGGTCAGTTTCTCCGACGGAGCGGTAAAGATCTTTTCCGTGGGACCGTACTCGATGAGCTCTCCCAGCCAGAAGAACCCGGTCCAGTCGGAGGCGCGGGCGGCCTGCTGCATGTTGTGGGTGACGATGACGATGGTATAGTCATCGGCCAGGCGGCGCATCAGCTCCTCGATGGACAACGTGGCCTCCGGGTCCAGCGCCGAGGCCGGCTCGTCCATGAGAATGACCTCGGGCTCGACGGCCAGGACGCGGGCGATGCACAGCCGCTGCTGCTGGCCCGAGTTCAGCTCGAGGGCCGGGGCCTTGAGGTTGCTCTTGATCTCTTCCCATAGGGTGGCGCCCTGCAGGCTCTCGCGCACGATGTCGTCCAGGCTGCGCCTCTTGTGCAGGCCCAGGACGCGGGGGCCAAAGGCGACGTTGTCGTACACCGACTGGGGGAAGGGGTTGGGCCGCTGGAAGACCATGCCCACCCGCTGCCGCAGCGTCACGACGTCGAAGGATGGGGCATAGATATCCTGGCCGTCGAGGAGCACGGTGCCCGAGACGCGAGCGCTGGGGATGGTGTCGTTCATGCGGTTCAGGCAGCGCAGGAAGGTGCTCTTGCCGCAGCCGGAGGGGCCGATAAGGGCCGTGATCTGCCGCCCCTTGATGGGCACGGTGATGCCCTTCAGGGCCTCAAAGTCGCCGTAAAAGAGGTGCAGGTCGCTGACGCTCATCTTTTCGGCATCGGGCACGGCGTTCCCTCCACGGTCTTCTTGTCAAGGATTGTAACAGAGATGTGGGGATGGATGCAAGTTGGTGAGTGGGGGTCGCGGCGGGCAAGAGCGACGGCCTAAGTTGCATCCTAACCCAGGGATGATATAATCGAAGCGGTTACGACCACATGCCCGGGTAGGTAGGATGAAGCACAACGTGGGGAGGAGAATAGGAGCCCTACTGGCCCTGGTTCTGCTTGCCGTCCAGGTTGGCTGCGGGCCCGCGGGCGATGGGGGGGCGACGCCGGCTCCAGGCGCGGCGGCCACCATCGACAACAAGGGCTCGGACACCATGGTCAACCTGGCCCTGGCATGGGCGGAGGCCTACGGGCGGCTGCACCCGGAAGTGCAAATCGCCGTCACCGGCGGCGGCTCGGGGACGGGGATCGCGGCGCTCATCAACGGCACCGTGGACCTGGCCAACGCCTCGCGCGAGATCTCGGAAGACGAGCGCGCCCAGGCGCGGGCCAACGGCATCGAGCCGGTGGAGCACGTCGTGGCCGGCGACGCCATCGCCATCGTCGTCCACCCCAGCAACCCGGTGGACGCTTTGACCATCCCCCAGATCTCGGACATTTACGCGGGCAAGATCACGAACTGGCAGGAGGTGGGCGGCGAGGACCGGCCCATCGTGCTCCTGTCGCGCGAGTCCAACAGCGGCACCCACGTCTATTTCCTGGAGGAGGTGCTGCGCGGCGGGCGAGAGGACGACGACACCCTCTTCTCGCCCGACACGCTGCTCATGCCCTCGTCGGAGGGTATCTCGGCCGAGGTGCGCCAGAACCCCAATGCCATCGGCTACGACGGGCTGGGGTACGTCACCCACGACCAGAAGGTGGTGGCCGTGGCGCCCACCACGGGGGCGGCTCCGGTTATGCCCTCCATCGAGACGGTGCGCGACGAGAGCTATCCCATCGCCCGCGGGCTGTTCACCTACACTGCCGGCGAGCCCGGGGGCCCCGTCCGCGCCTACCTGGACTGGATCCTTGGCGCCGAGGGGCAGGCGATCGTGCGCGAGCTGGGGTTCGTGCCCATCGAAGACGAATCCGGCGGCTGACGCCGGGGGAAGGATTGTCCATGCGAGGAGCGCGCCAGCGCGAGTTCCTGACCGAGACGCTGATCCGGGCAGCGGGCTTTTCGGCGATCTTGTTCGTGGTGCTCATCTTTGCCTTTCTGCTGCGAGAGGGAGCGCCGGCCTTCTGGGAGGTCTCCTTGCCGAACCTCTTTGGACGGCGCTGGTACCCCAACGAGGAGCTATACGGCACCCTGCCGCTGATCCTCGGCTCGCTGCTGGTGACAGCGGGGGCGGTGGTCATGGCCCTGCCCCTGGGCCTGGCGGCGGCCATCTTTGTCCGCGAGCTGGCGCCCGACTGGCTGCGCGAGATCCTGAAGCCCCTCATCGAGGTGCTGGCCGGCATCCCGTCCGTCGTCCTGGGTTTCCTGGGGATGGTCGCCGTGGCGCCCCTGGTGCGCGAGACGCTGAACGTGCCCACGGGCCTGACGGCCTTTACCGGGTCGCTGATGCTGGCCTACATGGCCCTGCCGACCATCATCAGCGTCGCCGAAGACGCCATCGACGCTGTGCCCAAGGACTACCGGGACGGCGCCCTGGCCCTGGGTGCCACCCACTGGCAGACCATCTGGCGGGTGGTGCTGCCCGCCGCCCGCTCGGGAGTGATCATTGCCGTCATGCTGGGCATCGGCCGGGCCATCGGCGAGACCATGGCCGTCATGATGGTCACGGGCAACGCAGCGCGCATCCCCTCGGAGCTGATGGCCCTGTTCATGCCCGCGCGGACGATGACGGCCACCATCGCCGCCGAGATGGGCGAGGTGGCCCAGGGCGGCACCCACTATCACGTTTTGTTTGCCGTGGGCATTTTGCTCTTTGTGGTGACCTTTGTCATCAATGCCGTCGCCTCCTTCGTGGTCATCAAGGGCGGGCCGCGCCGTGGTGGGCGGCTGATGGGTTAGGGAGATGGATCGCTCGACAGGAAGGCTGCCATGTCCGCCCAGGTAACGCAAAAGATCGCCTTTGGGCTGCTGACGCTCATGGCCGTGGTCGTGGTCGTGCCCATCGTGCTGGTCGTGGGCTATATCGTCGTGCAGGGGCTGGGAGCGATTAGCTGGGAGTTCCTCGCCGACTTTCCGCGGAACGGCATGAAGGAGGGCGGCATCCTGCCGGCCATCATCGGCACGGTGCTCCTCACCTTTGGCACGGCCATCGCCAGCATTCCCATTGCCCTGGGCGCGGCCATCTACCTGGCCGAGTACGCCCGCGATACCTGGCTGACCCGCGCCATTCGCCTGGCCATCATCAACCTGGCGGGCATTCCCTCGGTGGTCTATGGGCTCTTTGGCCTGGGGCTCTTTGTCCTGTTCCTGGGCTTTGGCGCCAGCATCGTGGCCGGCAGCCTCACCCTGGGTCTCATGACCATGCCGGTGGTCATCTCCACGGCCGAGGAAGCGCTCTTGACGGTGCCCCAGCGTTTTCGCGTGGTGAGCCGCAGCCTGGGGGCCAGCCAGTGGCAGACGGTGCGGAACGTGGTGTTGCCCAACGCCCTGCCCGGCATCCTGACGGGGGTCATCCTGGGCCTGGAGCGGGCGGCGGGCGAGACGGCGCCCATCCTGTTTACCGCCGCCGCCTTTTACCTGCCCCAGTTGCCCCAGAGCGCCTTCAGCCCGACCATGGCCCTGCCCTATCACCTGTACGTCATAGCCACGCAGGTGCCGGGCATGCCCCTGGAGATCCAGTACGGCACCGCCCTCGTCCTCCTGGTGCTGGTCCTGGGCCTGAACCTGGTGGCCACTGTGTTGCGCAGCCGCTTCCGCCGGAGGCGCCAGTGGTAGACAAGTTTTCGATTCGCGACCTGGGCTTTTACTACGACGGCCACCAGGCGCTGCGCAACGTGACCCTCG
The DNA here is from genome assembly GCA_012514775.1 of Anaerolineaceae bacterium. The sequence goes on from JAAYZQ010000552.1 coordinate 43,607, forward strand.
ACATCCCGGCCAACCAGATCACCGTCGTCTTTGGCCCATCGCACGCCGGCAAGAGCACGCTGCTGCGCTGCCTGAACCGCCTCAACGACCTCATCGAGAACGTGCACCTGCGCCTCGAGGGCCAGGTTCTCCTCGACGGCGAGGACATTTACCGGCCGGGCACCAACGTGACCGAGCTGCGCCGGCGGGTGGGTATGGTCTTTGCCCTGCCCATCCCCCTGCCTCTCACCATCCGGCAGAACGTCACCTACGGCCCGGTGATGAGCGGCGAAAAGGACCAGGCCCGCCTCGACGAGCTGGTGGAGCGCTGCCTCAAGCAGGCCGCCATCTGGGACGAGGTCAAGGACCGCCTGGACGAGCCGGCCATGAGGCTGTCGGGTGGCCAGCAGCAGCGGCTGTGCATCGCCCGCAGCCTGGCCCTGGAGCCCGAGGTCATCCTTCTCGACAACCCCACGTCGGGGCTCGATCCGCTGTCTACGGCCAAGGTCGAGGCCTCGCTGGAGGACCTGAAGGCGAGCTACACCGTGGTCCTGGTGCCCCACAGCGTCCAGCAGGCGGCCCGCGTGGCCGACCTGGCCGTCTTTTTGCTCAACGGCGAGCTGGTGGAGGCGGGCCCGGGCCAGGTGCTGTTCACCAGCCCGCGCGAGACGCGTACCGAGGATTACGTTACGGGGCGGTTCGGCTAGCCCATGGCTGCGGGCCTCAAGACAGCAGGATTGAGAGGTGAGAGTTGAACAAAGAGAGAAGCATCTTTACCGAAGCAGTGCACGGGGGCGAGCGCGCCCCCCGTCCTGATTATACGCCTGTCAGCACGCCCATCCATCATTCGGTGGGCTATCTGTACGACGACATGGCCGACCTGGACGCCGTATTTGGCGGGCAGCAGGCCGGATACGTGTACACGCGCTACGGCAGCCCGACGGTCACCGGCTTTGAGCGGGTCATCGCCGGGGTGGAGGGCGCGGAGGACGCCGTGGCCTTTGCCTCGGGCATGGCCGCCGTCCACGCCGCGCTGCTGAGCGCCGGCGCCCGGGCAGGGACGACCATCGTCTCGGCCGCCGACGTCTACGGCGCCACCTATGCCCTCCTGGAGCGCTCGCTGTCGACCCTGGGGGTCAAGACCTGTTTCGTGGACATCACCGACGTGGAGCAGGTGCGCCAGACCGTCGGCACCGAGCGGCCGGCGGCGGTGCTGTGCGAGATCATCTCCAACCCCCTGGTCAAGGTTGCCGACGTGCCGGCCCTGGTCGAGATTGCCCACGGGGTGGGGGCGGCGCTCATCGTGGACAACACCTTTGCCACGCCCTACCTCTACCGGCCCCTGGCCCACGGCGCCGATTACGTCGTCCATTCGGCGACCAAGTACATCGGCGGCCACGGCGACGTCATGGCCGGGGTGGTGGCCTGCTCGGCGGAGCGGGCCCTGGATCTGCGCGAGCGGCAAAAGCTGCTGGGCGCCAACCTGGGGCCCCAGGAGGCCTGGCTGGCATTGCGGGGGATGAAAACCTTGCCGCTGCGCATGCGGCAGCACTGCGCCAACGCCATGGAGGTGGCCCGCTGGCTGGTCGATCAGCGGGCCGTCGCCCGGGTGAACTACCCCGGGCTGCCGGAGCACCCCCAGCACGAGCTTGCAGGGCGACTGTTCGAGGGGCGCGGCTTTGGCGGGATGTTGAGCTTTGACCTGCGCGGCGCGGGCCGGCAGGGGGTCTTTCGCTTCATGGAGGCGCTGCGCCTCGTGTTGCCCGCCACGACCCTGGGCGACGTGTACAGCCTGACGCTCTACCCTGCCCACTCGTCCCACCGCATGCTGTCGCCCCAGGCACGGGCCGCCATCGGCATCGGCGACGGCCTCGTGCGCTTGAGCGTGGGCATCGAGGCGGCCGAGGACATCATCGCCGACCTGGCCCAGGCCCTGGAGGCCTAGGACCGGATCGGCGCGATGCAAACCCCCGACGTCAATCTCTGGAACTGGCTCCTCGCCGTGGCGCCCATCGCCACGGTGCTGGTGCTCATGGTCGGCTTTCGGTGGGGCGGCACCCGGGCCGGCCCGGCCGGCTGGCTCGTGGCCATGCTGCTGGCCTGGCTGCGCTTTGGCGCGGGCCTGGAGCTGCTGTGGGTCTCGCAACTGCGGGGAGTGTTGCTGACCCTCTTTGTGATCTATATCATCTGGTCGGCCATGGCGCTCTACCGGGTGGTGGACGAGGCGGGCGCCCTGGCGGCCGTGGGCGCCGGCATCTCGCGCCTCACCGCCGACCGCACTCTGCAGTTGCTGCTCATTGCCTGGATCTTTTGTTCCTTCGTCCAGGGCGTGGCCGGCTTTGGCGTGGGCCTCGCCATCTCCACGCCGCTCCTCATCGGCCTTGGCTTTTCGCCGGTTCTGGCCCTCTCGGCCGTCGCCATCGGCCATAGCTGGGCCGTCAACTTTGGCTCCATGGGCTCCTCCTTCCTGACCCTCATCGCCCAGTCGGGCCTGACGGGCTACGCGCTGGCTCCCTGGTCGGCGCTTCTCCTGGGGGTCACCTGCCTCGGCTGCGGCCTCCTGGTGGTCTGGATCGACAGGGGCTGGGCGTCGGTGCGCCAGGCCTGGCCGGCCCTGCTCATCATCGGCACGGTCATGGGCGCCGTCCAGGCGGGCCTGGCCGTCATCGGCCTGTGGAACCTGGCCGGTTTTGGCGCGGGGCTGGCCGGCCTGGGGGTGGCGGCGCTGGTGGTGCGCCTGCCCCGCTACCGCTCCGTCCCCCGGGCGGGGGCGGTCGAGGAGCAGGTGGCGGGTGTCCAGGCGCCGGTGCTGCAGGCGGCCAACCCGGGCAGCGGGGGCCGCCTGGTGCCCCTCTGGCTGGCGGTGGCGCCCTACCTGGTCCTCATACTCGTCGTCGGCGCCGCCGAGCTGTGGCCCTGGCTGAACGACGTTCTCAACAGGGTGGCCCTGGCGGCCGATTTTCCCGAAGTGCAGACGTCCTATGGCTGGACGACGCGGGCGGGACCGGGCCGGAGCGTCAGCGTCTTTGGTCACGCCGGGGCCTTGCTCCTCTACGTGGCCGTCCTGTTCTACGCCGTCTACCGGCTGCTGGGCTTTTACGGCCCGGGGGTCACCGGCCGCATCGTCCGCAAGACGGTGCGCGGCTCGCTGCCGGCCTCCTACTCGATGCTGGCCCTGGTGGGCATGGCCATGGCCATGGACCACAGCGGCATGACCTACGTCCTGGCCCGGGGCTTGAGCCAGGTCGCGGGCCCGTTCTATGCCCTGGTCTCGCCCTTTATCGGGCTGCTGGGCGCCTTTATGACCGGCAGCAATACGAACTCGAACGTCGTCTTTGTCCCGCTGCAGCAGCAGGCCGCCGGGCTGCTGGGGCTGGACGTCCTGGCGGTCCTGGGGGCCCAGACCACGGGCGGCTCCCTGGGCTCCATGATCGCCCCGGCCAAGATCATCGTCGGCGCCGCCACGGTGGGGCTCGTCGACCAGGAGGGCAAGGTGCT
>JAAYZQ010000553.1 GCA_012514775.1 Anaerolineaceae bacterium
GAAGCGCGTGCTGTGAGGAGCATCTCTCTTCAAGTAGATCAGTCAATGACAATCACAGGGCAACTGCCACCATGTCCTTCGTGCAGAGGAGCGATGAACCGTGCTAGCCAAGAGACAGGAGCGACTATCGTGTATCAGTGGCGTGAGAATGGGAGAACTCATCGGTGGATTGCAACGCCTAAATAGCATGTTGGAGGAAGGTGGATGACTGCGTTCCTGGATGCCAAGTTCGTGTACACTCAATCTAACAATGAGTCCGTCATGGTTGGTTTTGCGGATGATCAGTTTAATACGACTGAGTACATCCTACTACAGAGAATGCTTGATCCTCTCCAAGAAGGCAACAATTCTCAACAAGAGGATGTGTATATTGAAATCAACGAACAGAAGTATGGAGCCTATGGTGGTGTGAGAAGTATTGTACTTTCAGCAGACCTGGTTGTTATCTCTGTTAGCGGCCACGCTGTTTGATCGGTATTTGGTCAAACTGGATGATCGGATGGGGCGGCAAAAAAAGAGGCCCCGAAGGGCCTCGCAGGATGATGAGGCAAGCGGGGGTCAGCCAACCTGGCCTTCCAGATCGAGGATGACCCGCTTGAGATCGGTCTCATCCAGGATCTGCTTTTTCTCGGTTGCGCCCAAGAGGAGTGCCCCGTGGCAGAGGTTGTTAATCTTGCGGGCCACACCTTTGGTGTGATCGTAGACGCCGGCGATAAGGCTGTCACTGAAAATGGGCTGCGTCGCGCCGGCAATGCGCAGGTGGTGCTTGACGTAGCCGGCCGTCTCTTCCAGGTCGAAAGGCTTGAGGTGGAACCGGACCGAGATGCGCTGGTGCAACGCCTCGTAAGGGGCAAAGCGGAGCTTGTGAGCTAGATCCGGCTGGCCTAGGAGGATGAGGGACACGAGGGACGCAGAATCCATCTCGTCGTTGAGCAGGAATCGCAACTGGTCGAACAACTCGGGTGGCAGGAGGTGGGCCTCATCGACGATGAGGAGCACGTGGCGGCCCTTGCGCTCCAGGTCACGGAGGGTAGAGCGGAGCTGGGGCAGGAGGCGCATGAAGCCGAAGGCGGGCTCGACCTGCAGGGCGAGGAGGATTTCGCGGTAGAGAGCGCTGACGCCCAGGTGGGGATTGGAGAGATAGACGACCACGTGCAGGTTGCGGTCGAGGGTCTGGACGAAGGCGCGGATGGCAGTAGACTTGCCGGTGCCGACGTCACCGGTGAGGAGCGCCGGGGTGTGACTTAAGAGGGCGAAGTGGAGACGGCCCTGGGCCTCGCGGTGACCGCTGGAAGGATAGAGATCCCTGGCAGCGATGGACTTGGTGAAGGGGACCTGCTTGAAGCCGTAGAACTCATTCAGGCCGGTCAAGGGGTTCCTCCTGGGCAGGAAGTTGGCTGAAACGGATACCCTGGAGCCGCTGCTGGAGCAGGCGTTCCCGTTCGGTGCGCAGCAGGGCCAGGTAGTCAAGACCAGTACGGGGCGGTGGCACGGGCCGTGGGTCGGGCTCGACGTCGTGATGGACGGTAGTTACCAGCCGGTCCGGCTCGGCGAGCTGGAGGAAGGTGTTGTTCAGCCAGACCTCGATGCGGGTCAGGTCGAAGGGGTCGTAACGCAGCTCCACCTTCTGCCGGCGCAGGTAGTCGGCGACGCGGTAGAGGTTGCCGTTGAAGGAGAAGGTAGCCGTCGTCGTCACCTTGCGCTGCTCGCGATGGAGGAAGGCCTGCCGCAGCTCGGTGGGGTCCACGGAGCGGATGGAGGGTGCGGGATCCTGGCGGAACCGCTCCAGGGGCGCCTGGCCGGTCTCGGAGTGCAGCTTGCGGTGATAGACAACCTCCAGCCAAGCCAGGAGGGACTCGTTGAGAAGCGCCAGAGTCGACGGGCGCGAGATTTCGACTTCGGGCAAGAAGTCGGACTGGACGAACTGGAAAAAGCGCTCGATTTTGCCTCGGCCTTCGGGGTAGTAGGGCGTGCCCAGGATGCGCTGCACGCCCAAGGTGGCGCAGATGGTGTCGAACTGCTTGGAGGTGTAGACCTTGCCTCGGTCGACGTAGACGGACAGGGGGCGGCCGTGGCGCAAGATCGCACCTTTGAAGCAGTCCTCCATGCGAGGCAGTTGCTCGTTCCAGTAGAATTGGGCGTGGGGGATCAGGCGCGTGTGATCGTCGAGGAAGGCGAAGAGAAAGACCTGGCGCTCCTGTCCGGGATGGGCGGGGTCAGGGAGTTTTGGGCCGTGCATGGCGTCGCCCTGCCACAGGTCGCCAAAGTGTTCCCGCTCGAAACGGCGGTAGGGCTTGGGCCGCTGCTTGTCGAGGAGTTGGGCCGTGGTGGCGTTCCGCCGGGCGAGCTGGCGACGCAAGGTACGAGGGGCCAAAGAGACCTCCGGCACGGGTTGGGTCGTGTCCATGCTGAGAGCCTGGATGATCGACCGGGAAGAGCGGAGGGGCTGTTCCCGTTTGAGGGCCTCGGCCCGGTCGAGGGTTTCGGCCGAGATGGCGCGGGGCTGGCCTTGGTCACTGCGGAGCTTGGGCTTCAAGCCCTCGAAGCCGCTCTGCTGATAGCGGCGCTCCCAGCGAGCCAGAGTGGGCACACTGACGGTCTGCCGGGCGGAATAGGGAATATCGTAACGACCGGCGGCGATCTGCTGCCGCAGCAGGTCCTTGCCCCGAGGCTCGTACTCGCCACGGAGCAAGGGAAGGATGAGGGCGTACCGGAAGAGAGCAACATTGGTGCGGCGTTCTTCGGTGTCGATGGGCTCAGACATCGTCTTTCTACCTCCTGTCCAGTGTCGCCCCCAGTATACTCGCTGGCCAGGCGCCGGAGAAGTGCCAAACTCTGTTGGTGCGCAGCCTCGCCTGGGCGGCTGGCGAGCGACCGCGGGCGGGCCAGATTGCCTGCAGCAGCTCCGCGAAGAGCCGGGCGAGGGCTAGAAGGGCTGGGTCGGGGTCGTGGGCAAGGCCGGCGACCAGAAAAGGCGAGCCGGAAGCCGCTGACTCTGCAGCCAGTGGAGCAGAAAGGGGAAGAGTTGGCGCGCCGAGAGGTGCAGCCGGGGCTGCCGCGTCTTGACCTGGGCGTAAAGCTGCTCAGCCAGCAGACAGAAGGTGTGCGCCTTCTCCAACCAGTGGCGCTTGAGAGGGTCGGTGACGCGAGCTAGGTGCTCAGGAGCCTCGTCAGGCAGTGGGGTGTCGGAGTCCAGGGCCAACAGGTGGCGGAGCAGGGTCTCCAGCAGGAGGTGGCCGGCGCCGTAGGCGAAGGAGGCGACCCACTCCCGCACTGTCGAGCGGGCGGGTCCCCGGCCGCGAAAGCGCTCCATGAGGGCTCGCCAGCTCAAACCGGCCAGCAGGTAGAGGGAAACGGCGTGTTGCAGCCAGGCAACGACGAAGTGGCGGTGGGGGTGCAGAAAGTCGGGCAGCAGGCTGTGGGTTCGCCCGCAGACCTTGCAGCGGACGCGTTGGACAGGGATTCGGTGGCTGCAAACCCCGAACGTCGCCCAGCGCCGGTAGGTGCCCCAGCGGATCAGGCAGCCGGCCGCCTGGCAGGCGGGATGCGGACAGCGCACGGGGAGAGGAAAGATGCAGTTGCCGTGGACGTGAACCGCTTCGATGTATTCTTTGACGAAACCGGCGAAGTGCTGTACAATGACCACGTGTTGGGGACACCTCCCCTGGTGGTCGGGCCTGCCAGCTGCGAGCCACAGTGGGAGGTGTCGCTTTTTCTCCCTCGTTTGGTGGCCATTATCCTCGCCGGCGCGTCTTTCGTCAAGCCGGGCAGCCTGGATCGTTTGTGGAGTGGCCTATCTGCGGTGATCATTGAATGTGGCCAAGAACTCCTGGAGGGAAGAGCTCCTGGAGAACCCGATCATCTTGTTTGGCCCAGAACCGCTCTATCCAGATCAAATACTACGGCCGGTAAGACCATCACCATTAACGGCGAACTGCGAGACCTTGGCCATTTCCTCCACTTTCTCGAAGATCAAGGGCGAGCGATCTGCCAGCGTATGCTGCGCGTCGAGCCTCTGGCAGCAGGCACTCACCTGCCCCGTGACGTCCCGATGGACCAGCTCCGCCTGCTGCTTGCCGAAATCGAGGCCGAGGCGGCGACTACCCACACCCGAAACCGCCGCATGGGTATCCTCGACCGGGCATGGTTCCTGCTCATGCTGCACAGCGGCCTCAGGACCGGCGAGGTCCGCCGCCTGCAAAAGCCTGACTTGGACCTGAAAGGCGGTCGCGTGCGCATCGAGCAGTCGAAAGGGCTCAAAGACCGCATCGTGTACCTCAGTCCGGCGACGGTGGCGGCCATCAAGGCTTACCTCGATGTGCGCGGCCCGGCTGCTGACGATCATCTCTTGCTCTACCGCCACGAGCCGCTGAGCGTCAGCTACTGCTCCCACCGGCTGCGAACCTATTCCAAACGCTGCGGCGTCTTGATCACGCCCCATCAACTCCGGTTTAGCTGCGCCACGCTGCTGCTCAACGCCGGCGCGCCCGTGCTGACGGTGCAGAGCATTCTCGGTCACAAGTTCGTCGACACCACGCTTGGCTACGCCCGGCTGCCCCTTGGGGGATGGCACGGTGGCCGCCGATTACTACCGGGCCATGGCCGA
>JAAYZQ010000554.1 GCA_012514775.1 Anaerolineaceae bacterium
GAGGGCAAGCAGTACAGCCTGCCGCAGTTCGTGCACGCAGGTGGCAACATCTCTATCATCTGGAACAAGACCATCCTTGGTGAGGCGGGGATAGAGGAGCCCATAGATGGCTGGACATGGGAAGACCTTGCCGAGATGGCACTGAAGGCCACTAACAGGGAAAAGGGCATCTTTGGGGTCAGTTGGAACGTGCGCTCTATCCACTATCTGACCAACTACACCCGTTGCTGGGGCGAGCCCCGCCTGGACGACCACAGCGGCTGGGTCATGTCAGAGGATGGCCGCAAGTTCGAGTTCACCAAACCGGCCGTCGCTGAGGCCTGCAAGCTGTACCTTGAGCTTCGTAAGGCCGGCGCAATCCCTGGTCCCGAGGACGAGGTTGAGGGTGGCCTATTCGTCGCCGGGCGGCAGGCGTTCATCGCAGGCGGCGTGGCGGACAAGCGAGCCCACGAGGCTAAGCTCGAGGGGCGGCCAGACGCGTTCGAGCTGGGCGCCACCATGCGGCCTGTCGGCCCCAAGGGGCGCGAGGGTACCTGCTTCTCCGGCAACCAGTGGATGATTAACAGCAAGTCAGCGAGCGCCGACGCCGCATGGGACGTCATGAAGGCTTTGACGGACAAGGAGATCTCAACCTGGGGTATCTTGCACGGCGCGCTGCAGCCCGGACGGCGGTCCTGCTGGCTCGACCCGGAGGTGGTAGAACAGATTCCAACTTTCAAGCCTTGCGCTGCGATTCTCGATGGCGACTTGGAGCCATTCCCGATGCCGTGGAACCTGCGCTTCGTCGAGGCCGAGGCCATCTTTAACAATGAGAGCGACGCGATCTGGTTCCTCGACAAGACGTGGGACGAGTACGCGCCGGTGGTCGAGAAGAAGGTACAGGAAGTCCTTGACCTGGATCGCCCATTCTAGTCCAGGTGGACAGTGCTGCTCGGGCAAAGTAGGAGTCCCGGTACTTCGCCTCGATAGTGCGGAATCCGTCAGCGAGGCAGGGGTGAGCCCTGCCTCATCTTTGCTCGGTGTCGCGTAGACAAGCCATCAGCCAATGGCCGTCCTGAGCACCCTGCCGTTCGTGTCGGCTGCCCTGGTACAGCGGAGGTTAGCATCGTGAAGGTCACTAAGGTCGACGTCTGGTCGGTGATCGTGCCTACCTACATCGATAGGGTCCAATCCCCCGTCTACGGCCCCAACACCTTTGACCGCATGCCCCATCACATCGTCCGCGTATGCACCGATGACGGCTATGAGGGGATCGGCGAGACACAACGCGGCGTGCCGCGGGAGGCGGTAGAGCGCCTGGCCGATCGGATCATCGGCCTCGACCCGCGCAAGCTGGCTCCGCAGCAGCTGCCCGAGGCCATGGGCTCCCTGGATAGGGTCGAGAGCCCTCACGTCCTGGACCGCTGGTGGGAGACCGCCGCCGCCGGCCCGCACTTTGCCGGTTACGAGGCCCTCGAGATGGCCATCATCGACATCCTGGGCAAGCTCTACGACCAGCCCGCCCACTGGTTCCTGGGCGGCGCCGTGCGCGACCGTGTGCCGGCCGACTACTGGATCGGTTGCCAGACCCCCGAGGACGCCGCCGCCAACACGCGGCTCGCCGTGGAGCGCGGCTTCAAGGGGATGAAGATGAAGTGCACCGGCGACGAGCCCCTCGTGGCGCGCTGCGAGGCGATCTGGGAGGTGGCGGGGCCCGAGTTCGAGCTGACCATCGACCCCAACACGCGCTTTTGGCGCCTCACCGAGGCGCTGGACATGGCGC
>JAAYZQ010000555.1 GCA_012514775.1 Anaerolineaceae bacterium
CATTCAAGCTGGAGCGCATTCAGGAGGCGGAATTGCTGGATGAGACGTTCCAGGCGCCAGAGGATTTCCACGGCCACGAGATGCTGAGCAGCGCTTGGGGGGTGATGTTTGGCGAGGAGTCGCAGGAGGTGGCGTTGCGGTTCTCGCCGCGGGTGGCTCGACGGGTGGGCGAGACCACCTGGCACGCCGGCCAGCAGCTGGAGGCCTGCGACGACGGGGGGTGTACCCTGCGCGTGAAGGTGGCGAACACCCTCGAGATGAAGCACTGGATCCGCGGCTGGGGGCCGGACTGCGTGGTGTTGGAGCCGGAGGAGCTGCGGCGCGAGATCGCGGAGGAGATGAGGCGGGCGGCGGAGGGGTACCAGTGAACGATGCGCCGCTTTATCAGCTGCTGTGGGCCAAGACCAGCAAGGACAAGGCTGGCACGCACCCATTGATATGCCACATGATCGACGTGGCGCAGGTGACGGCGGCGCTGTGGGATCATGCCTTTCCGGAGGCGACACGGCGCTACTTTGCAGGGGAGTTGAGCATGGACCCTGCGTCCACCAGGCAATGGCTGGCGTTCCTGGCAGGCTCACACGATCTTGGAAAGGCGTGCCCGGCCTTCCAGAACCAACACGAGCCCAGCGAGCAGCTTCTGTCCAGGCAAGGGTTGGCCTTCGAGCAGTCTCGCGTTCCCGCCTGGGTCCCGCATGGACTGGTGTCTGCCTACGCCTTGCGGAGGCTGTTGCCTGCGCAATTCGGGATCTCCGCGCCTGTTGCGCGTCAGATGGCCTATGCGGTCGCAGGACACCACGGTGTGTTTCCTAGCGGCTACCAGTTGCAGAATCTAGCGCTATCGGCGCGCGGCGGCGCCGCTTGGGACACTGTGCGCGCAGAGCTGCTCCAACGCCTGGCGGGTGTTCTGGAAACGAGCCACTTACCTCGTTGGCCCGACGAACTCGCGAATCGTCCGGCGTTTTGGGTGCAGTTCGCTGGACTGGTCTCCTTTGCCGACTGGCTGGGATCCATCGAGTCGCTCTTCTTCGACCTGCGGGCAGATGAGCTGCCCGCCTACGCCGACCTCGCCTACCAGCAGGCCGCTAAGGCGCTGGCGGCGTTGGGCTGGACGGGCTGGTCGCCCCCGACCCAGTCGGCCAGTTTCCAGGGGCTCTTCGACCGCACGCCGAGGCCCATGCAGAAGGCGGTTGCGGGTCTCGCCGCTGGCCTTGCCCCTCCCGCCCTGGTGATCATCGAGGCTCCCACGGGCGAGGGAAAGACCGAGGCGGCTCTCTACCTGGCGGATCACTGGCTCAGCACCGCGCAACAACGCGGGACCTACGTCGCCATGCCCACCACGGCCACCAGCAACCAGATGCTGGGTCGCGTCCGCGAGTTCCTAGGGCGACGGTACGCCGGCGGTCGTGTCGATCTGTATCTCCTGCACGGCAACGCCGCTTGGTCGGAGGACATGGAATCGCTCCGGCTGGCCGGCATCGAGGATAACCCCTTCGCCACCGTCGTGGCCCATAGCTGGTTCCTGCCGCGCAAGCGGAGCCTGCTTGCGCCATTCGCGGTTGGCACCGTGGACCAGGCCTTGCTCGGCGTCTTGCAGGCCAAGCACTTTTTCGTGCGCCTGTTCGGCCTGAGCCACAAGACCGTCATCTTTGACGAGATCCACGCCTACGACACCTACATGGCCACCCTCTTCCACCGCCTCCTGCGCTGGCTGGCAGCGATGGATACCACCGTCGTCCTGCTCTCGGCCACCCTGCCCGACACAGCGCGACGAGAGTTGATGCAAGCCTACACGGGTCGGCCCTTTACCCACCCGGTCCGCTATCCGGCCATCTCCTGGGCCACAGCCGATGGAGACGGCGTGGTTCCTATCGAGGCCAGCCCGCTCTGCGCACGCACGGTGGCATTGGCCTGGATTGATGGAGCGCCCGCCGCGCTGACCGAGGCCCTGCGCGCCAAATTGGCCGGCGGCGGCTGCGTCGCCGTGATCTGCAACACGGTGGGCAGGGCGCAAGAGGTCTATCGCACCCTCGCGGAAGCCCAGCTCGTGCCCGACGATGACCTTTACCTCTTTCACGCGCGATTCCCCGCCGGGCAGAGACAGGCCATCGAGGATGCTGTCCTGGCCAAGTTTGGCGCCGACCTGAGTCGACGGCCCCAGCGCGCCATCGTGGTCGCCACGCAAGTCATCGAGCAGAGCCTGGATCTGGATTTCGACCTGATGGTGAGCGACCTGGCGCCCGTTGACCTGGTCCTTCAACGCGCCGGCCGCCTCCACCGCCACCAGCGCTCTAACAGGCCGACTGCCCTGGCCGAGCCTTGCCTCTGGTTGACCTGCCCCCAGTTGCGCGACGATCTCCCGCGGTGGGGCAGCGACGCCTACGTCTACGAGCCCTATATCCTGGCGCGTTCGTACCTCGCGCTCCGCAACCACACGCGGATCACGGTGCCCGACGACGTGCAAGCACTTATCGCCTTGGTTTACGATGAAGCCGACATGGCCGACGGGTTATTGGTCGTAGACCCGGCCATGCAGCAGCCCCTTGACCGTGACCGCGCCAAGATGCTGGAGCGCCGGGACAAGCAGCAGTACATCGCGCGCAGGAACCTGATCCCATCGCCGGAGGACGAGGATGTCCTCGGCGCGGCGAACCGGCAACTGGACGAGGACAACCCCGAGCTGCACGAGGCCTGGCGCGCCTTGACCCGTCTGGCCCCGCCCAGCGTGACGCTGGTCTGCCTGCACGAACAGAACGGTCGGGTGACGCTGGATGAGGAGGGCCTGGTGCCCATCGACCTCGCGCAGCTGCCGGATCAGCAGATGACCAAGGCGTTGGCCCGCAGGTCCGTCGGCGTGTCCAATTATCGAGTGGTGCAACACCTTCTCGCCCAGGAGCCGCCGGAGGGCTGGCGCGAGCATCCCATGCTCCGCTACCATCGCGCGGCCATCTTCCGCCAGGGGAGGTGCGAGGCGGGAGGCCAAAGCCTGGTCCTGGATCCCAAACTGGGGCTGCTCGTTGAAAGAGAGGAGGGCTGATGAAACCAAGCTTCGACTTGTGCCGACAGCCGTGGCTACCTTGCGTTCGTCTCGATGGGCAACCGGCGACCTTGGGTTTGGGCGACGCCCTGGCCCAGGCCCATCTGCTACGCGATCTGCAAGGCGAGACGCCGTTGGAGACCGCTGCGTTACATCGCCTGCTGCTGGCGCTGCTGCATCGCGTCTTCGGGCCGGACAGCCACCACGCCTGGGCGGCCCTCTGGCAGCAGGGGCGCTGGGAGGAGGAGGCTGTGCGGGGCTACCTGGAGCGGTGGCGAGGGCGCTTCGACCTGTTCGACGAGGCTTATCCCTTCTACCAGACCGCCGACACGCAGGCCGAGGTCAGACCCATCAACAAGGTGGCCGTGTCGCTGGCCTATAACAACGCCACGCTCTTTGAGCACCAGATGGAGGACGAGAGCCTCTGCGTATCTCCTGCTCGTGCGGCCCGCTGGCTGGTCACCTTCCAGTGCAGCGGCGTGGGCACCGGGCCGCCCAATAACCCCTACCCGGCGGGGCCGCTGGCCAACACCATGATCGTCATGCCTCAGGGCCGCACGCTCTTTGAGACACTGATGCTGAACCTGCTGCGATATAGCAATGACCATCCGATGCCATCCGGGCCGGACGACCGTCCCATCTGGGAGCACGACAAGAACCCATATCCGCCGTCGCCCAAGACCTTCTACAGGCCAGGCTACCTGGCCTATCTGACCTGGCAGTCCCGCACCATCCGGCTGCTGCCGCACGAGCAAGACGGCGCGATCCGCGTGCGGGAATGTCATCTGGCGCAGGGCGCGCGTTGGGACTCGTCGCTCGTCGAGGACCCCATGAAGGTCTATGTGCGAGACGAGAAGAGAGGCACCTGGCCCCTCCGTCTCCGACAGGATCGCGCCATGTGGCGAGACTCACACGCCCTATTTCGCCTCCATGACCGCAGCTTCCGTCCTCCGCTCGCTCTTCTGGAGATGGCCGACCAGGTGGAGGGGGGCACGCTGCGCCGCGACCAGACCTATGACTATCTTGTGCTAGGGCTTTCCAACGACAATGCCAGCCTCAACTTTTACCGGCAGGAGCGCATGCCGCTGCCCCTGGCCTATCTCGCAGAGGACGAGCAGGGAGAGCGCCTGCGGGACGCACTCTTTCAGGCGCTGCAAGGGGCCGAGGATGCCGCAGACGCGTTGCGCAAGGCGGGGCGCGACTTGGCCGCGTGGGTCGTCTCGCCCGTGGATAGAAGCAAGGCCTACCCCCAGGACGTCAGCCAGGTGTATGAGCGGCTGCGCATCGAGAGTGGGTATTGGCCCCGGCTGGAGGTGCCGTTCCGGCGCTTTATCCAGGATCTGCCATTGGCAGGACAGCCTGCTCTGGACGCATGGCTGGACCTGGTGCTCCAGACGACACGGGGGGCCTTTGAGCAGGCCGCCGAGTCGGCCTGCGATCCGCTGCGCGGCCTGAAGGCGGCGACCCTGGCCCGCGGCACCTTAGAGCGTTTTCTGGCAAAGGCTATTGGACGAAAGGAGGAGTAAGGTGACTGAGATGCATCCCTTCATCGGCTATTTGGCGAGCCTGCGTGAGGACCGCGGCGCACTGGCAGCACTGCGGCGGGGCCTGGGCCAGCCGCCGGGGACCGTGGCCAGCATGTACCCTTACGTAGTTCGCTGGCTGCCCAGAGAGGCGTATCCCTGGCAGGAAGCGGCTTACTATATGGTGGCGGCACTATTCTCCTACCATCCAGCGGAGGGCGGCGCGGGGAACATGGGCCAACACATGGCCCGCGCCCGCGATCCCCAGGGCGACGACAGCGCCATGGAGCGCCGCTTCACCGCGCTCCTGGCGGCCCATCCCGATGACCTGGCCTTCTATCTGCGCCAGACCATCGGCTTTCTCCGTTCCAAGGAGGTGCCCGTCAACTGGGGGCAGCTCCTGGCCGACATCCTGGCCTGGGACCATCCTGACCGCTACATCCAGCAACAATGGGCGCGCTCCTTCTGGGGACGTCCGCAAACCACCAGCTAAAAGTAAGGAGGGGACCACCATGTTCATCGAGATGCACATGATCCAGAGCTTCAGCCCGGCCAACTTGAACCGGGACGATACCAACAACCCCAAGGATTGCGAGTTCGGCGGCGCACGCCGCGCGCGCATATCCTCGCAGTGTCTGAAGCGCAGCATACGCAAGTGCCCCATCTTCACTGCCACCACCGAAGTCCAGGATAGCGTGCGCACGCGCTACCTGACCCGCGAGTTGTCCAAGCAACTGCTCTCAATGGGCAAGCCAGAGGGGGAGGTCAAGAGCATCTCACAGGCAATCGCTGCTGCGTATACCAGCAAAAAGAACGAAATGGATGCTGACGATCCAGAACGCACCAAGGTAGCGGTGTATCTGAGCCGGGGCGATCTAGATTGGCTGAAGAGCAGCATGTCTGTACGGTGGGATGAGCTCATTGAGGGGCTGGGTGCGGCATCCGAGAGCACGGATGAAAGCAAGGCCGGCAAGAGCAAGAAGCGCAAAACGACTGGGTCAGCGGCTCTTGACGATCTTGTCCAAGATCTGATCCAACGAACCGCTACACGCGCCGGAGCCCCGGACATCGCCATGTTCA
>JAAYZQ010000556.1 GCA_012514775.1 Anaerolineaceae bacterium
AGGCGGGCGGTGAGAAAGGGATCTTCGCCATAGGTCTCCTGGCCCCGCCCCCAGCGGGGATCGCGAAAGATGTTGACGTTTGGCGTCCAGTGGGTCAGGCCGCTGTAATGCCGGTGGACGTCGCGGCGCAGGGCCTCGTGGTGCTTGGCCCGCGCCTCGTCAGAGGTGGCCGTGGCGACCCGGTGGAGCAGGTCGGGATTCCAGGTGGCGGCCAGGCCGATGGCCTGGGGAAAGACGGTAGCCACGCCCGCCCGGCCCACGCCGTGGAGGCACTCGTTCCACCAGTTGTAGGCGGGAATGCCCAGGCGCTCGATGGCCGGTGCGTCGAATCCCATCTGCGAGATCTTTTCCTCGAGGGTCATGCGCGACACAAGGTCGGCTACGCGCTCTTGAACAGCCAATGTCCTGTCGTAGTTCACAGGTTACACCTCGATCCCAAGATATTCAAACCAGTCAAAGTCGGCGTAGTTTGCACTTGGCTGCCCATTGCTGCTGGCATACATGGCAATGTAGGTCCCTACAAAGCCGCCCGCAACAGGCGTGCTCAGAATTCGTCCGTCTACATCTTGAGCCACGGGAAACCACCTGCCTGGCTCGCTGGCCGCATAAAAGCTGTACGCCTGCTCACGGGCCTCCACTTTCAGATACAGTCGACCGGCCCGAATGGGTTGCTCGGCGATGATTTCTTCTACGCCATGTGCCCTTCTTGTCAGGCGGACAACAGCCTCGGTCCCCTGCGTGACGACCAAACAATAATGGAAATCGCTGTTTTGAACAAGAGCGAGACCGGCGACCTCGTTTGAGGTCTGCGGAGTAAATTCGAGGGCTGTCTGCGCTGCGAAGCGAATGTGCTCTTGCCTCCGCCCGACGAAACTAGGAGATGCGTGCTCCGCAAGTCGCTCAGGCCGGAGCTGTAACCGCAGGTAGCCAGATCGCTCACTCAGGCTCCAGAATTTATCGCGCGGGGTGCGCAAGAAGTTCCATTGCGGAGCGAGAACCGGCCGGTCAAAGTTATCACAGGCCGAGGCGGTGGGCCAGCGGCATTCAGGCAAGTCAGGAGCTGGATAGGAAAACTCAATTCGCCCTGTGCCACGGCTTACGATTGGCCAGCCATCCTCCCATCGCACGGGGGCCAGGAAGGTTTCCCGGCCAAGATTATAGAAATACCCACCATAAGGCCGCATGGCCAGCAAGACCATCCACCATTCGCCGCTTTGGGTCTCAACCAGATCCGCGTGGCCGGTGCCCACAATGGGATGATCCAGCCCCAAATGGCGATGGGTCAGAATCGGATTGCCGGGATTTGCCTCATACGGCCCAGTAACCGCGGCGCTGCGTGCGATTGTCACCGAGTGATGATGTCCTGTCCCGCCCTCAGCAATCATCAAGTAATAGTGGTCCTGGATCTTGTAGAGGTGGGGTGCTTCAGCCCACGTCGCTCCCTTTAGTGCCCCATCCCAAAGGACCTGTGGCTCCCCGACCAGGCACATGTCTGCAAGATCTAGTTCCTGAAGCCAGATTTCAGTGTGTCCTTGGTATCGGTCATGAGTGGCCATTCGATTGCCGACATACCAGACGCGGCCATCACTGTCGAAAAACAGGGAGGGGTCTATCCCTGGAGCGTTCTCCAGCCAGAAAGGCTCTGACCATGGCCCGGCCGGATCCGTGGCGGTCACAATAAAGTTGCCCGCTTTCGTTTTCCCATCGACCAGGGTGTTGATCACGTAAAACACACCCTGCGAAAAGCGGATAGTTGGCGCGTACAGACCGCCTGACGGACGGATATTGTCGAGGGGCAATTGTGACGGACGATCCAAGACATGTCCGATCTGGTGCCAATTAACCAGATCGCGGCTGTGGAAAATCGGCAGTCCAGGAAAGTATTCGAATGTGGACGTAACCAGATAGAAATCGTCTCCAACCCGGCAAATCGATGGATCCGGATAAAAGCCTGATAGGATAGGATTACGGTAAGTTCTAGACATCGGGCTAGCACACCTCCACGCGGCTTGGCTCATGAAACGTCATCATCCAGACTCTCCTCTGTCCTGCTGTACAAGTGACACTTACGAGCACCTGGTCAACGTATACCTCCATTGGGACCTCTACCATGCATCGGTCCATCACTAGCGGGCATCTTCCCGCAAACCTGCACCCTTGTCTCAAGTACTCCTCTTGTTCTATGTCCGAGAGCTTGACCGTACCGCGCCAACGCCGGGCGGGGTCCGCTTCGGGGATCGATTCCCGCAGCAGCCGGGTGTAGGGGTGCCTGGGGTGCATCAGCACCTGCTCCACCGGCCCCATCTCGACGATGTTCCCGCGGAACATGATCGCGATCCGGTCGCTCACATAATAAGCGGTGGCCAGGTCGTGGGTGATATAGAGCACGCTCACGCCAAGCTTTTCCTTGAGTTCCTTGAACAGGTTGACGATCGACATCCGCAGCGAGGCGTCGACCATCGACACCGGCTCGTCGGCGATCAGCAGCACCGGGTCAGTCAGCAGCGCGCGGGCGATCGAAATCCGCTGCAGCTGTCCGCCGGAAAACTCGCTGGGGTAGCGGCTGGCGAACTCTTCGTACGACAGGCCGACGGCGTGCAGCTTTTCGTCAATCTGCCGGATCGCGTCCGCCTCTGTCGCCGCCAGCTTATAGTTATTCACCGTCTCGAAAAAGTAGCTGTCCACCGTCCGCAGCGGGTTGAACGTCTTGAACGGGTCCTGGAAGATCGCCTGTACCCCCTCCGTGAA
>JAAYZQ010000557.1 GCA_012514775.1 Anaerolineaceae bacterium
CCGCTGAGACCCACCGCCTTGGCCGCCTCCACCTGGCCCCGGGGAATGGATTGCAGCCCACCCCGGATGTTCTCGGCCATGTAGGCCGCGGCGAAAAAGGTCATGGCGGCCATGGCCCGCAACACCCGGTCGAGGCGCACGTCGGGCGGCAGGAACAGGGGCAGGATCAGGGAGAACATGAACAGGATCGTCACCAGCGGCACGCCGCGCACCAGCTCGATGAACAGCGTACAAAAGATCTTGAGCACCGGCAGCGAGCTCTGCCGGCCCAGGGCCAGCAGCACGCCGATGGGAAACGAGGCGACGATGCCCACCAGGGCCAGCAGGAAGGTGAGGAGCAGGCCACCCCACATGCCCGTCTCCACCCTGGGCAACAGGCTGCTGCCCGAAAAACCGGAGAGCAGGACAAAGGTCAGCACCAACGACACCAGCCACAGGATGGCCAGCAGCCGCGATTTTAGCACGCCCCGCCTGCCCACGGCGTAGCCGGCCATCACCAGGGCCGGATAGGAGGCGAACCCCAGCCGGATGCTGAGGTCCAGCGGGTCCTCGTTGACGCGATAGAGGTCCATGGGCAGCAGGGCGATGACGGCAAAGCCCACGGCCAGGGCCAGGGCAAAGGTGCGCACGGTGCCGCCCCACACGCCCCAGCTCAGCCCCATGAGCAGCGAGGTCATGGCCAGGATGAGGCCCACGCGCCACAGCTCTGAGGTTGGATACTGGCCCACGGCAAAGAGGCGCAGGCTGTGGGCCACGGGTGTCCAGTCGGCCGTGACAAACACCCAGGTAAAGATGCCCCTCAGCAGGAAAAAGAGCACGACGGCGGTGACGATGGTCAGGATGCTGTTGAACCAACCGTGGAACAGGTTCTTCTTGATCCACTCCAGCGGCTTGAGCGGCGCGGGCGGTCGCGAAACGGTCGAGTCCGCTGCGGTCAGGTCTGTCGTAGCCATGATCAGCGCTCCACCAGGCGCACGCGCCGGTTATAGATGTTCATGATGACCGACGTGACGATGCTGATGGCCAGGTAACAGGCCATCATCAGCACAAAGACCGGCACCGCCCGCCCGGCCTGGTTGATGGTCGTCTTGCCCACGAAAAAGAGGTCGGGGTAGCCCACCAGGACCGCCAGGCTCGAGTTCTTGGCCAGGTTGAGGTATTGGCTGATGAGGGGCGGGATGATGATCCGCAGGGCCTGGGGAAAGACGACCAGCCGCAGCACCGAAATGGGACCCAGGCCCAGGGCGCGGGCGGCCTCGAACTGGCCCTTGTGTACGGCCTGGATGCCCGCCCGCACCACTTCGGCGATAAAGGCCCCGGTATAGATCACCAGGCCGGCCAGCAGCGCCGCGAACTCGGGGGTCAGGTTCAGGCCGCCCTGGAAGTTAAAGCGGCCCAGCTCGGGCACCGTCTTTTGCAGCGGGCTGGCGCCCACCACCAACCAGCCGATGGCCGGCAACCCCAGCAACACCGCCAGCGAGGTGGCCAGGGGGTAGGTGGAGCGCCCGGTGTGGATCTGGTAGCGAATCAGGACGCGATGCAGCACTCCCGACAGGATCACGCCGGCCGCCACGAAAATCATCCAGGTGCCAAAGGTGGCCGTCGGCTCGGCCCAGACCGAATAGAGGCCACGCTGGCTGAGATAGACCGGTCCGGGCAGCGTCATGCTTTCCTGCACGGAGGGAAGCTGTTGAAAGACGGCAAAATACCAGAAAAAGAGCTGTACGGCCAGGGGTACGTTGCGAATGATCTCGATATAGGTGCCGGCCAGCTTGTTCACCAACCAGTTGGTGGACAGCCGGCCCAGGGCGACCACGACGCCCACTATGGTGGTCAGGACGATGCCCACCAGCGACACGCGGAGCGTGTGCAGCAGGCCGATGAAAAAGGCATAGCCAAAGGCGCGGGAGGGGTCGTAGGGCAAGACCGACTCGGGCAGGGGAAAGCCCGCCGCGTCGTCCAAAAAGTCGTAGCCCAGGCCCAGGCCCCGGCTATCGGCTGCTTCCAGCACGTTGCCGACGAAAAAGACGACAAAGCCGACAATGGCGATGGCAGAGACGATCTGCGCGAACCATTGCAGGACCACGACGTCCCGCCACAGTGGCACACCGCGGCGATAGAGGAACCGCGTCAAGGATGCTTGGCTCATGATAATGGCCCGTCCCCTATTCTATCAAAAACCAACCGTCGTAAGGGCGCTGACACGCGCCCCGGGGAGCGCAGCCCGGCCAGGGGGAGGCCAGGCTGCGCCCCAGCGCGTCGACTACCGGAGCGGCACCGCGTACAGCAGGCCGCCCTCGGTCCAGAGATTGTTCAGCCCACGATCCAGCGTAAACGACAGGCCGTTAGGCCCCATGTACCGATCGTAGATCTCCCCATAATTGCCCATGGTGCGGATCACGTTCGCCGCGAAATCGGTGGCCATTCCCAGGTCTTCCTGGCCAAAGCTGCCCTCGACGCCCATGAAGCGCAACACCTCGGCGTTCTCGCTGGCGCTCATATCGTCCACGTTCTGCGAGTTGATGCCCAGCTCCTCGGCATAGATCAGCGCCCACATGGTCATCTTGACAATGTCGAACCACTGCTCGTCGCCGGCCGGCACCGCGGGGGTCAGCGGTTCCTTGGACATGGTGACGTCCAGGAGCACGTGCTCGTCGGGGTCCGTGAAACCGCTGCGCACGGCGGCCAACTGCGACTTGTCGCTGGTGGCGGCGTCGCACCGGCCGTCCTGGTAGGCGCTATAGACTGCCGACGTGTCCTCGAAGGTGACCGCCGTAAACTCCAGGCCTCGCTGGCGGAATGCGTCGGCCAGGTTCAACTCTGTCGTGGTGCCCGTGGTGACGCACACCGTGGCACCATCCAGGTCCTCCAGGGTGGTAAAGCCGCTGTCGGCCCGGACCATCATTCCCTGGCCGTCGTAGAACATGATCTGGGTGAAATTGCCCCATTGGGTTTCGCGGGTGGTGGTCCAGGTCATGTTGCGAGCCACCATGTCCACCTCGGCGTTTTGCAGCGCCGGACCGCGATCCGCGGCCTGGATGGCGACAAACTCGACTGCCTCGGGATCGTTGAACATGGCCACAGCCACCGCGCGGCACAAGTCAATGTCAAAGCCGACGTTCCGTCCATCGGCATCCAGGTAGCCAAAACCCGGAAGGCTGGTGTGGACCCCACAGACGACTCGACCCCGGGAGCGGACGGCATCCAGGATTCTGCCCGTGGCCGCCGGCGCCTGAGCTGCCGGGGCGGCCGTCGGGCAGGGCGGGCATTCGCCCGCTTCGGGGCATTCGGGACACGGCGGACACTCGTTGGCATCCTGCGTGGTGCCGTTACAGCCGGCCAGCACCAGGCTTAGCAGGATCAGCAAACTGACCACAGCCGAAAAGGACTTAACCTTCACCGTTTCCTCCTCCTTTGAGTAATGGCTTTAGGCAGCGACACGAACCACGCGACGATGGTAAGTGGCAATCACCTCCTTTCCTGCAGCATTCACCTGTGACCGATACACGAACGTAGCCAGGTTGGGCGATGCCTTCGACGTCGAAGGCAGCCCGTATCAAGGGGACTGACCAGCGAGCAGTAATCTGGTGAACCTCGTGCTCGCGACGATGGCTAAATTATAACACAGTTGCTTTTGGGGTGCAACTGTGGTCTGTAACCCTTTATATGTCTATTGGCCCGGCCGGGCTTATAGATCGGGGCGCATGCCGGACAGGACGCGCTCGTAGGCGGCGACGGCCGCCGACAGGGCAGCCTCGCCAAGCTCGGCCGAGGCGCGCCGTGGATCGCCGCCGATGACGCCGTGGGGATAGTGCTCCAGGAAAACCTGCCTGGTCAGGAACAGGCCCCGGGGCGCGTCGGGGCTATGGTCCGCGCGCTCCAGGTGTACCGCGTCGGGCCGGATGGCCAGCACCGCCGAGGTCTCGCTGGGGTCGGCGTGCCCCGCGGCCACGCCCGGCAGGCCCTCGGCAAAGACGGCCTCGACCTCGGGCTCGTGCCACCAATGGCCCACCCGCACTTCCAGCCCGTTCAGCTCGTTCAGGACTTCGACGAGGGCCACCTGGATGGAAGCCGCGTTGCCGCCGTGGCCGTTGAGGAGGAGCACGTGGCGAAAGCCGTGGCCGTAGGCGCTCTCCAGGAGGTCGATGAGGATGGAGGTGAGGGTGTCGGGGCGCAGGCTCAGGCTGCCGGGAAAGCCCAGGTGGTGGAGCGACATGCCATAGTTCACCGGCGGCGCCAGGAGCACACCGGTGCGGTCGCTGAGCCGGCGGGCCACCTCCCACGGCTGCCAGACGTCGCTGCCAAAGGCCATGTGGCGGCCGTGTTGCTCGGTGCTGCCCACCACCAGGATCAGGCGGTCATCCCGGCCCAGGTACTCCTGGACGTCGGGCCAGCCTAGCTCTTCGAGAAGCAGTGCCATGGGGTTTTCCTCCTTTAACGTTGCGCCCGGCCCGGGTTACGTTTCCCCGTCCCGGTACAGGCCATGCTCCCGGATATAATCCTCCACCGCCTGGGGCACGAGAAAGGAGATGGGGCGGCCGTCGCGGACACGGGCCCGCAGGTCGGTGGACGAGATCTGGAGCAGGGGCATGTCGACGCGATGGAGGTGCCCGCCCAGGCCCGGCAGGCGCGCCTCCAGGGCCGCCATGTCGACGGGGGCGCCGGGCCGCTCGACGACGGCCAGGTCGGCCAGGGCCACGATGCCCTCGGGCTGGCGCCAGGTAGACAGCTCGGCCAGCGAGTCGGTGCCGACGATAAAAAAGAACCGGGCCTCCGCTCCCCAGCGCTCGCGGAGGATGGTGAGGGTCTGCACGCTATAGTGCGGCCCTGGCCGCTCCACGTCTACCAGCGAGAGCTGAAAGCCCGGCCTGCCGGCGATGGCCAGCGACACCATGGCCACGCGGTGGGACGCCGCCGAAATGGGCTGCGCCGGCTTGTGGGGCGGGTTCCCGGCCGGCACAAAGAGGACACAGTCCAGGGCCAGGGCATGGAGAGCCTCCTGGGCGGCTACGAGGTGGGCGTGATGGATGGGGTCAAAGGTGCCGCCCAGGACCCCGACGCGCCGGCTCACTCCTACCACTCCAGCTCTCGCTCGCCGATGCGCACCAGGTCTCCCGGCCGGACGCCCGCCTCCTCCAGGGCCGCTTCCACGCCCATGGCCCGCAGTTGCCGCTGAAAGCGCGCCACCGCCTCGGGGATCATGAAGGGGGTCATGGCCGCCACCCGCTCCACGCGGACGCCGCGCACCCGCCAGGCGCCGGCCTCGCGCTCGATGGTAAAGGCCTCTTCCGATTCCGCCGGGCGCAGGACGGCCGGCTCCAGGTGCATCTCGGCGGGGGGCGGCAGCGACTGGAGAAGCTCGTAGGCGCGGCGTATCAGCTCGCGGACCCCCTGGCCCGTGACGGCCGAGATGGCATAGACCTCCAGCCCCCGCTCCTGCATGGCTTCCTGCACCAGGGGCCACCACGCCTGGGCATCGGGCAGGTCCATCTTGTTGAGGACCACGACCTGCGGCTTGCCGCCAAGGTGCCCGCCGAACTGCTCCAGCTCGGCGTTGATGGCCTGCCAATCGGCCAGCGGATCGGTCGCGGCGCCGTCCAGGAGGTGGATCAGCAGCCGGGTGCGCTCCACGTGGCGCAGGAACTGGTGGCCCAGGCCCGCCCCCTCGCTGGCCCCCTCGATGAGCCCCGGGACGTCGGCCATGACAAAGGTGGCATAGTCGTCCAGTTGGACGACCCCCAGGTTGGGCTGCAGCGTGGTAAAGGGATAGTCGGCGATCTTGGGCCGGGCGGCGCTCACCACGGACAGGAGGGTACTCTTGCCGGCGTTGGGCACGCCGATGACGCCCACGTCGGCAATGATCTTGAGCTCCAGGCGCAGCCAGCGCTCCTGGCCCGGCTCGCCGTGCTCGGCCACCCGCGGCGTCTGGTTCGTGGACGAAGTAAAGGCGGCGTTGCCCCGCCCCCCGCGCCCGCCCTTGGCGACCACCGCCCGCTGGCCCTCGTCCAACAGGTCGGCCACCAGCTCGCCCGTGCCGGCGTCATAGATCACCGTGCCGGGCGGCACGGGGATCAGCAGATCCTCGCCGCTCTTGCCCTGCTGGTTCTTGCCGCTGCCACGCCCGCCGGCCTCGGCCTTGAAGTGTACCCCGTGCTTGAAGCGAACCAGCGTGTTCAGGCTCGCGTCCACCACGACATAGACGTCGCCCCCGGAGCCGCCGTTGCCACCGCTCGGCCCGCCAAAGGGCACGTACTTCTCGCGGCGAAAGGCGATGGAGCCATCGCCGCCGTCGCCCCCCTTGACATAGATCTTGACTTCGTCAAAAAACGTCACGCATGCCTTCCCGTCTGCAAGGCCGTCGCCTTACAAGGCCGTGGCCCGCCTATTCCCACCAGAAGCGCATCTCGGCTTCGCCCGTGGCCTCGTAGTATTCGATGACCACCTCGTGGAGGCCCCCGGTCAGGTACTTGACCGGGGTGTGATACTCGCCTCGCCCATCGTGCCACTCGTCGAGCAGCAGCTCGCCGTCGATCCACAGCCTGGCCCCGTCGTCGACAAAGAGGCCGAAGCGATAGCATCCGCTGTGAAAGTAGCGCTCCCCGCTCCAGCGCACCGAAAAGTTGTCGGCCGAGGGCAGCTTGGGCCGCGCCCTCTCCAGCCCCCAGTCGTAAAACACCGCGTCTTCCTCCCGGACCACCGTGGGCTCGCCGGTCAGCGTGCGGTTGGGATAATATTGCGCGGTCCAGGGCGGGCGCTCGGCATATTCCAGCCACAGGCGCGCCTCGGCCAGCGTTCCCCGGTCGTGAAAATCGTACTTGACGTCGTGGTAGGCCAGCTTGGGCGCCTCGAAGGTAAAGACGGTATCCACCGCGCCCCCCGCTTCGCCATCCTCCCAGCCGCCCTGGCCCAACAGGTTGCCGTCTACGTAGAGGCGGTAGCCCTCGTCGGCATAGACGTAGAGGCGATGGGTGCCGGGCTCGAACACCCGCCGGGCCGACCACGACACGGAAAAGCCATCGTCGGGCAGGCCCTCCGGCGCCCCAATGTCCCAATCGAACTGGATGGCGTCGTCCAGCCTCTCGTACACGTGCCCATCCTCGACCCAGGGCAACCGGTAGTAGTCGCCCTCCCAGCGCGGGTAGAGGTCGGTGCGCCGCCAGTGAAGGCGAATGGCGGCGCTGCCCGTGACTTCGAAATACTCCAGCCGGAGATGGTGCGGCCCCGCCGTCTTGATCTCTACGGTGGCCACGTGGGAGCCCATGCCCGGCGACCAGTAGTCCACCACCAGGCTCTCGTCAAACCAGAACCGGACGCCGTCGTCGGCATAGATGAAAAAGGTATAGATGCCCTCTTCCATCTCCCAGTTTCCTTCCCACCGCGCGGAAAAGTGGTCGGCAGACACCCCCGGGGGGTGCCCATCCTCGCCCCAGTCATAGTCGATGCGCGTTTCCTCGGCGGTGTGGACCGGGTCCCCGCTCAGGTCCTCGCCCGCGTAATAGGCCGCCTGCCAGACGTTTATCGGTTCCGGCTCGGAGACGGGCCCCACGATCAGGGGCAAAAAGGCCGTGGGGCTCACCGGCTGCTGGGCCGAGATCGGTCCGGCGGCCAGGAGGCCCTCCTCGCGCGCGGGTGCCGCGGCCTGCCCGGCCTGGCCCGGGACGGCGGCGGCGAGACACAGGCCGGCCAGGAGCACGCACAGCAGCGTTACGGCCGGGGCAGCCAGGCTTCGCAGCGGCTGCCGGCCCCGGCCATTGGCGCTGGACGAAGCATCGATGCTAACGGTTCTGTCTGCAACGGTCAAGGTCAACCTCCCCTCAAGCGGCGGCGTACTGCCTCGCAGTGGGGGCAGACGCGGCCCTCGTACTCGTTGCCACACGTGCGGCAGACGCGCGTGTAGGGCAGCGGCGCCTCTTCGTCGATGGCGGCCACGGCCACCACCACCTCCAGGCCCTGGTGTTTGGAAAGCCACGACTCGACCTCGATGTGGCCCACCGTCCAGCGCCCGTCCTCGTTTCGCTCCAGCCGGCCGCGCAGGGCTTCCGCCCCTAGCTCGCGGGCCGCGCTGGCCAACTGCAGCGCGCTTCCTCTGGGAATCGGTGACATGTCTGTTTTCGTTTGCCTCCGCCGAATATTATAGCTTGACCCGCCAGATTTGGCAAGCGGCGGGCGGCGCTCCCAGCAGTAGTCAAGCGACTCTGGGCGCTCCCTGTCTATTCTGGTTTTGGCGGGCGCGCGCTTGCATCGCGGGCCGCCGGGTGCTATAATCTGCACGTGCCAGGTTTGGCCGGGGGCGAGGAGCGATGGCCAGGGAAAAAACGCGAGAGCATCTCTACACGTCCGAGGTGGCCCGCGAGGTGGGCGTCCACCCCAACACGGTGCGGCTGTACGAGGAGTGGGGCCTGCTGCAGCCCGTGCCGCGCAGCCCCAGCGGCTACCGGCTCTACAGCCGCGCCCACCTGGAACAGATGCGCCTGGCCCGCACCGCCCTCCGCGGCCCGTGGCCGGGCCGCAGCATCCGCCGCTCGGTGTGGGACATGGTGCGCCAGGCAGCCTCGGGCGACCTGGGCGGCGCCCTGGAGAGGGCCTACCGGCACCTGGCCCTGGTCCAGGCCGAGCAGGCCCAGGCCGAGGCCGCGGCCCGGCTCCTGGAGCGCTGGGCCGGCGGCACCGCCGTGGACTCCACGGCGCGCCCCCTGACCATCGGCCAGGCTGCCCGCCTGCTGGGCGTCAGCGTCGACGCGCTGCGCAACTGGGAGCGAAACGGGCTGGCCCACATTCCCCGCGACCCCCACAGCGGCTACCGCCTTTACGGCGCCGCCGAGATCGGCCGCCTGCGCGTCATCCGCATGTTGAGCCGCGCCGGATACAGCCAGATGGCCATCCTGCGCATGATGCTCCACCTCGACGCCAGCTCCGGGGCCGACCTGCGCCAGGCGCTGGACACGCCCCGCCCGGACGAGGACGTCCAGACCGCCGCCGACCGCTGGCTTTCGAGCCTGGAGCAGCAGGAAGAGCGGGCCGCCAGCCTCATCGCCCAGCTCGAGGCCATGATCCAGCGCCGGGACGGGTGACCGCCTCCCAACCCTCCAGTTGCATACCAGGGTTTGCCATCCCCTCCACCGCCCGGGACAGCGTCCGGGAGCCCGCAAGCTCCACAACCCTCCAGTAGCGCAC
>JAAYZQ010000558.1 GCA_012514775.1 Anaerolineaceae bacterium
GCCTCCCCGGACAAGTCCGGGACTCCTCACCTCCACGCACCCCGGACTCCTCCCTGGCCTGTCCGGCCAGGACAGGCGACTTGTCGAGGCCGGGCCGACATCCTGTAAGCCTCCCCGGACAAGTCCGGGACTCCTCACCCGCGCAACCCGGACTCCTCGCCTGCACATTACCGGGGCCGGGCTAGTCCTGCACCAGGATGGGCTCGACGACGTAGGGCTCCTGCTCGCTGCCGTCGGGCGCCACGAGCTGGATCTCGAGGGCGTAGCGGCCGGGCGGGGCGCTGCCGGGCAGGGGCAGGTTGAACTGCCCGCGCCACACGTCGCCCGCCTGCCACAGGCCGGTGTCGTAGCCCCCGGCCGGCCCGGCGGTGACGCCCGCCACCAGCTCCTCGTCGGGGCCCCACAGGCGGAGCGCCACCTGCCAGGCGCCGCCGGGCGCCTCCAGGGCCCGCCAATACAGGTTGACGTGGAGCACCTCGCCGGGGTGCAGCGGCACCCGCGGCTCGTGGGCAAAGCCCAGCCGGTGGGCATCGTAGCCCAGGAGCGCCAGGGGGCCAAAATCGGCCTCGACCGCCTGCTCCATGCCCAGCGCCGCCACGGGCGCCGGGGCCGGGGGGCGCTCCACCACCAGGGGCTCCAGCCACACCTGGCCCTCTCCCCCGGGCGTCGTGAGGCGCCGGCCGGTCTCGGCATCGTACAGGCCCACCTCCACGCGATAGCTGCCCGGCGGCGTCGCCGGATGGACGGGCAGCCCGTAGTTGTCGCGCACCACCTGGCCCGGCTCCCACAGCGTCGTCAGCAGCACGCCGCCCCCCGGCTCCGAGTCGCGCTGGCCCACGACGTGGCTCGCCTCGTCCAGCAGGTGGACAAAGACCTTGTAGCGCCGCTGGAGCACCTCGCCGGCCTGCCAGAAGAGGGTGATCTGGGCAATATCGCCCGCGGCCAGCCGGTTGTTCAACTGGCTGTAGCCCAGGAGCGTCACGCTCTGCCCCGTCTCGGCGTCGTCCAGGCGCACGTCCAGCTCGCGGGCCGGCGCCTGCTGCTCACCGGCGGGCACGGCGTAGGCGGCCAGCCGCACGTTGCCGTACCACGAATCGAGGGCCTTGTAGGTGTGCTCCTCCAGCCAGCTCTCCACCAGGCGCCCGGGATCGCTTTCGTCCGTGGCCCACAACAGGGCAAACACCCGCCCCCCGGGCCTGGCCAGCTCTTGCAGCGCGGCCCGGGTGTCCTCCGGGTCGGCGGGACGCTGCCGGGGCAGGGGATAGACGGGCAGGTCGCCGTCGTAATAGTAGGCCAGGACCTCCTGCTGGCCCGGGGCGTTGAGCACCACCGCGTCGCCCGGCCGGCCCACGGCCTCCAGGTAGGCGGCCATGCCCCGGTAGTCGTCGCGGGCGTAGGCCGGGTCGGTGTAATAGTCGCCCAGGCCGTGGAGGGAGGAGGCCACGACCAGCACCACCAGCAAGGCCGCCAGGCCGAACCTGCCGAGCCGCCTCGAAGCGAGCATCCCGCCGGCGAGCCGCCCGGCGAGCAGGCAGTAGGCCGGGCCGGCCACGATGAGGAACTTCAGGTACGCTTCCTTGTACAGCCCCAGGGCGAGGATGAGGACGACGGGCACCACCAGCCAGAGGACAAGCGCCCCGCCGGCCACCCGGGCATCCAGCCGGCCACCGCGGCGGGGAAAATAGACGAGCAGCACGAGGAGTAGGATCCAGCTCGTCGCGCGCCAGGGAGCGGCCGCCGGCCCCGTGGCCAGGATCTGGGTGATGCGTGTCAGGGCGCCCAGCAGCTCGACCGGCTCCTCGACGCCCGGCCAGGTGCCGAGCTGGCGAAGCGCCACCGGCAGCCAGGGCGCAAAGAGCAGCAGGGCGCCGGCCTGCAATGCCAGCCAGGCGCCCAGGCGCCGCCACGTCTCCCGGGGGCCCGGCCGCAGGAGGAGGGCCAGCAGGACCGCCAGGTTGGCCGCCGCCAGGATCAGGGGAAAGGCATAGTGGGTATATAGCCCCGCCGCCGCGGCCAGCAGGTAGACCAGGCCCCAGGCCAGGGACCGCTCCCCCGGCCGGGGCTCCAGCCAGCGCAGGGCGGCGTAAAAGGCCAGGGTCGCCCACAGGGCCAGGAGCGTGTACATGCGCGCTTCCTGGGCATAGACCACCAGGAAGGGATTCATCGCCGCCAGCATCGCCGCCGCGGGCGCGGTCCACGAGGCGCCGGCCGGCTGCAACAGGCGGCCCAGGCTGTAGATGAGCGCCACCAGGGCCACGCCCAGCAGCGCCGAAAGCGACCGGACCGAGAACTCGCTCGTCCCTGCCAGGCGCTGCCAGCCGGCCAGCAGCCAATAGTAGAGGGGCGGGTGGATGTCGCCGGCGGCGTCACGGGTGATGGTCGCCAGGTCCCGCGAGGCCACGGCCACGCTCGTACCCTCGTCGTTCCACAGGCTCTGGGCGTCGATGCGGTACAGGCGCAGGCCCAGGGCCAACAGCAGGATGGCGATGGGCAGCACCGCCCACAGCAGCCCTGGCCGGGACCCGCGTCGAGGGCTCATGGCACCTCGCGGGCAGCGCGCCTGGCGGCGGGCGTCCGGGCGCGGATCATCCCCCCACCCTGCCGCGCTCGTACCAACGCCGGCGCCGGCCCAGCCCTCCCAGGAGCAAGGCAGCGGCCAGCACCAGGACCACCGCCACGCCCCCGGCGGCCAGCCAGGGCACGGCCGATGGCCGCTGCTGCACCATCAGGCTGTCCACGGCGGGGCGCGTGCCCGACAGGGGACGCAGCACGGCACTGTGCCGGCCGGGCGCCAGCCCTTCGGCCAGGGTGATCTCGGCCAGGCCGGGCTCGCCGCGCACCGCCTCCTCCAGCCCGCCGTCGATGCTCACCGTCCAGCCCTCGTCGGGGCCCACGCTCGGCCCCGGCCGCATGCTCAGCTCCGTGCCGTGAAAGACAAAGGCCAGGCTCGAGCGCCCGTCCACGGCGTAGCGATAGCCGCCCAGCTCGGCCGCCGGGTCGGCCTGCTCCTGCCAGTCTCCGCCATAGTCCAGCGCCCAGTGATCCTCCTGGTGCACGCCGGGGTAGAGCACCCGCGCCTCGTCGCCCTGGAAATAGTCCGCCAGGGCATGATAGACCGGCATGGGGCTGAAATCGGGCTCCACCAGGCGAAAGTAGTACATCGCCTGGTCCGCCTCGGTGTCGGTGGCGCGCTTGAAAAACCAGGTGGTCACCACGCCCACCCACGGCCACTCCCGCTGCGCCCGCCGGTACGCCTCCACCGCATAGCGCGACTGCTCCTCCAGGCTCACCGACCCGAACTGCTTGTCGGGTAGATCGTCCGGCGGCGCGTTCCAGTTCATCTCGGTGATCCAGATGGGCTTGTGGGCGTCGCCGTTGGCCACCATGATCTCGCGCAGGTAGAGGGGCCGGGAAAAGTTGAGCACGCGGGCCCGCATCCGCCGGTCGGTGGGCCCCGACCACAGCCCGTAGCCCTGCATGGCCAGCACGTCAAAATAGTCCGCCGCCCCGGCGTCGTACATGCGCTGCAGGAACAAGAAGTCGTTCAGGTCGCGGGGGCCCAGGGGGATCGTCTGGGCCAGGGCGCCCGACAGGACCACGCACTCGGGACAGGCGGCCTTGATGCGGGTGTAGCCCACCTTCAGAAGCTCGGTGTACTCCTCGGGGCTGACGGCCGCCTCGCCCCACTCGGGATAGATGTTCGGCTCGTTCCACACCTGGTAAATGCGGATGCGCCCCCGGTAGCGGCCGGCCACCGCCGCGCAAAAGTCGCCGTAATCCTCCAGGTTGTCGGGGGGCGCGAACGAGCCGGCCTCGTCGCCCGCCGCCCGGCTCCAGGCCGGCGGGTTGCTCAGCCGGACCACCAGCTCCAGGCCGTATTCTTCGGCCAGCTCCACGATGTGGTCGTACTTTTCCCAGGCCGAGCGCTCCGGCGCGTGGCGCCGGTCGGTAAAGTCGCCCTTGCCGTGGATCTCGATGTCCTCCCAGGGAAACTCCTGGCGGAGCCAGTGAAAGCCGGCATCGGCGATCATCTGCACCGCACGCTCGCGCTTTTCCGGCTCGACCTCCTGCTCCAGGAAGACGTTGACGCCAAAGGGGTTGTCGCCGGCGTTGGCCACCGGCACCAGGTCGGCGGTCTCCGGCCGGGGGCAGGTGACGTTGCCGAGCCACTCCAGGGAGCCGCGCACCTGGCCCGCCAGGCTCTCCTCGCCCGTCACTCGGTAGAGCCAGGGCGCCCACAGGGGCCGGGCGACCAGCAGGGCGGCCCCGGCCACGACGGCGGCGAGCGCCAGGGCCAGCAGCAGGCCCGGCCAACGTCCCCGCGAACGCCTAGTGCCCACGCTCACCTTCTCCTGCCTCGTCCTGCTCAAGCCGCAGCTCGTAGACCCACAGCTCGTCGTCCCAGTCGTCGGGCTCGTAGCCCGCTGCCAGAAAGGCCTCCCGCAGCCAGGGCACGCGGGGCAGCATGGCCCGCGCCTCGCCGGCACCGGCGTCAGCCGCTCCGGCGCGGATGGCCAGGGCCAGCGATTGGACCGCCGCGGGCTCGCCGTCGGCGATCCCAACCCACATCTCCTCGTCTCCCGCATGATGGTGGATCGTCGCCACGGCCGCCAGGTTGCCGTCGGGCGCCCGCTCGGCCACCACCTCGCCCCGCTCCAGCATGGCCGCCAGCGCTGCCGCCGAAAGCTCCCGCCAGGACCAGTCGCGGCTGTAGAGGCCGCCCATGGCGGCCAGCACCGGGCTCCCTCGCCAGAAGCGCGCCACAGCGTCACTGTCTTCCGGCCCGAGGATCGCCGGCCGGCGCCCGCCGGGCAATGCCGGCCCCACACGCAGCGTCCCCTCGGTGACGCGCTCCATGCCCACGCGGGCGACCATCCGATGTACCGTGGTGTTATAGTCGCCGGTGCTCAGGCGCACCACCCGCCCGCCCTGCTCCCGGGCGTAGGCCAGGTTCCAGTCCAGGCAGCGCCGGGCGATGCCCCGGCCCCGGTAGTCGGGATCGACCCTCATGCCCTCCAGCCAGAACTGGCCCTCGGGATGGCGGGTGACCTTGTTCAGGCTGACCACCCCTACGGTATCCAGCTCGACCACCAGCAGCGGGCCATTCTCGGCCGCCAGCCACTCGTCCCACACCTCCTGGATATAGTCGCCCGACTCCCAGGTGTGGGCGCAGATGCGCTCCATGGCCGGCCGGTCCTCGGGCAGCGCCGGGCGGATGACGAACTCTTCCTTCATGCTTACCACGTCCTTTGAAACGTCACGCGATAACTAAAGTGCATGGGGCCCATGGCCAGGCAACTTTCCGCGTCGGAGCAGATGCCCCCCGCGATGAGATCATCCCAAACGGCATGTTGGAACACGATGGACAGGACGTGTGTCGTCTCGCTGCTGAATGCCTGCCCCCCGGCATTGCCCACCACCTTGAAGCGATAGTCGCCGGCCCACATGGTAAACTCGGCCTTGCCCGGCCCCTTGTCGCCGGTGGTCACCCGCTCCGTGGGCTGGTTGTTGACCTCCTCGACGATGATGCCGTCCAGGGGCGCGCCACCGGCGTCAAGGACCGTGAAATAGACGTTGTGCATCCCGCTCGAAAGCAGGCTGCCATCCTCAAAAGCCACGATCTCGGTGATTCGAAAGTCGACCGCGGGCTTGGGCGTCGCCGTCGGGGGCGGTGGGGGGCTGGTCGGCTGCGGTTGGGGCGCCGTCGTGGCCGTGGGCGGCGCGGGCGGCGGCGACGCCGTCGGCGAAGGCAGCTCGGCCGTAGGTGCCTCGGTTGGCGTTTCCGGGGCGGGGGTGTCGGTCGGCGGGGGCGTGTCGCTCGGCGGCAATGGCGTATCGGTCGGGACCGAGGTCGCGGTGGGCAGCGGGGTGTCGCTGGGCACGACGGTGGGCGTGGGCGTGGTCGTGCTGGTGAAAACCGGGCGCACGGTCCGCACCGGCGTCGACTGTACCCCGGCGACCTCTCCTTCGCCCGCGGCACAGCTCGTCAGAGCCAAAAACAGGGCTGCCAGGGCAGCCAAAACCGGGAATCGTTTCCGCATTGAACAGGATCTCCTCGTCGCGGTGCCGGGCGCAACCTCGGGCCCGGCGCCTAGTCTGCAATCTTGAGCACAGCCGCGCCCCGGACCTCGCTGCGCTTGAGCCGCAGCAGGACCTCGTTGGCGTCCTCCAGGCGAAACACCTCGACGTCGGTGCGCACCGGGATCTCGGCCGCCAGGGGCAGGAACTCTTCCGCGTCGCGGCGCGCCAGGTTTGCCACGCTGCGCACCGTCCTCTCGCCGTAGAGCAGGTCGTAGGGCATCTCGGGAATGGGGCTCATGGTTATGGCGTTGATGGCCAGGGTGCCGCCCGGGCGGAGGACGCGGAGCACCTCGGGCACCAGCCAGCCGGCCGGCGCAAAGGTGACGGCGCTGTCCAGCAGGGCGGGCGGCTCGTCGCGGGCATCGCCCACCCAGGCGGCCCCCAGCTCGAGGGCGTGGCGCCGGTGCTCCTCGCTCCGCGTGAAGACAAACACCTCGCAGCCCCAGTGGCGGGCAACCTGGATGGCAATGTGCGCCGAGGCCCCAAAGCCATACAGCCCCAGGCGCTCGCCCGGCCGGATCTCGCTGAGGCGCAGGGAGCGGTAGCCGATGAGGCCGGCGCACAGCAGGGGCGCGGCCAGTTCGTCGCGCAGGTCTCCGGGGATGGGATAGGTCCAGCCGGCGTGCGAGACCATGAACTGGGCAAAGCCACCGTCGACGTGCTGCCCGGTAAAGAGGGCGTTGGGGCACAGGTTCTCCTGGCCCTTAAGGCAAAAGTCGCACGTCTCG
Source organism: Anaerolineaceae bacterium (assembly GCA_012514775.1). The sequence continues at coordinate 6,810 of JAAYZQ010000558.1, forward strand.
TCGGCCCAGTAGAGCCAGGGGACGCCCACCCGGTCGCCAGGGCGGAAGCGGGTGACGCCCGCCCCCAGGGCGTCGACCACGCCGACGACCTGGTGCCCGGGTACGACGGGCAGCCGGGGTGTCGCGATCTCGCCCTCCACCAGGTGCAGGTCCGTGTGGCACACGCCGCAGGCCAGCACCCGAAGGCGTACCTGGCCCGGCCCCGGCTCGGGCAGCGGCAGCTCGACCAGGGCCAATGGATGACGGGCGGCAGGCGCGGGCTCGCGCAGAACCATGGCTTTCACGGTCAGATCCTCCTGCTCTGCTGCTTCAGCGCCCGCTATTCTACCCCACTTTGCGGCCACTGTCAACGGCCCGGCGGCCTATCGAGGTGCTCCGGCCCTCTGGCAAGTGGTCGGAGAGGGTTCGTAGTAACGGCTTTAGCCGTCCAAAACAACGGAAGTCGTTACTACGAGCGAGAATCGTTCTCCTCTCCGACACGCTGCTAGAAGAGCCCGTTGCCCGCGGCGAGCATATAGATCGTGAGGATCAACAGCACGACGGCCAGCACCATGAGGAACACGGCGCCCGGCATCTCGCCGGCGCCCTCTTTGCGCCGCTCCACGGCCTTGTCCACGATCCCTTTGGCCTTGGCTCGTTCGGTTTTAAGGGCATCGATCTTGCGCCTGGCATTCTCGCGGCGTGCGTTGCCGTAGGCAAAGAGCGCTCCGATGAGGACTCCCAGGAGCAAGCCCAGTCCCAGGTAGCATTGCCCTGTATCCATGGCCGCTTCTCCATCTGGCGTGAACGTCTACAGTGGAACTGCTCCGCATCGAACCAGCACGACGAGGGTATTACTCGATGCGCCGTTGTAGCAGCCATTGTACCATCCGGCCGCGGGGCTGTCAACCGCCGGCGCCAGCGCGCGTGCAAACGACGACCGCTGGCTCAGTGCGAGCCGAAGTGGGGACCGTCCGATTGGCCCTTCAGCGTCGGGTCACGGAGAGGACGTTCGATCCCTCAGCCAGTCCCGGACGAACTCGGCAAAGCTGTAAAGATCGTCCAATCGGTGCAGGGCTCGATAGATCTCGTCCCAATCGAGCGCCAGATAGCCGTGCACCAATATGTTGCGGAAACCGGCCAGCGGGGCCAGGGACCGAGCAAAGTCCGTTGGAAGGACGCCCAATTCGCCCATGCGGAGGATGGCTTCGTAGTAGTCGACCGGCTTTTGCGCACCCTCCAGGGAGATGATGCGATGGCTGACGTCGAGACAGCATTGAGCCGCGACTTGAAGATTGTGCTCCACGATGTCCCGGAGATAGGGATCCTGATCAAACTCGGTCCGTGGCTTTTCGGCCAGTGGCTGCAATCTGGCCAAGCGTTCGCTCAGTTCGTCCAAGCGCCGCTCGATACCGGCGAACTCGCTGGGCATCATCATCCCCCCGCAAAATGTCCTGGCGCTGCGCCCTCAAGTAGGGCAAAAAGTCACTGTAGAGGCTCAAGACGGTCGCCTCGTATTCGACGCGCGTCGCCGTATCCCGCTCGTACACCACCTTTCCCTGAGCAATGACGGCATAGGCCAGCTCAGCAGGCGCGCGATTCAGGAGTACGACGTCGACGCGCTCGGTTCCCAGGACACGAGCCAACTCGTGCGCCAGGCGGGCCTGGACGTCCAGTCCATCGATGCCGCGCTCGACGAGCACCGCAAAATCGTGGTCGCTCATGGGACCGCGGACACCCTCGACCTGGGAGCCAAACAAGTAGACCAGGCACACACCCTCGAAGCCGGTCACTATCGCCGACAATTCACGCTTGAGCGTCTGGATATTCATGAGGCCAGTGTAACATAGCTTGGGCTTGTTTGCAACTGCGCACAGGTGCACTCGAGCCATTGTGCCTGCCCGGTCTGCACCTGCGGCCACGGTCAGCCGTCCAGGCGCACCACCACGCGCCCCCGCTGCTCGCCCCGCAGGATGCGCTCGATCTCGGGCTCCAGCTCTTCGAGGCGGCGCTCGCGGGCCACGCTCTCCAATCCCTCGGGCCGCCAGGGGCCGGCCAGCTTGCGCCATACCCGGCGCCGGACGTCCATGGGGCAGCTCTGCGAGTCGATGCCCAGCAGGCTTACCGCCCGCAGGATAAAGGGATAGACCGTGGTGGGCAGCTCGGGTGAGGCCACCAGGCCGCAGGAGGCCACGGCGCCGCCGTACTTGATGGCCTTGAGGATGCCCGCCAGATACGTGCCGCCCACGGTATCGACCGCCGCGGCCCAGCGCGCCGAGAGGAGCGGCCGGTTGCCCTCGTCGCGCACCTCGTCGCGGTGGATGACCTGCGCCGCGCCCAGGCCGCGAAGCATGTCTTCCTCGTCGACCTTGCCCGTGGCGGCTACGACGTGATAGCCCGCCTGGGCCAGGATGCCGACGGCCAGGCTGCCCAGCCCGCCCGTGGCGCCCGTGACCAGCACCTCGCCCTGGTCGGGCGCCAGCCCGTTCTCCTCCAGCCGCGTGAGGGCCAGGCCGGCGGTGAACCCCGCCGTGCCATAGATCATGCTCTCCCGCAGGGAAAGGCCCGCCGGCAGGGGCAACGCCCACCCCGCCGGCACGCGCACGAACTCGCCCCAGCCGCCGGGCGTGTTCATGCCCAGGTCATAGCTGGTGACGATCACCTCGTCGCCCGGCCGGAACTCGTCCGCCCGGCTCTCGGCCACCACGCCGGCCGCGTCGACGCCCGGGGTGTGCGGATAGCGGCGGGTGACGCCCTTGTTGCCCGTGGCCGACAGCGCGTCCTTGTAATTGAGCGACGACCAGTGCACCCGCACCAGCAGGTCGTTCCCGGGAAGGTCGTCTACAGCGCGCTCTTGCACCTGGCGCCGAAACGCGCCCCCGTTCTCGCCCGCCGGCTCCTCGTGTACCACCAGGGCCCGAAAGGTCGTTTCCGTCATGTCTGCCCCCTCTTCTGCTCGTAGAGCGCCAACAGGTTGGCCACGCGCTCGGGCTGCAACTGCCCGCGCGGCGTGGGCGTCTCGAAAAAGCGCCGCGGCACGTCGCCCGCCGACGCCCGGAAGCCCAGGCGCTCCCGCAGCCGCACCCGCTCGTCATAGATGCGCCGGCCCATGGCCAGCAGCTCGTCGGGGCTGCGCCGGATGCCGACGCTGGCCAGGGCCTGGCTGATGGTTTCCAGGTCATAGACGCCCCGGGCGAACAGGCAGATGGCGACGCAGGTCTGGGTGATGCGCTCGGCTTCGTCGGCCACCAGCCGCTCGATGAGCGCCTCGTCAGTGTACGGCTCCAGCTTCTGGTCCAGGGCATAGCCGGCATTGTCCAGGTGCGAGTGGCGGGCGCCCAGCAGGTGGCCCACCACGTGCCCGTAGCCCGTCCAGTAGCCGGCGATGCCCTGCCCGCCCACGGCCGCGACGAAATCCAGGCCGCCATAGTGGCGGGCGGCGGCCACCTCGCCCTCGCCCAGCCAATGGCCCAGCTCGCTGTCGCGCCGGGCGATGCTGGCGATGGCCCGGGCATAGCCCTCGGCGTCGCCAAAGCGCAGGCAGACACCGCCCAACTGCTCGGGCCGCACCAGGCCGCGCTCCATCGCCTCCGTGGCCCAGGCCAGGGCCGTGCCGCAAGAGATGGTGTCCATGCCGGCCAGGTCCATGTCCTCCAGCAGGCGCAGCACCTCGCCGCGGTTGCCCACGCCCAGCAGCGAGCCCGCGGCATAGATCAGCTCGTGGTCGTAGGCCACCAGCGTCGACTCGTACTCGTATCCCGGCGCAAAGGGCCGCCGGTAGGAGGCCACGTGGATGCAGCCGATCTGGCAGCCGGCGCAGGCGCGTTTGGTGGTGAGCTCGCCCTCGGCAAAGCCCTCGCCGCTGATCTCGTCGGCCTCGCCGAAAAAGCCCTGCCGCAGGTTAAAGCTGGGCAGGGCGCCCAGCTCGTTCAGCGGGATGACGTTGGACGCCGTGCCCAGCTCGTGGTACTTTATCATGGCGTCGGTGTGCAGCACCCGGTCATAGATCTCGGCGTAGGTCTTTTTATACAGACGATGGTCGGCGGGCAGGGCCAGGTGCTTGCGGCCGATGACGGCCACGGCCTTCAGGTTCTTGCTGGCCAGGACGGCGCCCAGGCCCAGGCGGCCAAAGTGGCGAAAGGTGTCGACGTTGACGTTGGCATAGCGCACCCCCTCCTCGGCGGCGGGCCCGATGCGGATGATGCTGCGATGGCCCGCGCCCTCCACCCGGTCGCGGATGACGCGCCCGGTCTCGGAGGTGTCCATGCCAACCATGGCCTCCGCGCCGCGGATCTCGACCTCTTTGCCGTCGACGACGAGATAGACCGGCCGGCTGGCCCGGCCCCGGAGGACGAGGGCGTCGTAGCCGGCGTAGCGCAGCGCCGAGGCGAGATGGCCCCCGGCGTGGCTCTCGCCATACTCGCCCGTCAGCGGCGAGCGAAAGGTCGCCACCGTCTTGGTCACCACCGGAAAGATGGTCGTCAGGGGCCCGATGGCCAGGATCACCGGCTGGGCCGGGTGCAACGCATCCTCGCCGGCGTCCACCATCTCGTCCAGCAGCCGCACGGCCACCCCCGTCCCGCCCAGGACGTCGCGGAACAGGTCCTCCCGGTCCTCGACGCGCTGCTCCCCGGTGCCCAGGTCGACGTGCAGGATGCGGATCACGTCGTGGTTCAGCATGGCACTCCCTCCGATCCCCGGGCGTGGTCCATCAGCGCACCGCCACCATTTCCAGGCAATCGTGGGGGCAAAAGCGGGTGCATTGCCCGCAAAAGATGCACACCACCGGCCTGTCCTCCTCGTCGTCCCAGCCGATGGCCCCTACCGGGCAGGCTTCCTCGCAGGCATGGCAGCCGATGCACGCCTCTTTGCGATAGACCATGCCCCGGCCGCCGCTGCGGTCCCGCAGGGCGTCGGTGGGGCAGGCGACGACGCACGGCGCCGGCGCGGCGCAGGCCCGGCAAATGTTGGCCACCATGCGGCCCATCACGCCACCCCGGCTGCGAATCTGGATGGCGCTCTTGTGCGGCGTGAAGCTCTGGTACACCAGCCGCGCGCAGGCCAGCATGCACGAGTCGCAACCGATGCAGCGCGCCATCCGCGGCGCGGTCAGTATCCTGGGCACTCAACCCTCCATTCCGGCAGCGTCACCGGACGTTGTTCGGATCGACGGCATACAGCCACCAGTTGTTGGCAATCCCCCGCGTCTGGCCGGGCGCCTTGGGCAGGTGCCGGAACCACCAGCGATGATGCTCGCGGATGTCGCCGTTGCCCCACTCCTGGCAGTTGACGTCGCGCCAGGCGCCGCTAAAGTTGGGAAAGTTCAGCCAGTCGTCGCAGTTGCTGCGCACGTAGGCCCTGTTGCCCCAGTCATAGTCCGTGACGCTGTTGGGAGCATAGTGCATCCAGCCGACGTTGGCCCGGCCGGGCGCGATCTTCTCGTGGCGGAAAAACCGCTCCCAGAGGTTGTCCTCGCCCGGCACCCGGCGCCAGGCGTGCTTGAGGATCGACTCGGTCCGGTGGCCAAAGCTCTCCAGCATCTCGCCCACGCCGCGCTCGCAGTTAAAGCCCATGATCACGAAACGGCGCGACACGTCGTTGCGACGCATCTCGGGGGCGTTGCACCAGAAGGCGCCCGGCCCCACCATGCGCGACTCGTAAAAGCCGGCGTAGGGAAAGCCAAAGAGCCACACCTCGTCGATCTGGTCCGCATTCACCCGGGCGGGCAGGTCAAAGTCGGACACGATGGCCTCGTAGCTCACGGTGTCGGGCTGGTGAAAGCCGGTGCCGCTGCGCCAGCAGCGCAAAAAGGTGCTGGCGTCGTAGCGAAAGCCGTCCTCTTTTACGGGCCAGGTCTCGGCCTCGATCTCTTGCACGATCTGGTAGTCGACGTACCCGCCGCTGCACTCTCGCAGGTCGTCGATGTAGCCCCGGCACAGGGCATCGACGTCGTTCCAGCCCAGCACCCGGCTCAGCTTGCGCCCACCCTCGGCCTGGACCACGGGATCAAAGTTGATCAGCAGGACGCGGGGGCGGACCGCCGCGAGGGGCTCGACGGCCGGCGTGGGGGGCTCCGGCCGGGGCTCTCCCTGCAGCAGCCTCTGCAGCCAGGCTCGGAATTGATCCCAGTAGCTCATCTTGGCCTCCCTCCCTTTGGTCCAGGCTCGCCTTCGTGCCGGGGCATCTCGGCGTCGCCCGGCACGGCCCGGCTATTATAGCACCGGTCCTCTGCGCGGGCAAGCAGCGGCAGCCTGTGGCGTGCGGGGCGCCGCCGGGCCGCGGAACGCAAAGCCCCCCGTGCCGGGGCACGGGGGGCTCGTCGCGCATTTCCGGGCAGGAGCCGGCCGTCTACCGTGCCTGCTCCCGCGCCTTGACCACGTCGGGCGAAACAGGGGCATAGTGATCAAACTCCATGACAAAGCTGCCCCGCCCCTGCGTCCGCGAGCGCAGCGTGGTGGCATAGCCAAACATCTCGGCCAGGGGTACCTGCGCCTGGATCGACTGGCCGCTTCCGTTGCGGCTGTCGATGCCGGTGATGCTGGCCTGCCGGGCGCTCAGGTCGCCGATGACCTCCCCCGTGTAGGTGTCGGGGGTGATGACCTCGACGCGCATGATGGGCTCCAGCAGGATGGGGCCCGCCTGGGCCACCGCCTTGCGCAGCCCCTGGAAGGCCGCCGCGCGAAAGGCCATGTCCGACGAGTCGACCTCGTGGGTCTTGCCGTCCACCAGGGCCACCTTGATGTCGATGAGCGGGTGATCGCCCAGCACGCCCTGGGTCATGGCGTCGCGCAGACCCGCCTCGACGGCCGAGATGAACTGCCGGGGCACTGCCCCGCCGACGATCTTGTTCTCGAAGACGAACCCGCCGCCCGAAGGCAGGGGCTCGACCTCCAGCTCCACGACGGCAAACTGGCCGTGGCCGCCGGTCTGCTTGACCAGGCGGCTTTCCACCTTGGTCGGGCGGGTGATGGTCTCGTAGTAGGCCACCCGGGGCCGCCCGGCGTTGGCGCCCACGGCAAACTCGCGCCGCAGGCGGTCGAGCACTACGTCCAGGTGCAGCTCGCCCATGCCGGCCAGCACCGTCTGCCCCAGGCGCTCGTCGTGGCGCACCTGAAGCGTCGGATCCTCTTGCAGCAGGCGGGCCAGGGCCTCCGACAGCTTGTTCTCTTCGCTCTTGCTGCGCGGCTCGATGGCCAGCTCGATAACGGGCGTCGGGAACGTGATCTGTTCCAGGATCACCGGCTGCTCCTCGGCGCACAGCGTCTGCCCCGTCGTGGTGCCCTTTAGCCCCAGCACGGCGCCAATGTCGCCGGCGATGATCTCGTCCACCTCCTCGCGGCGGTCGGCGTGCATGCGCACCAGGCGCCCGATGCGCTCCCGCTGTCCCTCGTTGGCGTTGAGCAGCGACTCGCCCCGGCGCACCGCGCCGGAATAGACGCGGAAAAAGGCCAACCGTCCCATGTAGGGGTCGGTGCTGACCTTGAAGACCAGCGCCGCCGTCGGCGCATCGGGATCGGGCGGGCAGAGGATCTCTTCTCCCGTGTCCGGATCCTCGCCGACCATGGGCGGCACGTCCAGGGGCGAGGGCAGGTAGTCGATGACGGCGTCCAGCAGCATCTGGACGCCCTTGTTGCGCAGCGCCGCCCCGCACAGGACGGGCACGGCCCGGCCCTCGAGGGTGGCCCGGCGCAGCACGGCGCGCAGCGTCTCGACCTCTACCTCTTCGCCTTCCAGGTAGCGGGCCGCCAGCTCGTCGTCCAGCTCGGCCAGCTTCTCGATCATCTCCTCGCGACGAAACGCCACTTCGGCCTGCATGTCGGCCGGCACGTCGGTGACGGCCGGTTCGGCGTGGTCCTCGTCGCAAAAGACGACGGCCCTGTTTTCCATCAGGTCCACCACGCCGCAGAAGCGATCTTCCGCCCCGATGGGCAACTGCACGGCCACGGGGTTGGCGCCCAGCCGCTTGCTGATGCTCTGGATGGCCCGCCAGAAGTCGGCGCCCACGCGATCCATCTTGTTCACAAAGCAGATGCGCGGCACGCCGTAGCGGTCGGCCTGGCGCCATACCGTCTCCGACTGGGGCTCTACGCCGGCCACGCCGTCAAAGACGACCACGCCGCCGTCGAGCACGCGCAGGCTGCGCTGCACCTCGGCCGTGAAGTCGATGTGGCCCGGGGTGTCGATGACGTTCACCTGGTACTCCTTCCAACTGGCGGTGATGGCCGCCGATTGGATGGTAATGCCCCGCTCCCGCTCCTGGGGCATAAAGTCGGTCACCGTCGTCCCTTCGTCCACGCCGCCCAGGCGGTGCGTCAGCCCGGTGTAGAACAGCACGCGCTCTGTCACCGTCGTCTTGCCCGCGTCAATATGTGCAATGATTCCTATGTTTCGGACTCTATCTAACGTCTTGGATTTTCTCTTGTCCATGTTTCTACTCCCTGGATGCCGGCCCAACCCCCGGGCACCGGCCCAGCGGCCGCGGCCCGGGGAAACAAGACGGGCGGCCCGCTCTGTTCTCTGCGAATCGCAGCACTGCGCAGAGGAGCCGCCCTGCCGGTCATCCACCTGACAAACTCGCGCCGGGCAAACCGGCCCGGCGCGCTAGACTATAGTATACCATTGTTGGTTCGGGGCAGCAAAAAAAGGACGTGCTGTGGCTGCCCCGCCTGGGGTCAGAAATACATGTACTTGGTCCACGCCTGGGGCGCGCTGGCCTCTTCCAGGAACGTCAGGGCCAGGTAGCGCGGCCGCCGCGGCTCGCGCAAGAGCGGCATGCGGGCCTCTTCGGGGGTGCGGCCCCCCTTGCGGCGGTTGCACGAGGCGCAGGCCGCCACCACGTTCTCCCAGCAGGTTTCGCCGCCCTTGGAGCGAGGCTGCACGTGGTCCATGGTCAGGACGGCCTTGGGCAGGCGCTCGCCGCAGTACTGGCAGGTGTAATGGTCGCGGGCCAGGACCGTCCGCCTGGAGAGGGGCAGCGAGAAGTGGCGCGGGATGCGCACGTAACACACCAGGCGAATGACAAGGGGCACAGGCAGGGCCATTTGCTGCGAGTGCAGCCAGGCACCCGCCGCCTCTACGATCTCTGCCTTCTCCTTTAGGAGGAGCAGAACAGCGCGCCTCACAGAAATTACGTTTAATGGCTCGTACGTGGCATTGAGAACCAAAACCTGGCTCATGCTCCAACCCTCTTTCCCTGGCCGCGGGAGGGAAGGATCGCCATCCCTGGTCAAGATGGGCCCTGCAGGATTCGAACCTGCGACCAACCCGTTATGAGCGGGTCGCTCTGCCGCTGAGCTAAGGGCCCGGCTACTCGGGGGCGAGGATTTGAACCTCGATACAGGGATCCAAAGTCCCTTGTCCTGCCATTAGACGACCCCCGACCGCCTAGCCGATCCTATTCTACTATAACAAGTTGGCCGGGCGCAAGCCCGGATTCTCCCCTTACCAAAGGGCAACCTCGCGGCCCATTCTACCGCAACTCGGTCCAATATGCAAGAAGGCGGGGCCTGGCGAAAAGCCTCCCGCGGGCAGGCGATCGGGCCCGCCGTTCAATTGACAAAAAGCCGGTTCTGGCACACAATGGCGCCATGAAAGCCGAGACCCTCCGTCGCGACGGTCTTACCTGGTTGGCCTACCTGATGCTGGCCTTTTACGGCTATTTTCTGAACGTCCTCGGCCCCATCACCCCCTTTCTACAGGACGAGCTGCGGCTGTCGTACACGCTGAGCAGCCTGCACTTTACCGCCTTTGCCGCCGGCATCCTCCTCGTCGGTTTCGGCGGGCACCTGGTGGTGCAGCGCCTGGGCCGCTGGCGCTCGCTGTGGGTCGGGGCCGCCGGCGTGAGCCTGAACGCCGTCCTGCTGCTGCTCGGCCGGCAGCCGGCCATCACCATCGCCGCCTCGTTCCTCATGGGTCTCATCGGCTCGCTGATCCTGGCCATCGTGCCCGCGGCGCTGTCCGACCGCCACGGCGAGCGGCGATCTGTCGCCCTGTCCGAGGCCAACGTCATCTCTTCGCTGGTGTCCACGGCCGCTCCGCTGTTGGTCGGCTGGTCGGCCCGCTGGCTCGGTAGCTGGCGCGTGGCGCTGGGCGCCATGGCCCTGACGCCGGCCCTGTTGTACGCGGTCCTGGGAAGGGGCACCGCCCGGGAGTCCACTGCCGCGCTGCCGGGGCCAGGCGGTGGCCGGCCCCTGCCGGCCCTGTTCTGGATCAACTGGCTGGGCCTCGTCCTGGCCATCTCGGTCGAGTTCTGCATGATCTTCTGGAGCGCCAACTACTTTGAGGGCGTCGTGGGCATGCCCAAGGCGGGCGCGGCCCAGGCGGTCAGCCTGTTCCTGGCGGCCATGATCCTGGGCCGCGTGGCCGGCAGCCGCCTGGTGACGCGCTTTGCCCCGCGCCGGCTGGTGGTGGCCTCCAGCCTGCTCGCCCTTGCCGGCTTCCTGGCGTTCTGGGGCCCGGGGGCGGGGAGGGCCTGGGCCGGCTTGAGCGGCCTGTTCCTCACCGGCCTGGGCGTCGCCAACCTCTACCCCCTGATCCTCTCCCAGGCGATGGGCGCCGCCGGCGAGAGGGCCGTGCAGGCCAGCGCCCGCGCCACCCTTGCCTCGGGGACGGCCATCCTGGCCCTGCCCCTCGCCCTGGGCCGCCTGGCCGACGTCATAGGGCTGCGGCCGGCCTACGGCATCGTCGCCCTGCTCCTCGCGCTCATCCTGGTCGTGGTCGTGGCCACGGGCCATAAAAGATTCTTTATCAAAGTTTAACATTTTCAAGTTTCTGTCAAAAATCTTTATTTGACCCCTTGACAAATCTAGGGTTGTATGTTAGAATATCGCAGGTTGAAGACAAGATTCTTGTACTCACTGGCGCCACCGTGGGACACGAGGAAGGCACGGCAGCAGCAACAGCCGCGCCGAAAGGAGAGGTGAGACGTGATGACACCCGACTATGGGTTGAATGTTCAGCTTCTGGTCTACCGCGTCGAGGAAGCGCGGCAGCAAGCCGCCGAGGACGCGCTGTATCACAACCTCAGGCCCGTTCGTCCGAGCCGGCTGTCCCGCACCGGGGGCCGCCTGCTGACCCGCCTGGGGCAGGGCCTCCTGGCCCTGGGGCAGCGCCTGGAGCGACCCGCCCGGCCGCAGACTTCTCTGGCTCCCTACAGTATGCAAGTGCAAAGGAGGCAATGAACCATGTTTCCAGTCATCGGCAAGTGTCCGGTCTGTGGCGAGACCATGACCGTCACCCGTCTCCATTGCCGGACCTGCGATTCGGCACTGGAGGGCCAGTTTAGCCTGGGGCGCTTTTACCGGCTGTCACCCCAGCAGTTGGCCTTCATCGAAACCTTTATCCGGTGCGAGGGCAAGCTCACCCGCGTCCAGGAAGAGCTCAATATCTCGTACCCCACCGCCCGTGCCCGCCTCACCGAGGTCATCCGCGCCCTGGGCTACGAGGTGGACGAAGAGGCGGAGGCCATCGCCCCCGCCGAGCGCAAGAGTATCCTTGAAAAGCTGGCAGCCGGCGCGATCTCTTCCGAGCAGGCCGTCGAGCTGCTGAAAGGCAAGTAGGAGGGCGACCATGAACGAACGTCTGGTTTCTATCGACGGCGCCCCGCGCCTCGCCCTCGTCGAGCTGGCGGGCAACGCCCGGATTGTGGGCTGGGACAGGCACGAGGTGAGGGTCCGCATAGAGGGGGACCCGGATGAGGCCCTGAGCATCGACCGCTCCCCCGAGGAGCTGGCCCTGTCCGTTTCCGAGAGCTGCGAGATCAGGATCCCGGCCGGCCTGCCCCTCCACGTCCGCCAGGCCCAGGGCAACCTTACAGTGACAGAGGTCATCAGCCTGAACGCCGAGCAGGTGCGCGGCAACCTGCACCTGGACGAGGTGGCCCACGCCCACCTGGCCGAGGTGTATGGCAACCTGCGCGCCGACGAGGCCGCCGACCTGCGCGTCGTCGGCACCGTCTATGGCAACGCCTCCCTCCACGAGGTCAAGGCCGCCGACCTGCAAAACGTCCGCGGCGACCTGGCAGCCAGGGAGCTTGGGCACCTGCGCGCCTCGCGCGTGGGCGGCAACCTCCACGCCAGGGAGATGGCCGGGGCCATCGTCACCGACCGTGTGGGCGGCAACGCGACGCTGAAAGAGGTCGCCGGCCCGGTGACCATCGACCAGGTGGCCGGCAACCTCACCGCCCGGGAGCTGGCCGGCGGCGCCCGGGTGTCGCGCATCGGCGGCAATCTCTATCTCAACGGCGACGTGAGCCGGGGGCAGACCTACCACTTTCACGTCGACGGCAACGCCCTGCTGCGCCCGGGTGGCGACGCCGGGGCCCACGTCAACCTGGTCGCCGGGGGCAAGATCCTGTCCTCGATGCCCCTGGACGGCGAGGAGCGGAGCGAGGGCCGCCTGAGCGGCACGCTGGGCGAGGGCGGCGCCGAGATCGCCGTCCAGGCCGGCGGCAACATCACCCTTGGCGGCGATGGGGCCGGCGTCCACGTCCGCATCGAATTGGGCGACGAGATCGCCCGCCAGGTGGAAGAGAGCCTGCGCGCCGTCGACCTGGAGGCCATCGGCCGCCAGGTGAGCCAGGAGATGGAGGCGGCCATGTCGCGCCTCCGGGTCAAGCTGGAGAGCACCGACTGGCAGCGCTATGGCAACCAGGCACAGCAGACCGTCGAGCGGGCCATGGAGCGGCTCCAGCGCAACCTGGATCGGGCAGCCGAAAAGGCCGCCCGCGCCCAGGAGCGCATGGACCGGGCGCAGGAGCGCGTGGACCGGACGCAGGAGCGCGTGCAGCAGGCGGCGGAGCGCCGGGCACGCCGCGAGGCGAGGCAGGCTGGCGAGGAGCCCGTCGAGGCCGGCCTCGAGGCCGAAGTCGAGGACTGGCAGGAGGGCGAGCCCGACGGACCCGTGGCCGGCGCCGCGGCGCCCAGCCTCGACGAGGAGCGCCTGAGCATCCTGCGCATGGTGGAGCAGGGCCAGATCACGCCCGAAGACGCCGAACTCCTCCTCGATGCCCTGGACTGACAGACAGCGGCATCGTACCAAAGGCACCGGGTGCGCCGCCCCTTGCCCCTTGCAAGGCACAATCCGCGGGGACAGGGGCCGCATCCGGCGGCCAGGGAGACGGGAATGCAGTCGACAAGCGTAGCAAAGCGATGGCAGGTGCCATTCTTTGCCATCTGGACGGGCCAGGCCTTTTCCATGATCGGCAGCCGCCTGGTCCAGTTTGCCCTCGTGTGGTGGCTCACCCGCGAGACGGGCTCGGGGACGATCCTGGCAACGGCTACCCTGGTGGCCGTCCTGCCCAGCATCGTCCTGGGGCCCTTTGCCGGAGCGCTGGTGGACCGCTGGAACCGCCGCCGGGTCATGATGGTGGCCGACGGCTTTGTAGCGGTCGTCTCGGCCGGGCTGGTCTATCTCTTCTGGAGCGGCTCCCTGGCCGTGTGGCACATCTACGTGGCCATGCTGGCCCGCTCCCTGGGCGAAGCCTTTCACTGGCCGGCCATGCAGGCCTCCACCTCCCTCATGGTGCCCGAGAAGCACCTCTCCCGCGTGGCGGGCATCAACCAGACCATGCAGGGCGCCCTGAACATCGTCGGCCCGCCCCTGGGGGCCATCGCCATCAGCGTGCTGCCGCTCCACAGCGTCATGGCCATCGACGTGGGCACCGCGGCCATGGCCATCCTGCCCTTGCTCTTTATCGCCATCCCCCAGCCCCGCCGGGCAACCGGCGAGGGTGCGGGCGGCCGGCCGGCCACGGTCTGGCAGGACTTTTCGGCGGGGCTGCGCTACGCCTGGGGCTGGCCCGGATTGGTGGCCGTCCTGGTCATGTGCATGATCATCAACTTTGTGGTCAACCCCGGCTTTGCCCTCATGCCCCTCCTGATCACCGCGCACTTTGGCGGCGGCGCCCTGGAGCTGGGCTGGCTGGAGTCGGCCTGGGGCGTGGGCATGCTGGCCGGCGGCCTGCTCCTCAGCGTCTGGGGCGGGTTCAAGCGGCGGGTGTATACCTCGCTGTCGGCCATGGTCGTCGGCGGCATCGGCACGGCCGTCGTCGGCCTGGCGCCGTCCGACGGCTTCCCCCTGGCGCTGGGCGGCATGTTTGTGGCGGGGGCCATGAACCCCCTCATCAACGGGCCGCTGTTCGCCATCCTGCAGTCTACGGTGGCGCCCGACATGCAGGGACGCATCTTTACCCTGGTCCTCAGCCTGGCCTCGGCCATGATGCCCCTCAGCCTGGCCATCGCCGGCCCGGTCGCCGACGTGGTCGGCGTGCAGCCGTGGTACGTCTTTGGCGGGTCCGTCTTTGCCCTGGCGGGCATTGGCAGCTTTTTCGTGCGTCCCCTGGTCAACCTCGAGCAGAACGGGCACGCTGTGGCCGCGGCGTCGCGCACCGCCGCGGCGACCTCCGCCGGCGAGTGAGGGGTTCGATGCTCATCGCCTGCGCCGATTCGCCCTCCATCTTGCGTCCAGAACGTGTCGATCTTGACCGCCTGTGCTATAATAGGCCAATCTGGACAGTTGGAGCATCGATGGTTGTCACGACTGCAACCGAAGCCTCCCCGCCGTGGCAGGGACGCCTGCGGCCCCTCGAGCCGGTCCGCGACCTCCACGACGTCTCCCGGCTCATAAGCGAGGCGTTTGCCTCCGACATGGACGAGCGGGGCCGCGCCGCGCTGCGCGAGCTGCGCTGGATGGCCCGCCTCTCACCCCTCGTGTGGTGGCTGTCACAGGCAGATCCGGAGTTTCGAGACGCCTTCCGGGGCTTTGTCTGGGAGGTGTCCGGCGCCGGAGGGCGCGCGCGGGTGGTGGGCAACGCCAACGTCAACCGCGCCCCGGGCAACCGCCAGTGGTACATCATCTGCAACGTCGTGGTGGCCCCCGACTACCGCAACCAGGGCATCGGCCGCCAGCTCACGGCGGCGGCAGCCGACGAGGCTGCCGGGCTGGGCGCCCAGGGCGTCCTGCTCCAGGTCCACCGCGACAACCGCCCGGCGATGCACCTCTACCTGGAGCAGGGCTTTCGCGAGGTGGGCGGCGAGACCGATCTGTGGGCCGAAGAGCTGCGGCCCGTGGCCGTGGTCGACAGCGTGGACTACAAGGTGCGGCCGCCACACGCCGACGAGGGATACAAGCTCTACGAGCTGGCCCGCCAGGCTGTGCCCCTGGAGCAGCAGTGGATCCGGCCCCTCCAGCGGCAGGACTACTGGCCCGACGCCATCAGCCGGCTGATGGTCCGCATGGGCGCGACGTTGTCCAGCCGGAAGGCCTATCGCCTGGTGGCCGTGGCGGCGGGCTCCCAGGGCCAGTTGCCGGTGGGCCTCGCCTCGGTCACGGTCAGCTTTGGCCGCCGGGCCCACCGCCTCGCGCTCCTGGTGCACCCGGAGCACGCCGGCCGGGTGGAGATGCCCCTCCTCAGCCGGGCGTTGCACCTCCTGGCCGCCGCGCCGGAGCGCCCGGTCCGGGCAACCCTCCACACCACCGACCCGACCGCCGTCAAGGTACTCGGCTCCTACGGCTTTCGCGAGCGGCGCACGCTGTTGACCATGCGCCGCGACTTTCGGTGAGGTGAGCGCCATGACGGCCGGTGATGGACGAGCGATGCAAGAGGAACGGCTGCGCATCCTGAAGATGGTCCAGGAGGGCCAGATCAGCGCCGCCGAGGCCGCCTCGCTGTTGGAGGCCCTGGCCGAGCCGGCCCCCGCCCTGCCCGATGCCGGGCCCGGGGCCGAGCCGGGAGCCACGCCCGACCCGGCCGCGCGCTGGGGCAGGTACTGGATCTATCCGCTCCTGGCCGGCGGCGGTTTGATGATCGCCGGCAGCCTCGTCATGGGCCTGGTCAACGCCACGGGCGGCGCCCGCGGCTGGTTGATCTGCGGCTGGACGCCCATGTTGCTGGGCCTGCTCCTGGCGGTCCTGGCCTGGTGGTCGCGGGGCAGCACCTGGCTGCACCTGCGCATCCGCGAGGGCGGGGGGAGCCGTGCCAGGATGGCCCTCAGCTTTCCGCTGCCCCTGACCCTGGCAGCCTGGGCCCTGCGCGTGGCGCAGCCCTTTGTGCCCCAGCTACGAGACACCGGCGTCGACGACCTCATCATCGCCCTGCGCCACAGCACCGCCGAGGGCCAGCCCCTCGTGGTCGACGTCCAGGACGACGAGACGGGCGAGCGGGTCGAAATCTATATCGGATGATCGAAACCGTCGCTGCCCCGGGCCGCTGGTCCGGGGCAGGCAGGCGAATGCATGGTCCGTGGCCGGCAGGCAGCCGGCCAGGAGGAGGACAACGATGGCAACAACCGAAGAGCGAATGCAGATTCTGAACATGGTGGCCGAGGGCAAGATCTCGGCCGAAGAGGGCGCCAAGCTGCTGAGCGCCCTGGAGCCGGAGCGCAGATCCAGGGCGGCGACGAGCGTCACGGGCGGCCCGACGGCGCCCCGCTGGTTCCGCGTGCGCGTCACCGACCTGGAGACGGGCCGCAACAAGGTCAACGTCAACCTGCCCATGAGCCTGGTGGACGTCGGCACCCGCATGGGCGCCCGCTTTGCCCCCGAGTTGGAAGGCCTGGACTTTAACGACATCATCGAGCAAGTCAAGGCCGGAGCCCAGGGCAAGATCATCGAGGTCGAAGACGCCGAGGGGGGCGAGCGCGTCGAGATCTATGTGGAGTAGGGAGGGATACCCTTGCGTCTGATCATCAGTTGGTTCGTCAACGCCGTGGCCCTGGCCCTGGCGGCCTGGCTCATCCCCGGCATCTCGGTGACCGAGGATCGGGCCTGGGTCGCCGTGGCTGTTATGGCCGTCATCTTTGGGCTGGTCAACGCCCTGATCCGGCCCCTGGTCAAGCTCCTGACCTGCCTGATCAACGTCTTTACCCTGGGGCTCTTCACGCTGGTCATCAACGCCCTCATGCTGTGGCTATCGTCGTGGATCGCCGGGCAGTTGGGCGTCGGCTTTCGCGTGGAGAACTTTTTGGCTGCTTTTCTCGGCGCCGTGCTCATCAGCGTCGTCAGCTTCTTGCTGAACATCTTTTTTCGGGAGGACGACCGCGGCCGCAAGCGGCGGCCGCCGGATCGGCGGCGGGATCGATGGTAAGGGCGGGCACGAGCTGCAAGAGAAGAGGCCTCCCCCAAGCCTGGAGGAGGCCTCTTACCTGAGGCGGGCGAGCAAAGCCCGGTGTCAGCGTGTCTTGCGCTTGCGGCCCCTGGTGCGGGCATAGAGGGGCAGCAGCATCGCTTCCATCCTGGTCGCCAATCCCACGCGCGCGCTCCACGCGGCCGTGCGCGCCCGGCTGACCGGCCTGGCCAGCCGCTCCCGCAGGGGCCACTCCACGGCGTGGATGCCCACCGGCTCCTGCGGCTCCCAGTGAACCGCCGCCGAGGCCCACGATAGCCCGGCTCCAAAGCTGGTGAACACCAGGTTGTCCCCTGCCTTCAGCCGGCCCTGGTCCACCGCTTCGGTCAGGGCGATGGGGATAGAGGCGGCCGAGGTGTTGCCGTAGCACGCGATGTTGACCATCATCTTTTCGGGCGGCGCGCCCAGCCGCCGCCGCGCCACCTCGATGATGCGGTCGTTGGCCTGGTGGGGGATAATGAGGCCCACGTCGTCCAGCGACAGGCCGCTCCCGGCGATGACCTTGGCCACCGAATCGGCCATGACCCGCGTCGCGAACTTGAAGACCCGCTGGCCGTCCATGCGCAGGTACTGCAGCCTGTGATCGATGACCTGCTGGCTGGCAGGGTTGGCCCCGCCGCAACCCGGGACGATGAGGGCATCCCAGCCGGATCCGTCAGAGCCCAGGTCGAAGGAGAGGAGCCCCGTCGGCTGATCGCTGGCCTCCAGGACCACCGCGCCCGAGCCGTCGCCAAAAAGGACGCACGTGCTGCGGTCGGTCCAGTCGATGCCCATGGACAGGTGCTCCGTGCCGATGACCAGGGCGTTGCGAAAGGCCCCGTTCTGGATGAACTGGCTGGCGGTCACCAGGGCATACACCCAGCCGGTGCAGCCGGCCACGAGGCCAAAGGCCGGAGCGCCCGACGCCCCCAGTTGCTCCTGGACGATATTCGCCACGGAGGGAACCAGGTAATCGGGCGTCGAGGTGGCGACGATGATCAACTGCACCTGAGAGGGGGGCAACTGCGCCCGGGCGAGGGCCTGGCGGGCGGCCGACACCGACATGCTGGAAGCCGTTTCACCCGGCCGGCATAGGTGCCGCTCCTGGATCCCGGTCCGGGTGCGAATCCACTCGTCGCTGGTGTCCACCATCTTTTCCAGGTCGTGGTTGGTCAGCACCCGATCGGGGACGTACATGCCCCAACCCGTTATTCTCGCGTACTTGGCCATGGTGATCTGCTTCCTCCCTCACTGGCGGCGACTTCCCTTGAAAGCCGTACTGCCAGCTCGGAAGGTCGCCTGGAGTGCTGCCCTCGCGTCAGGCAGCGGCTATGTGCCCTCCCCCGCCGTGGCGGTGGCGAACGAACAGGGCGATGGCTACCCCGGCCACGGAGGCAGCAGAGCCCAGGACTGCGCCGATGATGATTCCCTTGCGGTGTTGGCGCAGGCGGCTGACCTCGGGCTCGAGCTCGCGAGCCTGGGCCGCCAGGATCAGCTCACCGTGCAGCCGCCGCCGAAAGTCGGCGTCGGGCTGGACGGGCACGAGGATGCGCTGCAGATGGCTCGCCAGCTCCAGCAGCCCCCAGACCCGGTCCTCTCGCGAGAGGCCGCTCGGTCCTCGCGGCTGCAGGCCCAACAGGTAGTCCGTATGGGCCATCACGGTCTCGATTTCCCTGCGTCTGTCCACGGATACCTCCTCCGGTCGCTCCGTCAGATGCGGTAGGCGACCAGGCCCAACGTGCCCGGGCCAAAGTGCACGACCAGCGAGGTCGTGAGGTTGGCCAGGAAGGTCTGCTGGCATCGGAACCTCGACCTGGCAGTTTCCAGCAGGGCGTTGCCCTCCTCCGGGCTCTCGGCGTGCACCACTGCCAGGTTTACGGGATCGCGGGTGCCCACGCGTTCGGCCATGATGTCCAGCATGCGCTCCAGGGCCTTGCGCTGGCTGCGCACCTTTTCGCTGACGTCAATGACCCCCTTCTCCAGGACGACGATGGGCTTGACGTTCAACAGCGAGGCCAGGCTGCTCTGCAGCCTGCCGACGCGCCCGCTCATCTGGGCAAAACGCAGGTCCCTGAGGACCAGGACGATGTTCATGCGCTCGCGAAGGACCTCCATGCGGGCCATGATCTCGGCCATGGCCCGCCCTTTGTGGATCATTCGCGCGGCTTCCAGGGCCATGAAGCCCAGGCCGGCCGATCCACAGGCGCTGTCGAAGGGATGCACGCGCACCATGCCCGAGAGCATCTCCCGGGCCAGCTCGGCCGACTGGAACGTGCCGCTCAGCTTGGCCGTCACGTGGAGGGAAAGAATCTCCTGCGCCCCGGCGGCCATCATCTTGCGGTAGTGGCGCTCGAACTGCCCGGCCGACGGCTGCGACGTGCTCGGCAGCTTGCCCGTCTGCTCGATCTTCTGGTAAAAGGCAGCACGGTCGATGGTCACCCCGTCTTCGTACGTCTCCGTGCCGAACTGGATGTTGATAGGCACGACGGTGATGTCGTATTCTTGATAGCACTCTTCCGGCAGGTCACACGTCGAGTCGGTAGCAACCTTGATCATTCCCCCAATCCTTTCAACAATCCTTCAATGCAGGCGCCCCTGGAGCCCGTCGCGCAGGGCCTGAAGGGTACGATGGTATAGCGACTTGATCGCTCCCTCGCTGCGTCCCATGATCTCGCCGATCTCGGCATTGGGCAGCCGTTGCACGAACTTGAGCGCCAGAAGCTGCTGTCGCTCGGCCGGGAGCTCCTGAATGGCGGCCAGGAGCACTCTCCGCCTTTCGCCCAGGGTCACCTGCTCCAACGGGCCGCCGTCCGTCGAACTGTCCACCTGGGCCACCTGGTCCAGCGAGACCACCTGTCGCCGGCTCCGATCGCGGTACCAATTGGCCACCAGGTTGTGGGCGATGCGGTACAGCCAGGACGAAAAGGGAGCCCCCCGATTCTTGTAGCGGGGGATGTGCTTCAGGGCCTGGTGAAAGACCCTGGCCGTCAAGTCCTCGGCGTCGTGGTGGTTGCCCGTCCGGTAGTATACATAGTTATAAATTTTTTCCACGTACCGTTCGTACAACCGGCCGAAGGCCTCGGGTTCGCTCTTGGCCCGTTCGATCAAGGCCGATTCGTCTGTCATGTCATCCACGGCGACCTCTCAGTCGCCGGCCGGTCTCGCTGAATAGAACACCGGCCGGTGCAGTTGGTTGCGGATTTCGCGCGAGGATCAAGTATAGCAGAGAAGCGGCCGGTGGTCAACTGCCGCCGGCTCTTGCCTGCAGGCGCCAGGTGATGTATAATAGCGGCGTGATGCCGTCGAAAACTTCCCTATGAGTGAGGACATGACCCAGGAACCAGACCTGGAGCTCCAGGTGGCCGTGGCCAAGGTGAGCAAGTATGCCATGAGCGAGAGCGGCGACACCGTGGAGATCATCGAGCGCCCCCACGGCGGCCTGTCGCTGGTGATGGTCGACGGCCAGCGGAGCGGCCGCCCGGCCAAGGCCATCAGCAACCTCGTCGCCCGCAAGGCCATCTCGCTCCTGGCCGACGGCGTGCGTGACGGCGCGGCGGCCCGGGCCGCCCACGATTATCTGCGCACCATGCGCGGCGGGCAGGTGTCGGCCACGCTGAACATCATCTCCGTGGACCTCGTCACGCGTACCCTGGTCGTCTCGCGCAACAGCCACTGCCCGGTCATCCTCGTGGAGGGCGACGAGCAGGCGTTGTGCCTCCTGGACCAGCCCAGCGAGGCCATCGGCGTACACCTGCGCACCCGGCCGGTCATCACCGAGCTGCCCCTCAGCCGGAACCTGCACGTCGTGGTCTATACCGACGGGCTGCTCATTGCCGGCGACCGCGAAGGAAGCCCCTTTGACGTCACCGCCTTTGTGCGCGGGCACCTGGCCGCGGGCACCGGCGAAGGCAGCGCCCGTTCCCTGGCCGACGGCCTGCTGGCCCGCGCCGTGGACCTGGACCGGGGCCGGCCGGCCGACGACGTGAGCGTCGTGGTCGTGTCCATCGTCGCCCGCGCCCGGCCCGACGACGTGCGCCGCATGTCGGTACGCTTTCCTATCAAGCCCTGAGATGCATGGAAGGCAGGGAAGGATGAATCGTTCCAGAAGATTGTGACGATGCGCATCAAAGTGGTAGGGCCATGCGCCTCGGGAAAGAGCGTTCTGGCCGCGGGCCTGCGGCGCCTGGGCTACAATGCTTCGTCGGCGGCGCAGGACCACTCTTACGTGCCCGACATGTGGCGGCGCATCAACCCCCCCGACCTGCTCATCTACCTGGACGTGGGCCTGGAAGCCGCCCACAGGCGGGGGCGCACCGGCCACGGCTGGGACCAGGAATACCTGGACCGACAGAAGGCCCGCCTGGAGCACGCGCGGGCCCATTCCGACCTATATCTCGATACCGACGACCTGTCGGAGGAGGAGGTGCTCGGCCGCGTGGTCGAGTTCCTGGAAGCGCGGCGGCCATGAGCTACCCGGGCGACGGCACCCGTCGGGGCATCGCCGTCACTCTGCTGTCCACCCTCTTTGCCGGGCTGGCCCCCATCCTGGGCAAGCTCGCCTACCAGGTTGGGGTTTCGCCCACGTCCGTCGTGGCCCTGCGCACCGCCCTGGCGGCCGGCCTGCTGTGGCTCTTTTACCTGGTCTTCTGGCGTCGCCACCTGGCCATCAGCCGGGGCAACCTCCTGGCCTGCATCGGCATGGGCGCGGCCAACGGCATCGGCTCGCTCCTGTACTACAACGGCCTGTCGCGCGTCGACGCCTCCGTGGCCCATCTCCTCTATTCCATGTACCCCTTCTGGGTGTTCATCTTCCTGTCGGCCGCCGGCCACGCCGTCTCCCGCCTGGCCGTGCTGCGCCTGGTCCTGGCCCTGCTGAGCGTCTTTTTGCTAACCTGGCAGGGGGCGGGCCTCGTCGACCCCCTGGGCGTGACGCTGATGCTCGGCGCCGGAGCCCTCTATGGCTTTCACCTGGTCCTGGGCCAGTGGACCCTGGTCGACGTCGACCCCCGCACGGTGACGCTCTACGGGCTGTCGACCATGGCCGTCGTCGTGGCCATCCCCTTCAGCGGCAAGGCCGGCGCCGCCGCCACCATCCCATCCGCCGGGTGGCTGGCCATCGTGCTGCTGGCCGTCTTTCCCACGGCCATTGCCCGGCTCCTGGTCTTTGCCGGGCTGCGGCGCCTGGGGGGCATCCAGACCGCGCTCCTGGGCCTCGGCGAGCCCCTGGTGGCCGTCTCGCTGGCCTTTCTCCTCCTCGGCGAGCGCTTTGCCCCCCAGCAGTGGGTGGGCGCCGCGCTGTTTATCATCAGCGTCCTCCTCATCCGCCGCGACACCGGCGTGCAGATCGCCGGCGAGGAGAGCGGCTGGGCCGGCCTCAACCCCGGCGACCTGCCCGAAGGCCAGGACTTCTAGCCGCCCGACCCCAACCAAGTTGCCTGCTCCCGGCACCGATGATATAATTGCCTACCATGAAATTCTTGGGCGAGAATCCGTTTTACACACTCCTGCTCCTCACCGAGAAGCCCGGGAAGTGGCCTCGCTGGTCGCTAGCGCCGTTGCCCCTGGCCCTCGCCGCCCTGGCAGGCCTGGCCTGGGCCTCCGCGGCCGGCCCGGCCTGGGGCTGGGCCACGGCGGGCCTGCTCCTGGTCATGGCCCTTGCCGACTGGGCGCTGCTGTCGTTCCTGCCGCGCAGCGGCTCGTCTTTCGGGCCCGTCCAGCCGCCCTTCCTGGCCCTCAGCGCCCTGCGCGGGCTGTTGGCCGTGGCGGCGGCCCTCCTTGCCCGGTGGGGAGCGGCGCTGCCCTGGGCGCTCCATGGCACCGTGCAGCTCGCCATCTGGTTCCTGGCGGCGTACGGCACCCTCGTGGAGCCCTTTCTCCTCCAGGTGACCCGCCTGCAGATCGTGACCCCCCGCCTGGCGAATCCCGGCGGCCCGCTGCGCGTCGTCCAGCTCTCCGACCTGCACGTCGAGCGCCTGACCCGCCGCGACCGGGCCCTGCCCGACACCGTCGCCGGCCTGGACGCCGACGTCATGGTCCTGACCGGCGATTACCTGAATACGACCTACAACCAGGACCCGCAGGCCCTCGCCGACCTGGAGGAGCTCCTGGCCCAGCTCGAGGCCCCCGGGCAGCGCTACGGCATCTGGGGCTCGCCCGAGGTAGATTGCACCCACCTGCTGCGCCCCATCATCGAGGCGGCGGGCATTACCCTCCTGGAGGACTGTGGCGTGGAATTGCACACCGACCGCTATCACCTGTGGATCATGGGCATCACCTGCAGCCACGACCGGCCCGGCGACGCGGAACGGCTGCGCCGGCTGGTGGCCGAAGCGCCGCCCGGCGCGCTGACCCTGCTCCTCTACCACACCCCGGACCTGATGCCCGAGGCGGCGGCCCTGGGCGTGGACCTCTACCTGGCGGGCCACACCCACGGCGGCCAGTGGCGCCTGCCCGGCTTCGGGGCCGTCGTCACCAGCTCGCGCTACGGCAAGCGCTACGAAGCGGGGCACTACCGGGAGGGCAACACCCACCTGTACGTCAGCCGCGGTCTGGGGATGGAGGGCTTTGGCACGCCCCGGGCTCGCTTTTTCTGCCGCCCGGAGCTCGTCGTCGTCGACCTCGCCGGCCGGGCCGGCGAGGACCCCACCCCTCGCTCCCAAGCACGGCCCGGGGCGTGAGGGGACGGGATAGGGCACCGGAGCGCGCCTGATGCCGGGCCTGTGGGCGCCCTTTGTTGCCCTGGCGGCGGCCCTCCTGCCCCTCCTGTGGGTCAAGACCTGGATCACCCACAGCCTCCAGGAGCTTAGCCTGCGCTGGACCGGCGACCCGGCCGTGGCCCTGGTCGTCTATTTTGTCCTCGTCCTGCCCGGCGTCGTCGTCCACGAGCTGAGCCACTGGCTGATGGCCACGATCCTGGGCGTGAGGGTCAGCAAGCTGTCGTTGGGGCCGGTGCGCAAGGGCCGCAACAGCGTCTCCCTCGGGTCCGTGCGCGTCAGCAAGGTCGACCCCCTGCGGGCCAGCCTCATCGGCGTGGCGCCCCTCCTGGGTGCCACCGCCGTCATCCTCCTCATCGGCAGGCTGGTCCTCGGGCTGGACGAGGTCGTGGCCCTGCTGCTGGCCGGCGCGTGGGAGGGCCTGGGCGAGGCCCTGGGCGAAATGGTTCGGGTGGCCGACTTCTGGCTGTGGCTCTACCTGATCTTTGCCATCTCGAACGCCATGCTGCCCAGCGAGTCGGACATGTCGACCGTCCGCCCGGTGCTCATCTTCCTGGGCATCCTGGCAGCCGTCCTGATCCTGGTCAACGGCATCCCATCCATCCCCCGCGAGGCGGTGCAGGCCGTGGGCGGCGTGGCCGGCTACCTGGCCTCGGCCTTTGCCCTCACCCTCGCCGCCGACGGCATCTTTGTCCTGGTCATTGGCCTGCTCCTGTGGCTCACGCGCCAGGCGCAGGGTTGGTGAGGGGAGGGCCGAGCAGGCGCTCGGCGAGCCCGGGGGGTACCGAGCAGGCGCTCGGCGAGCCCAGGGGAGGGCCGAGCAGGCGCTCGGCGGTCCCCGGGGGGTACCGAGCAGGCGCTCGGCGATCCGGAAAGGAGCACTCAGATGATCGGTGGAACTCATGGCAAACTGTTGCACGTCGACTTGACCGCGGGCCGGATTCAGGTGGAATCCCTGCCCGACGAGGTCTATCGCCTGCTGGCCGGCGGGCGGGCGCTGGTGGCCTACCTGCTGCTGCGCGACCTGCCCCCGGGGGCGGATCCCCTCGGCCCCGAGAACCTTCTCATCTTTGCGCCCGGCGTCATGCAGGGCACCAACTTCCCGGGGGCCGGCCGCCACGGCGTCGGCGGCAAGTCGCCCCTCACCGGCGTCCTGGGCAGCTCCGAGGTGGGCGGCTGGTGGGGACACGAGTTCAAGCGCACCGGGTTCGACGCCCTGGTCGTCACCGGCCGGGCTGCGTCGCCCGTCTACCTCTGGATCCACGACGGCGAGGCCGAGATCCGGCCCGCCGAGGGCTTGTGGGGCCTGGCCACAGGCCCGGCCCAGGCGGCCATCCGCGAGGAGCTGGGTGACAAGGTGCGCGTCGCCCAGATCGGGCCCGCGGGCGAGAACGGGGTGCGCTACGCGGCCATCATGCACGACGTCAACCGCGCGGCGGGGCGCAACGGCCTGGGCGCCGTCATGGGCTCCAAGAACCTGAAGGCCGTGGCCGTGCGCGGCACCCGCAACGTGCCCATCGCCGACCGCAAGCGGGTGACCGCCGTGGCCCGCTGGCTGGGCGAGAACTATCGCAAGGAGATGGCCTGGGCCACCTCGCCCACCGGCCGCGGCACCCAGGACGGCCTGACGGGCCTCGCGGCCGTGGGTGGGCTGCCTACCCGCAATTTCGGCGTGGCCGTGTTCGAACATCCCGAGCTGTTGAGCGGCGAGCGCAACTATGCCATGTTCCTGAAGGGCAGGGACACCTGCCAAGGCTGCCCCGTGGCCTGCAAGCAGGTCTTTCAGAACGAGGACCCGGACCCGTACCGGCGCCTGGACCCCGTCTACGGCGGCGCCGAGTACGAGGCCATGGGCGCCTTTGGCTCCTCGTGCGGCGTGGAGGACAACCTGGCCGTCCTCAAGGCCAACGAGCTGGCCAACGCCTACGGCCTGGACGCCATCTCCACGGGGATGAGCATCGCCTTTGCCATGGAGTGCTTTGAGAACGGCCTGCTGACCACGGCCGACACCGGCGGGCTGGAATACCGCTGGGGAGATGGGGCGCTGCTGGTCCGCAGCGTGGAGATGATAGCCGGGCGCCAGGGCTTTGGCGACTTTTTGGCCGAGGGGGTGGCCCGCATGGCCGCCCGCATCGGTCCGGCCGCCGAGCCGTTCAACGTCACCGTGCGCCGCCAGGAGCTGCCCATGCACGAGCCCCGCCTGAAGCCCGCCATGGGCGTCGGCTATGCCGTGGCGCCCGTGGGGGCCGACCACCAGATGAACATGCACGACACGGCCTACCTGCGCCCCGCGGGTATGCGCCGGGTCAACAGCGCCCTGGCCGAGCCCCTGCCGCCCGTGACCCGGGCGGAGCTGGACGAGAACAAGTCTGTGGTCTTTTACCACGAGCTCAACTGGTCACACTTCCTGGACTGCGCCCTCATCTGCCAGTTCTACTGCTACGATTACGCCCAGATGGCCGAGGCCATGTCGGGGGTGACCGGCGTCGAGTATGGCATCCACGACATCCTGGCCATCGGCGAGCGGGCGCAGACCCTCTCTCGCCTGCTGAACCTGCGGGAGGGCTCGGGCGCGGAGGAGGACCGGCTGCCCCGCCGGGTCATGACCGCCTTTGACACCGGCCCCCTGGAGGGCAGCGGCATCAGCGACCAGGATTTTGCCTGGTTCCTGCGCCGCTTTTACGAGAGGATGGGCTGGGACCCGGAGACGGGTGAGCCGACGCGCCAGCGCCTGGAAGCGCTGGGGATCGCGGGGCTGCTGGCCTGACCGGGCGACCGCGACCGGGGCGACCGCGAGGGTCGCCCCTACGTGTCCAGGATGAGCAGGAAGCGGTAGAAGAAGTGGGTTTCGAGGGTAAAGCGTTGCAGGCCGCCGGCGCGCAACAGCCCGGCCAGCTCGTCGAGGCGAAAGCCGCGCTTGACCGAGATGCGGGCGTCGTGGCGAAAGACCGGTGACGTCGTGAGGGTAAAGATCCAGGTGGCCGCGTAGGCCAGGGGCGCGCGCACCAGGTCGTTGACGACCACCTTGTTCCGGCACAGCCCGAGCATGTGCCGCAGCAGAGACACCACCTCCTCGTCGGGAAAGTGGTGCACGAACTGCGAGGCGTGGACGTAATCGTAGGACCGGCCCTGCACGGCGAGGACGTCGGCGCACGAGATCTCGATCTCGGGATAGTCCTTGCAGTTCTCCCGGGCCAGGTCCACGATGAGGCCATGCCGGTCGATGCCGTGGATCTGGAGCCGATAGCCCGCCCGCCGCCCCCAGCGGACCAGGGCCACGGCCACGTCGCCGATGCCGCAGCCGGCGTCGAGGATGGTCACCGCCTGGCCGGGAGCCCAGGCGCGGCTCTCCCGCCGGAAAAACGAGAGGGCCGGCCGCACCCCGCCGAACAGGCGGTTCACCGTGGGCAGCATCTCAAAGGTCTGGTGCACCACCTCCGGCCGCAGATCGTCCTCGTCCAGCCACTCCGGGCCCCGGGCTCGCTGTCTGAGCATGGCTTCTCCCTCAGCCCAGCCCCAGGGCCAGGCGATCCCGCAGTGTAAGATCGCGATAGCGGCTGGTGCCGGTGACAATGCCCAGCAGCTTCTGGAAGAGCGCCGTGTCGCGCGACAGGCGGGCCACGGCGCGGTTGGCCAGGGCCGGGTAGCGCGACACGTCCAGCATGAGCTGGGTCAGCTTGTAGACGTCGTGGGTGATGCGCGCCCGCTCGGCGGCATAGGGCGCCAGGGCGGCGTCGCTCGCGTCGCCCGTCTCCAGGGCGCGGCGCACGATGGGCACGGCGGCCTGGACGCTCTTGAGGGCCAGGGTCATCCCCTCGCCGGTGATGGGATCGAGAAAGCCGGCGCTGTCGCCCACCAGGAGCAGGCCCGGCCGGTGGATGGGATCGACGCGAAAGCCCAGGGGGCCGCGGGCTGCCACGGGCGGCAGCACCTCGCTGTCGCGGATGCGCTCGGCCAGCCCCGGCGCGGCGCGCAAGAAGCGGTGGTAGGCCTCGGCCAGGTGACCCTGGAAGGCGCCCATGCCTTCTTTTTCCACCAGGATGGCCACCAGGACCAGGTCGCCGGCCAGGGGCGCCGCATAGATCTCGTTGCCCTCCTGAAAAAAGACCTCGATGTAGGGCTCGATGCCGTCGACGCCCCGCAGGTGCCCGGCGATGCCCCAGCGCTGCCGCTTCAGAACGGTCTTCTCGATGCCGTAGCGGTTGTGAAACTTGCTGTGCATGCCGTCGGCCGCCAGGGTCAGGGGCGCGCGCAGGGTTTCCGGGCTCGACAGGCGGCCGGTGGCCCGCCCGGTGACCCCCCGGATGGCCCCGTCCTCGTAGACCGCCTCGCTCACCGTAAAGCCCTCCCGCACGGTGACGTTGGGCAGGGCCGCGGCCCGCTGCAGGAGCAGGTGGTCCAGCTCGTAGCGGCGGATGACGACGCTACAGGCCGCCTTCCCGCCGGCGGGCGGAAAGTCGGCCTGGGCCCAGGTGCCATCGTGGCTGCGAAAGCGCAGGCCACGGGCCAGCCCGGCGCCCGCGGCCAGCATATCGTCCATGAGGCCCAGCGACTCCAGGATGGCCACGCCCTCGGGCATGATCCCCTCGCCACAGGTCTTGTGCCGCGGAAAGGTGGCCCGGTCGACGAGGAGCACCCGGAAGCCCTCCCGGCCCAGGAGGAGGGCGGCGCTCGACCCGGCAACCCCGCCGCCCACGACGATCACGTCGGCATCCCACCGAGACCGTCCAGATCCAGACATGGTTCGCACTTCTTTCCAGCCCCGCCCGGCGTCGCTACAGCCCCTGCAGCAACTGCCAGGTGATAAATCCCAGGAATCCGGCGGTCATCAGGTAGCCCAGGCGCATCATCCACCGGTAGTTGCGCTGCACCTGGTCGTCGTCGTACTCGCGCCACCACAGGCCCACCAGCCCCGCCTGGCCGACCAGCGACAGGCCAACGAGGACGGCCTCCAGGCGGCCCAGGTACTGCCAGCAGAGGGCGGCCATGACCGCGGCCCCCGCCAGCAGGCAGGCGATGGCCACGGCAAAGGTCCCCTCGCCGGCGTGCACGGCAAAGGAGATGACTCCCTGCCTTCGGTCCTCCGCCCGCTGGTAGACCTGCGTCAGCGGATAGAAACCGGTGATGACCAGGGCCGCCGACAGCAGCCCGGCCAGGGGCTTGAGGGCCAGGAGGCTGCCCCAGCTATCGTGGACGAACAGCCAGCCCGCCGTCGTGCCGCCCATGCCCTGGAAGATGCTGACCAGGAGCAGGCTGGCCCAGGGCCGCGCCTTGAGCCGCGTGACAGGGTGCGAGTAGGCTGTGCTCACCGCGCCCATGATGAGCGACAGGACAAAGAGGGGCAGGCTGACGAAAAACATGATGATCAGCCCCAGCACCTGCACGCCCACGGCAAAGGTCCAGAGCTGGCGGGTCACCTTGGGCGGGTTCCACAAACCGCCCACCGGCCCCTCGTCGCGGTCGTAATAGGAGTTGAGGGCCGTGGACCCGCCATAGAACAGGATGTGCACCACGAAAAAGACGAGCCAGAAGCGGGCGTCGATGAGATGGACGGCCTCTTCGCCCCCGGCCAGGACAAAGCCCCACAGGAACAGGGGCATGAGCATCACCTGCCAGTGGGGCCTGAGGTGCAGAACGAGAGCCCACAAGCTCATTCTTTGGTTTTGGCCAACGGCTGCCACGGTAGTTCGACGTCCCTGCTAGTGTCCGTTATTGGGTCGCTTCGTGAAGAAAGGCGATCACCTGGGTCAGCTCGTCCTCGGGCAGGGGCACGGGCGGCATGGCCCCGCCGCCGTTGGTAATCCACACGCGCAGGTTCTCGTCGGTGACCGGGTCGCCGCTGGGCAACTGGTCCTGCTCAAAGAGTCCGGCGAGGCCGGGCCCCACCTTGGCTTCGGCCGTCAGGTTGTGGCACACGGCGCAGTTCGTCTCAAAGACCTGCTCGCCCGCCTGCACCACCGGGTCGCCGGCGGCGCCCGTCTCCCCTGGCACCGCCGTGCCTTCGCCCCCGGCCACCTGGGTGCCCGCGGGCGGCTGGGTGACGACCGCCGGCAGCGTGGCGGGGTAGAGGGTGCGGATGGGGGTCGGCGCGTCGGGCAGCGGCTGCGGGCTGCAGCCGGCCACAAAGATGACTATGAACATGGCAAGAGCCAGGGTTTTCTTCATGAGCCAGGTTCCTTTCGGTCCATCAGGGTTGCAGAGTATGCACATAGTTAACAATGTCCCAGGTCTGCCGCTCGTCGACGTTTTCGCGCAGCGGGGGCATGGCCCCGATCCCCTGGGTGATCACCTGGTACAGCCCCGCGTCGGGATATTGGGCGATGCGCGCCTCGGTCAGGTTCGCCGGCTGGCGGGCATCCGCGCGCCAGAACGCGGTGACGGGACCGTCGGCCTGCCCCTGGGCGCCGTGGCAGACGGAGCAGTGCACGTCATAGAGTAAGGCACCCCGCTCCAGCGAGACCTCGTCGGCCGGCACCGGGTTGGCCAGGTTGGCCGGCACGTCGTGCCACGCCGGGCGCGAGATGGGCACCGCCTCGTCGGCCGCCAGCCGGCGCGGCGGCTCCTGGTAGGCGATGGACGGCTGATCCTCCATGAAGCTCTTCCAATCCACGGCAATGATCTCGTAGACGAACAAGAGCAGCAGAACGACGGCCAACACGAGCACGATGAGGGGGATAAAGCGGCGGATCATAGGCTCCTCCGTTCTGGCTCGCCGATGTCCTCGGCACCCAGCGCGTCCAGGGCGGCGACCACGTCCTCGCGCAGGTCGTCGGGCGTCTCGACCACCAGGCCGATGCGTCCGGTGTTCAGCTCCGGGTCGTACGGCTCGGGCCGGTGGTCGGGGAAGCGGTTCAGCACCAGGAAGCTGCCAAACGTGCCCAGGATGAGGGCCAGCATGGTAAACTCGTACAGCAGCAGAGCGGTCGGCGGAAAGGGCACGATGGGCTGGCCGCCCACGCGGATGACGTACAGGTTGGGGGTGATCCCCACGAAAAAGAGCCCGATGAGCAGGCCCAGGGCGGCGCTCACCAGGGCGATGGCGGGCAGCCACGTGCGACGGTGGGGCCGCCCCAGCACCCGCTCGGAGAGCGAGATGTGCGACAGGACGCTGATATTCTCCTCGGGAATGCCCAGCTCGTGCAAGCGATCCAGCGCCTCGACGGTTGGATCGATGTCCCGGAATGAGCCCATAACGAGAGATGTGTCGGCCATGGACGTTTTGCCTCCTGACACCTCGGTTCTAACCCTATTCTTCCAGCTCGGCGACGCTGGACACCCGCGCCTTGCCCACCCGCCGGAGGGTGTGAGCCAGTTGCCCCTCGAACACCTCCCAGACGGGGATGATGGGGATGAGACGCGACAGCACCCCGTAAAACAGCAGGAAGGTGCACAGCGAGCCTATGATCAGCGAGATTTCCACGATGGACGGCGTATAGCCACCCCAGTTAAAGGGCACGTGGTTGCGCCGCAGAAAGCCGGTGACGATGATATAGCGCTCCAGGTACATGCCGACGTTGATCCCGATGGTGATGAGCAACAACGCCGGGATGGAGCGCCGTATGCGCCTGTTCCACAGCGTCAGCCAGGGCACGACCACGTTAAAGAACAGCATCGTGTACCAGAAGGGAGCCATCTCGCCCCGGGTCTGAAGCTCGATGAGGGTGTGCCCGGCCGCGTCGCCGGCGTACCACTCCATGAGAAAGTCGGCAAAGAAAAAGTAGAGCCACACGAAGGAAAAGATGAACACCAGCCTCACCAGCCCGTCGAGGTGCTCCTGGCGGATGAAATAGTGCAGTTTCATGCTCGACCGGGCGATGATCAACACCGTGACCGCCGCCGAGAGCCCCGAGTAGACGGCGCCGACGATAAAGTAGGGGGCAAAGATCGAGCTGCGCCAGCCGATGGCCTTGGTCATGGCCAGGTCCCAGGAGACGATGGTGTGCACCGAGAACATGACCGGGATGATGACGATGGAAAAGATCTTGATGGCCGCGTTCAAATGGCGCCACTGTTCCTCGGTTCCGCGCCAGCCCAGCGACAGCGCGCTGTACAGCTTGTGGCGCCACCCGCTGGCGATCCGGTCCCGGGCCATGGCCAGGTCGGGGATCAGCGGCAAGAAGAGGTAAAGCGAGCTGCCCACCAGGTAGGTCACGATGGCCATCTCGTCCCACAGGAAGGGCGAGTGGTAGTTGGGCCACAAGCCCCGCTGGTTGGGGTAGGGGGCGATCCAGTAGGAGACCCACACCCGGCCGACGTGGATGCCCAGGAAGGAAGCGCCCACGATGAGGGATGTCGAGGTCATCATCTCGGCCGCCCGGGTGATGGGCCGCCGGTACTCGGCGCCAAAGATGCGCAGGATGGCCGAGATGAACGTGCCGGCGTGGCTGATGCCGATCCAGAAGATAAAGCTGGCGATAAAGACGCCCCAGTAGTTGGGCCGGCGCAGCCCGGTGACGCCCATGCCACTGACGATCATGTACAACCAGACGGTGATAAAGGCGCCCAGGACCAGGGCAAAGAGGATGCCCATGACCACGCGGAACTCGCGTCCGGTGTTCATCATGGCGTCGAGGACCATCTGGTTCATCTCTTCCCTGGGCCGCGGGTCGTGCACCAGCGACTCGGTGTGATCGATTTCGTGGGGCTCGGCCGGGGCTACCCCTTCCGCCCAGCGTCTCGCTCTACTCAGTACGGACATTGGACTCGCCTCGCTTCAGGTACGCCACGGATGGGTTGGTCCCCAGGTCGGCGAGAAAAAAGTCGGCCCGGGGACTGCGAAAGAGCCGCGATACCTGGCTCTCCGGATCGTCCAGGTTGCCAAAGACCAGCGCATCCGTGGGGCAGGTCTGCACGCACGCCGGCTTGACCGCCTCGGTGTCGAACTCGATGCCCTCGGCGCGGGCCTCTTCCCGGGCGCGGCGAAGGCGCTGCACGCAAAAGGTACACTTTTCCATGATGCCCCGCCGCCGCACAGTGACGTCGGGGTTGAGCTGCTCGTTCAGGGGTTCCGGGAAGTACGGGTCGAACCAGTTGAAATAGCGCACCTTGTAGGGACAGTTGATGCCACAGTAGCGGATGCCGACACAGCGGTTATAGACCTGGACGTTGAGCCCGTCGTTGGTGTCGTGGTAGGTGGCATACATGGGGCACACCGGCTCGCAGGGCGCCGTCTGGCAGTGCTGGCACAGCATGGGCCGGAAGCTGGCCGTCACCTGGTCGGGGTGCTGCTGCCAGTAGCGCTCGATCCAGATCCAGTGCATGGCCCGGTCGCGGATGGTCTCCACCAGGCCGACGAAGGCCACGTTGTTCTCGGCGTGGCAGGCCACGACACAGGCCTGGCAGCCGGTGCAGAGGTCCAGGTCGATGGCCATGCCCCAGTGGTACTTGTCTTGTGCTTGCTCTTCCGACATCGCCTAGTGCTCCTCCAACAGGTACTCTACGCCTTCCGGGTTCTCGAAGCGAGAGAGGTCCTCGCGCCGGCCGGTGGGCTCCAGGCGCACGCGCGTTGAGGCCCAGGTCAGGGCGCCGCTCTCGGCGGCGGCCGAGGCCAGCAGCCGGAGCGGATTGGTGCCCATGTCCTTGGCAAAGCGGCCGTAGTGCTCGTGGCCCCGCCCGATGGGCATGGCCACGACCCCCCGGGACATCGCCGGGAAGCGATACACCAGGGCCTCCACCTCGCCCGCCGGCGAGATGACGCGCACCACGTCGCCGTCCTCCAGCCCCAGCTCGTGGGCATCCTCGGGATAGATCTCGATCCAGGTCTGCCACATGAGCGTCGTCATGGGGTCGGGGGTCTCTTGCAGCCACGGCTTGTTGGCCCCGCGGCCGTCAAAGAGGAGGACCGAGGGATAGAGGTGCAGGTCAAAGGGAAACTCTTGCCCGGCGGCCGCCGGCAGGCTGACCGCCAGGGGGCCGGCCGGGGCGCCGGCCAGCTCCGGCGCGCGCAGCTCGGGGGCATCGGTCCAATAGCCGCCCCGGCGCCGCCAGTCGGCCCAGAAGGCCTGGGGCGTGGCAGCGCCCTCCCCAAACGGCGCCAGGGTCTCGGTCAGCAGCTCGACCTCGTTGGCCCACGGCAGCGCCTGGCCCAGCTCGCCCCCCAGCTCGGCCGCCACGGCCAGGAAAACGTCGGCGGTGGCCCGCGTCTGGTGCCGGGGGCGGATGATGGGCTGCTGGCTGCTGACCACCGTCCGGTCGGCCACGACGGGCACGTGGTAGCCCCAGGCTTCGAGCGTCGTGTGGTCGGGCAGGATGAGGTCCGCCAGGGCGGCCGTCTCGTCCACGGTCGGGCTGAAGGAGACGACCAGGCGCACGTTCTGCAGCGCCTCGACAAAGCCGCTGCTGGCCGGCAGCTCGAAGGCGGGGTTCGTGCCGTGCACCATGAGGACCTGCACCCGCCCGGCGGCCATGTCGGCGATGAGGGCCTCCACGTCGGCGTAGGCGGACAGGGGGGCGGGTGCAAAATCGTCGCCCGGCGGCAGGGGCGGCAGGTATACGCCGCCCGGCTGGCCCAGGCGCCCCGCCAGGAGGTTCAGCGATTGTACGGCGGTCATGGCCCCCGCTCCTCCCTCGCGGGCGGCGATGGTGCTGCCCGGGATGGCCAGGACGTTGGGCACGCTGGCAAAGATGCGCGCCAGGCGCTGCAGCCTCTCGATGGACACCCCCGTGACCTCGACCACCTCGTTCATGTTCACGCCGTCGTACAGCGACGCGAACTCGGCACCGGCGTCCATGAGCCCCCCGTCGACGAGGAGCCTGCCCAGGCCAAGGGCCGCCAGGCCCTCCGTCCCGGGCCGGATGGGAATCCACTCGTCGGCCGAGGTGGCGGTGCTGGACAGGCGCGACTCGAACTGGGCCAACAGCCCCCGCTGGCCCAGGTCGCCCCGGCGCTTTTCGCCGTAGGCCCGGCTGTACAGCACCGGCGAGACCCAGGTCTCCAGGAAGTTGGCCCCGAAGGAGTAGACGATCTCGGCGTTGGCGACGTCGTAGTAGGGCACGTCGGGCGCGCCGAACAATTCGTCGCTGCTCGACGCCAGGGCCGCCTCGCCCGACAGGCTCTGCCCCAGGCCATAGATCACGGGCGGCCGGGTGCTCAACGCCTGGCTGAAACGGTTGACCACGTTCCACAGGTGGGTCGACACACTGCCGCCCAGGAAGGCGATGCCCCCGGGATCGGTGTCGCGCAACTGGGCGACGAGCTCCGGGATGGCAATCTCCCAGTAGACGGGCTCGAACTGCTGGCTGCCCCGCTCCACCTGGCGGACCGCGCCCGGCAGGCGGTCGGGATCGTACAGCTCTTGCAGGATGGCCTGCCCGCGGGCGCACAGCTTGCCGCGGTTGACGGGGTGCTGCGGGTTGCCCTCGATTTTACGCGCCCGCCCCTCGCTGACGCGGACGATGATGCCACATCCGGCCTGGCACCCGCGGCAGGTGGTGGCGTACCACAGGCTCTGGCCCGGCAAGCCCTCCTCCGGCGGCTGGACGTACGACTCCAGGTATTCCCGCTGCTGAAGGTTGACGGTGCAGCCGCTGACGGCCCACGCAGCCGTGGTCAGCGCCCCAACCTGGAGGAATTGTCGACGGCTCAATCGTTTTGGCATGGTTCGTCTCTCGCTCCTCCTGGCCTATTGATGGCAGGTGGCACACGCCATCAGGCGCTCGCGCCTGGCCGGGTCCTGGTGGCGATGGCAGTTGTTCAGGCAAAAGCCCATGTTGATGCGTTTGACCTCGCGGGCCATGACCATCTGGCTGACGTCGCCGTGGCACTCTTCGCAGCTCTTGCCCGCGGCAATGTGGGGCCGGTGGGCAAAGTAGACAAAATCGGGCAGGTCCACGATGCTGGGCCACAGGAGGGGCTGGCCGGCTTCCCAGTAGCGCACCAGCGTGTCCACGCGGCCCTGGCCCGCCTCGGTGGTCACCTGGATGCTCTGGTGGCAGCCCATGCACTTCTGAACCGAGGGGATGCCGGCGACCTGCCCGTTCATCGCGCCGGGGTGGCAGAAGAGGCATTGCACCCCGGCGTCAACGTGCCGCGAGTGGTTGAACTCGATCATCTCTCGGAACTGATTCTGCGCCGTCACCTCGCCCTGGAGCAGGAGGGCGAGGGGGATCAGCAGAACCAGGGGCACGACGATGGTCAGCACCTTCCCCAGGCCAACTAGTCGAGTCTTTCCCTTGCCTGACATTGCAACTCCGTTTGTTCGAGACTGCACGTTCGGCCCCCTCACCTGCCCGTGCCGGGCTGGGGGGCCGGGTCGCTATTCCTGGACGACCTGGATTTCGGCCAGGCCCTCCACCTCGTCGCCCACCAGCAGACCCCCCGCCTCCAGGAGGGGGTTCCACTTCAGGCCATAGTCCTTGCGGTTCAGCGTGATCCGCGCCTCAAAGGCCCAGCGGCGCTGCCCGCCCTCGGCCGGCAGCTCGCCCTTGTCCACCACGTCGAACCGCTCCTCCCGCGTGACGTCGCGGATGGTCAGCTCGCCATAGACGGGAAACCGGTTGCCCTCGAAGGGGCCAATGCGGGTACTGCGGAAGGTCATCTTTGGAAAACGCCCCACGTTGAAAAACCCCGGCGCCCTGAGGCTCTGGTCGCGGGGTCCGATGCCGGTCTTGACGCTGGCCGCGTCCACGGTACCCTCGACCAGGGACTTCTGGGGGTTTTCCTCGTCGATGTGAACAAAGCCGGCAAAACGAAGGAAACGGCCTCGCACCGTGGTCAGGCGCAGATGCTTGACGGCAAACGCGATCCTCGAGTTCTCCCGGTCTACTTTCCACGCCATGTGCGATCTTTTTCCTCCGATGGGTCGTCGCGTTCCAGCCGCGCTACAAGGCAACCGCCGAGAACGAGCTTCCCGGTCGCTCTTCCCGGCCTTATGATAACACAAAGCCGTCCCACCATGCGGTGGGGATGGTTTGGCTGGATATTGTCTTTGTCGCTTCTTCGTTGGTAGAGTTGGCCGAGTTGGCGGTGCTGGGCCCGGCCGGGCGATGCGGTCAGGCGGTGACCCGGTCTGCAACCTTGCAGTTGCCTTCACCCGGCGCAAGTATAACAGAGAACGCAGCGAAAGGCAAGAATCGGGTTTTAAAAATCTGACCCCTCCCCCGACCCGATCCGGCCCGTTGGGTCCTCCCCTGCCAGGGGAGGGGCGAAGGCAAGAAGCTGCTTCTAGAAGATTTCGAACCGGCAGCCTGTTCTGTCGCAGGTGGTGAGGTGCTGCCCCTCGAAAACCACGGCGAACTCGGACGACCAGACGACCTGGTTCGGACGGTAGCGCAGGCCCTGGCCCAGGAGCTCGCAAGCAGGCAACTGCTCTATGGCCGAATCACTCGACGCCTTGATGGCCAGGACGCACTGACCCTCGGCCAGGCTGTCGACGCCCCACTCGACGCCGTCGATGGTCCGTCCCTCGGCGCCGATCAGGCGCACGCTGGCCAGGGGCAGGGGCGCCCCGCGGCGGTTGATGAGGAACAAGAATCTGTCGTCGTTGACGACGATCTCGACCTCCCAGCGCGCCTGGGGCGGGGTTGGAGACGGCGGCTCGAGGGTCGCCGTGGGAGCCTCCGTCGGCGTGGGCTCGGGTGTCTGCGTGGGAGCCTCCGTCGGAGCAGGGCTTGGCTCCACGGTAAAGGTCGCCAGGGGCAGCGGTTCGGTGGCCGTCGGCCCGGCCGCCACGTCCGTGGCCTGTCCCACGCCGCCCCAGATGGTGGGCAGCCAATTCGGAAGGCGCAGGTCGCCGGACCACGCCAGGAGGAAGCCTGCGGCCGCCAGGAGCGCCGCCAACAGCAACAGGATCAGGACGACCAGGCAGCGACCACCGCGCCGCCGGCGCGGCGCGGGCAGGGGCGCGGGCGCGGGCACGCGCAGCGACCGCCGCACGGGAGCCTCCGAGACCGGCGGCGCCGGCGCGCGTCGTCGGCCGGTCGCCGGCGCCGGTGGGGCAGGCTGCCTCTGCAGCTCGGCCGTCACCCGTTCCCCCATCGTCAAATAGGCCGGGGTCACGGGGGTCGCGGGCTCGGTCTGGAGCGCGCGGTCCAGGGCCCGCGCCAGCTCCGCGCCCGACTGGTAGCGGTCGCGGGGATCCTTGGCCAGGGCCTTGAGGATGAGGGCCTCCAGGGCAGGGTTGATGTCCGGGCGGATGCGGCGCGGCGCCCGGGGCGCGTCGTGTACCTGGCTGGCAGCCACCTGCATCGTCTCCCCGTCAAAGGGCAGTTGCCCCGTGAACATCTCGTACAGGACGATGCCCAGGGCATACAGGTCGCTCTCGGGCAGGGCGCCGGCAGGCGAGAGGATCTGCTCGGGGGCCATGTACTGGGGCGTGCCAAAGTGCTCCTCTCCCTCCGGCGGCTCGGCAAAGAGCGCCAGGCCAAAGTCGGTCAGGTAGGCGTGGCCCTGGCTGTCGACCAGGATGTTGCCCGGCTTGACGTCGCGGTGGACCACACCCCGGGCGTGGGCATAGTCCAGGGCCTGGCACACCTCGCCGACGATGCGCTGCGCCTCGGTGGGCAGGATGAACTGATCGTTCTGGCGGTAGGTGGACAGGAGCGACTCCAGGTCGGCGCCCTCCACGTATTGCATGGCCATGTAGAGCATGTCGCCGGCCTGGCCGTAGCGGTAGAGGCGCACGATGCGGGGATGTTCCAGGCGGGCCACCGCCTGGGCCTCCCGCTCGAAGCGCTGCACGTAGCCCGGATCGCTGCGGAAGGGCGGGTCGATGACCTTGATCGAAACGTAGCGCTTCAGCCCCACGTCGAGCCCCAGGTAGACGCGGGCCATGCCGCCCCTGCCCAGGAGGGCCAACAGGCGGTACTCGTCCAGTTGCTGCCCGATGAGATCGTCCCGCATCTAACGCCCTCCCAACCGCTCGACGGCCGCCCGGGCCACCTGGCCAAAGATGGGCGCCGCCACCGTGCCGCCGCTGCCCCCCTGCTCCACGATGACGGCGATGGCCACCACGCGGTCCTCTGTCTCTACGAAACCGATGAACCAGGCGTGGGGCGACAGGCTGCCCCCCAACTGCGCCGTGCCCGTCTTGCCGCCCACCGTGGCCCCCGGCACCGAGGCATCCCTGGCCTGCCCGCTGTCGACGACGGCGACCATCATGTCGTGCACGGTGCGCGCCGTGGCGGGCCGCATGGCGTTCCGGATCCAGTTGCGCCGCACGTCCACCTGCAGCGGCACCCCCGAAGGAGACCGGACGGCCTGCACCAGGTGCGGCTCGGGCACGTGGCCGGCATTGACCACGCTTGCCGCCACCAGTGCCATGCTCAGGGGCGAGACCAGGAGCTCGCCCTGCCCAAAGCCCGTGGAGGCCTGCAGCACGTTGTTCGTCTCCAGCGACGCCAGGTCGCCGGCCAGCCGCGACGCGGCGGCGGCGATCTCGATGGGCGGGGGCTCGTCGCGGCCAATGCCCAGGGCCTGGGCGTAGCGAATATAGGTGGCCGCGTCCATCTCGTCGGCCATGCGGGCAAAGGCGGCGTTGGCCGACCGCACGAAGGCCCCCTGCAGGTTGAGCGTCCGCTCCTCGTGGTTGGGGTCCTCGACGACAAAGCCGTCCACCTCGTAGACGTAGTAGCGCCTGCCCTGGGCGTTGGTGCGGGGCTCGCCAAAGTCAAAGACGGTGGCGGGCGACACCTGGCCGCTGTCCAGGGCGGCGATGAGGGTGACGGTCTTCCACGTGGAGCCGGGCACGTACAGGCCCTGCGTGGCCCGGTTGAGGAAGGCGTTCTCGCCCTGGGCCAGCAGCCCGGCCGCGTACCCATCCTCGAGGACGCGGTTGGGATCGAAACCCGGCGCGCTGACCATGGCCAGGACCGCGCCGCTGTGCCCGTCGAGGGCCACCACCGCCCCCGCGCGGCCGTCAAGGGCCCGGGCGGCCACCTGCTGCAGCTCCAGGTCGATGGTCAGGTAGACGTCGCTGCCGACGATGGGCCGGTGCATGGCCTCCATGAGCTGGCTGTCGGGCCGGTCCAGCCCCAGGAGGGTGCGGTTGTGGGTGGCCTCGATGCCTGCCACCCCCAGGCGCAGGCCCGACACGTAGCCGACGACGTGGGCCAGGGAGGGCTCGGCGTAGACGCGGATCCGGTCCTCGGGCCGGTCGTGGGCCAGGGGGCGCCCCTCGCGGTCATAGATCGTGCCCCGGGTGACGCTGGCCAGCTTTTGCACCGTGCGCTGCACGACGGGGGCCGGCAGCTCCCGCGGCTGCGCGCCGCCCTCCAGGTTGGAGCCGGCCTCGGCGTAGGCCTGCACGTCGGGGGCCACCGGATGCCGGTCGCGGCTGCGCAGGAGCGGCCAATAGGCCATGCGGAACGAGACCAGGCTGAGCCCCACGGCGACGACAAAGGCCAGGTGCCAGATGCGGCGGGCGAGGGTCACGGCGCCTGCTCCACGGGTTGCAGGCGCTGCGCCAGGGCCAGGGCCAGGCCCACCTCCAGCAGGTTGACCATCAGCGCCACGCCGCCCTGGCTCATGAACGGCACGGTGATGCCCGTCAGGGGCAGCAGGTTAAAGGTGCCGGCGCCCATGACAAAGACCTGGGTGAAAAAGTGGATGGCGATGCCCACCAGCAGCAGTCGCTCGAACATCTGCGCCTCGGGCAGCATAATGCCCAGGCGCAGGATGCGCCAGCAAAGGACGACGAACAGCGCCAGGACGGCCAGCCCGGTGATGATGCCCAGCTCCTCGACGATGGCCGCCAGGATGAACTCCGAGTGGGCCAGGGGGATGTTCCGGGGCGAGCCAAAGCCCAGGCCCGTGCCGCTCAGCCCGCCGGCGACGGTGGCATACACCGACTGCTGGATCTGGTAGCCGGGCCCCTCGGCGATGGTCAACCCCGTCGGCTGGCCGTTCACCAGGAGGGGCTCCTGGCTCCAGGGATCGCGAAAGGCGGCCACCCGCAGTTGCACCACGTCGGGCACCTCCCACACGAGGGCCAGGAACAGGCCGGCGGCCACCGACAGCAGCAGGCCAATGGTGGCGATGGGCGCCAGGATGCGCGGCTGAAAGCCGGCGTAGAGCATGGCCACAAAGAGGCTGCCCAGGATGAGGATGGCGCCCAGGTCAGCCATCTTGACCAGGGCCAGGATGGCGAGCACGACAAAGAGAACGCCGGGCACGAAATAGCGCAGGGCGGGCAGCTTGATCCAGCCCAGGTCGATGGCCCGCGCCTCGGCCTCCTCCCACTCGCTCTCGATGTACCACGCCAGGAAGACGATGAGCGACAGCTTGATGATCTCCGAGGTCTGCACCGCCAGCGGGCCGATGCGCAGAGCCAGCCGGGCGCCCGACTCGTCCACGACGCCGAAAAATGCGGTCAGCATCAGCAGGGCCAGCCCCCCCAGGCTGACCACCAGGGGCCACTCCCGGCGCACGCGCTCGATGAGGGCCGGCCGGGCGATGACGACGCCGGCAAGGACCGCGCCGGGCACGAGGCCGCGGACGACCTGCTGCCAGACGCCGTCGTCGCCGCGCAGCCGCCAGATCATGGTCAGGCCCAGGGCCAGCAGCAGGCCGGTGATGGGCAGGAGCAGTTGCTCGGTCTCGGTCCCCCGCTGGCGCAGGAGCGCGTGCACGCCAACCAGGATCAGGGCCAGCACGGCCGGCGGCC
>JAAYZQ010000559.1 GCA_012514775.1 Anaerolineaceae bacterium
ACTCGAGGCGCTCGACGTTGCGCTCCAGGCTCTCCAGGCCCTGGCCAAAATCGGGTATGACGACGACCCTGCGGCAGTTCACCTCCCGCGCGATCTCCAGGTTCGAGCCGTTGACGCTCAGGAGATAGTCAAAGCCGGCCCGGTTCGCCCGCAAAACGTCCTCGCGGTGGAAGGTGTCGAGGCTGACGCGAAAGCCGCGGGCCTTGAGCTCTTGCAGCACCTCCACAATGTGCGGAAAGTCACCCCCGGCCAGCCAGCCCAGGTCCAGGACGTCGGCGCCGCTCTGGCGGTAGTACTCGGCCTGGGCCAACAACTGCTCCATGGGCCACAGGGGCGCATCGGCAATCTCGGCCAGGATCTGGCATTCGTAGGCGGACAGATCCACCGCCTGGCCCTCGACCCCGAACCAACGGGGGATATCCAGCAGGTCCTTGGGGCCCCGCTCAACCCGGGCGCCCGTCCGGGCCTCCAGGTCGGCCAGGTCGCCCTGGCACCAACCGGGCACCAGGATCAGGTCGACGTCGCCCTCGTAGGACAGCCTGGGAACGATCCACTCCACAGACAGGAACGCGGCCACGGTGATGGGCAGCTCGGCGACAGCATAGTCGAAATCGCGCTCCATGCGGTCCAGGAGGTCCCGCAGGGGCCCGGCCGCCAGGTGGCCGGTGACAAACAACACGCGGCGGGGCTGGGGGCCGGTCATGCCAGCGCCTCCAGGGCGCCCCTCAGCTCGTCGAGGCTGGAGACGACGGTGACTCCCGGGAAGGAGCACAGGCGGGCGACCATTTCCAGGTCCACCGGCCGGGGAAAGACCTTGACCAACTCGCCGCCCGGGCCGGGCGATTCCATCTCGGGCGCCACGTCGGTGGGCAGGACGATGACCGGCACGCGGGACTTGCCTGCCTGGGCAAAGAGGTTGGTGATGAGGCTGTCGGCGATGCCGTGGACAAACTTGGCGGTGCTGTTGCCCGTCGCCGGGGCCACGACGAGGCAGTTGTATTCGCCCCGGAAAAAGCGGGCGACGTGGGGGGCGCTTGCCCCGGTCCGGCTTTCGCGGTAGAGGCGCCGGGCGCCCCCGGCCAGGCGCGCCTCCAGGCCGTACATGCGCACCACCTCCTCGGCCGCCCTGGACAGGAACAGGTGCACGTCGGGCAGGCCGGCGACGACCTCG
The DNA here is from genome assembly GCA_012514775.1 of Anaerolineaceae bacterium. The sequence goes on from JAAYZQ010000559.1 coordinate 1,172, forward strand.
GCACAGCCCGCCAGGAAGTGGCCGGCCCCGGTGATGCCCCAGGCGACACACGCCATGCTAGCCTCCGGTCCCCAGGGGCGGCTTGATGTAACCGCCGGCCCCCTCCATGGCGCCCACCACCAGGTGGTCGACGCGCCCGTTCACCGCCTCCAGCTTGCCGTACGCCTCCACCGTGGCGCCAGGCTCGGCGACGTCGCAGTAGAGCCCCTCGTGGGAGACGATGGCGCGCACGCCGGCGGCTTCCGCGTCGCCCTCCAGGACCTCCACGCCCTCCACGCGATAGATGGCCGGCAGGAACAGGGCTTCGGAAACGTCCGCGAGCACGGCCCGCAGGCGGGCGAGTCCCCGGGCCCGGTACGTCCGCTGGCCGTACTCCTCGTCTATCTCCTCGTCGCGCCGGATGGCGTGGATAGAGACGTAGCGGGGGCCAAAGTAGCCATAGTTCCAGCGGCGGCGGGCCAGGTAGGCCGCCTCGTCAACGGACAGGGGATGATGCTCGGCCACCCGCGCGCACCACCCCGCGCGCTCCTCAGCCGACGGACGGCGAAACTCGTCCGTCCCCTCCGGCCCCAGCCGGTCGCGGAGCAGGGCAGCCTCGGCCCGGCCATAGACCAGGAGGTCGATGTCGGAAAAGTCCGGGTTGTGGGTCGCGGTCAGGAGCGAGCCGGTCACCCCCATGTCGTGGGCGGACAGCCCGGCCAGGCCCGCAATATAGTCCACCAGGGCGCACGTCTCCTCCTCCAGCGCATCCCGGGGGCCGGCCAGGATCTCTTGCAGGCGCTCCCGCGGCCGGAAGTAGCGGGCCACGCAGTCGCGCGGCACCATGGAAAAGCGAATGTCGCGCACGGGGCAATCGGAGACATAGTGCGGATAGTTGGCTTCCAGGTAGCGCAGCGTGCCGGCGACGGTGGAGACGTGGTAGTGCGCCAGCTCGCGGCGGTAGGCCCTCTCTCCGTCACGCCACTTGCCCCCCGGATCGGGCGTGTATTTCAGGTAGGCCGTGTGGCGGTCGGGCGGGTGCAGGTAGCCGGTCACGCAAAAGAGCATGCCTTCCCGGGTCTGCAGAAAATCCCGATCCTTGGGCTTTTCGCCGGCCGCCGGACCCTGGGCCGCCTCCCCGGCACAGGGGTCGTCCTCCCCAGGATCCGCACCCGCGGTGTCCTCCTGGTGGCCGTGGCCGCCGTGCTCGTGCCCCGCGTGATCGTGCCCCACGTGATCGTGGCCGCCATGTTCGTGCGCCGCATGGCCGTGTTCGCCGTGGTCGTGGCCGCCGTGGTCGTGGCCGCCGTGCTCGTGGCCATGATGGTCGTGATGGCCGTGGCCCCCGTGCCCGGCCTCCGCCGCTTCTTCCCCGTCCTCCGCCCCGCCGAGGGTCTCCCCGATAGAGATGCGCAGCAGGTTGGGAAGGGTCAGCTCCCGGGTGCCCGCCCCGTAGCCGATCTGATCGACGCGCATGGCCGGGCCGGGGCCAAAGCCGGCAGCCAGCGACGCGAGGATGGCGGCGCCCGTGGGCGTCACCAGCTCGGCTTCCACGTCGCGGCCATAGATGGGAACGCCCTTCAGCAGCTCCGCGGTGGCCGGCGCCGGCACCGGGATGACGCCGTGGGCGCAGGTGATGGTGCCGCGGCCGACGTGGACGTGGGAGGCATAGGCCCGCTCCACGCCCAGCAGCCAGAAGCCCGTCACCGCCCCTACGACGTCGACGATGGCGTCCAGCGCCCCCACCTCGTGAAAGTGGACGTGGTCGACGGGCATGCCGTGGACCCTGGCCTCCGCCTGGGCCAGCCGGCGAAAGATGGACAGGCTGCGGGCCTGGACGGGAGCGGGCAGCCCGCTGCCCTTGATAATCTCCTCGATGTCGTGCAGGTGGCGCGCCACGCCCTGCTCCTCGGTCTCGACCTCGACGTGGATGCCCCGCAGCCCCTTGCGCCGCACCTCGCCGGCGACGATGCGGTAACCATCCAGGCCCAGCCTGGCCAGCTCCGCCTCCAGTCGCTCCAGCGACAGGCCGGCGTCCAGCAACGCCCCCAGGACCATGTTGCCGCTGATGCCGGCGAAACAGTCCAGGTATGCTATCCTCATGAACGACCTCACCTCTCTAGAAGTATCCGGCGGCACACGATGGCCCCGGAATGCAGCCTCAGGGCCGGGCCAGGAGCCAATCGCCGGCCTGCCCGCCGACGACCAGGCGATGGTGGCCCTTGCCCGTCTCGCAGGCGACCCTCTCCACGCTGCCGCGCGCCTCGACGATCTCTCCGGCCCGCGCCTGGTCGCTGAACCGGCCGCGGAAGGAGACGATCTCTTGCAGGTCATCGACCATGACCCCGTCCAGGACGGTGACCTGGCGCAGCGCATAGCGGCACGGCGTCCAGATGGCATCGCCATCGCCGGCGACGGTGGCCCTGACCGTGGCCTGGCCCACGGGCTGGTAGCGCCGATCGCCGTACGTCTCGTCCAACTCGCCGGGATGCTTGACAAACCGCAGGAAGAAGGAGCGGCCGCGATAGCGGCCCTCGTTGACCTTGCGGCGCTGGAGGCGGGCGAAATCGTGAAACGTGAGGGGGGTATCCGGGCTGTGGGCCGCGTGCAGCCCTCGAAGCTCTTTCTCGTCCAGCGGGCGGATGGGGCCACCCGCCTGGCGAAACAGCCCGGCGACGGCGCGGTGGACCGCCCGGCCGGCCTCCTCGCCATAGACCAGCAGATCGAGGTCCGAATCCGGCCGGTGCGTGCCGAGCATCACCGAGCCCGAGACCCCCAGGCCGGACCACGGCACGCCCGCTGCCTCTTGCAACCCCCCGGCCAGGCCCAGGGCATCCTCTTCCACGGGATCGGCCGGCCCCGACCGGCGGAGGCGGGCCAGGAAAGCGCAGGGGTCGTGGACGGCCGCCACGCTGGCGCGGGGCACGCTCTGCGCCTCGATGCCGAGGATCGGATCGTTGCACAGGTACTCGGGGTGCCGCGCCCGCAACAGGTCCACCTGATCCTCGAAGCGATAGACCCGGCGATAGGCCAGTCCCTCCCGCTGCCGGTCCCCCAGGGGATCGGGCAGGTAGCGCAAATAGGCAATCCATCGATCGGGGGGATGGAGACTGCCCTTCACGGTGAAAATCCAGCCGTCGATGGTCTCGACGGCAAATCCCTCGACGACTCGTTGCATCACCATAACCTTCCCATTATACCGCCGGCCGGCCCCGGGCCGCAAACCCATCGACACTCCTGCCCGGCCGCCGCGCGCAGTTGCGCAAAGGGCCAAAGTGTGGTTAACTCCGGGGACACCCGGTTCGAGGATGAACGACGACCATGCAACTGCTTATCAGCGTGACGACAGAGGACGAAGTAGCGGCGGCCCTGGAAGGGGGCGCCGACATTATCGACGTCAAGAACCCGGCCGAAGGGGCCCTGGGGGCCAGTTTCCCCTGGGTCCTGCGCCGAGTACGAGCGGCCACCCCCCAGGGGGTGCCGGTGAGCGCTGCCCTGGGCGACGCGCCCAACCTGCCGGGCAGCGTGGCCCTGGCGGCGTTGGGCGCCGCAACCTGCGGGCTCGAGTACGTCAAGGTGGGCCTGATGGGGCCGCGTACGGAGGACGAGGCTCTGTTCCTGCTGCGGGGCGTCTGCCGGGCCGTGGCCGAGTTCTCGCCCCGAACGTGGGTCATTGCCGCTGCCTATGCCGACGCCCACCGCGTGGGCGCGTTTCCGCCCCTGGACCTGCCCGGGGTGGCCGCCGAGGCTGGCGCCCGCGGCTGTCTCCTGGACACCGCCGTCAAGGCGGGGGACAACCTCTTTACGCACCTGGACGACGGCCAGCTGGCCCGGTTCGTCGAGGAGTGCCGCCGGCTCCATCTGCTCTCCGCCCTGGCCGGCTCCCTGACCGCCGCCGACGTTCCGCGGGTCCGGACCATTGGCCCCGAAATTATCGGCTTCCGCACCGCCGCGTGCCGGGGCGACCGGGTGCACGGCCGGATCGATGCCAGCAAGGTACGTCAACTGAAGTCGCTCCTCGCCACGCCCTGACCGGCGGCAACCCGGGTTCCCGTGGTCGCACCCGTGGACAACAGCTCCACCAATCGCTCCGGGTGCCGGCCGTTGACCAGCCACAGCTCCAGGCTGTAGCGGGCCACAAGGCCGGGCAGGTGCCCGTCCACGACCCCAAACCTCCCCAGCTCGGACGCCGGGACGCTCCCTCGCAAGCGGGCACCGCCCGCCGCCGGCGTGCCGTCGAGCACACCGTCGACGTCCTTGAGGAGGGCCAGGAGCGGCGCCCGGGCCCGCCCGGCGACCCAGGCCGCGATGGAATCGGACGTGACGTCCCACGTGTGGGGCAACGGATCGGCGGCGTACAGCAGCGCCCAGGGGAGCAAAATGGGCACGCGGCCGGCCCCCGCCACGTCGCGCGCCGCGGCCAGGCTGCGCACCGGCTCGCCCCCCGGAACCTGGTCGGCCAGCAGCCAGCCGTACTGGTCCATGCCCAGGATGGCCATCCAGTGGGCGGTGCTGTCGCCCAGGCGGAACCTCCGGTCCTGGTCGCGGACGGCGTCGGCAAAGGGGCCGCCGCCCGGCACCACCAGGAGGGAATGGCGCCTGCCCAGCTCGGCCAGGCGCCGGCCGAGGGCCGGGAGGCCATCGCCCCGGCAGAGGCTGCCGCCGACCTTCACGACTGCCTGGATCATGCGCCCCTACTTTCGCTGCGCTCAGGACCTTGCCGTTCCAGGTGTCGCTCCAGGAGGGCGGCAACGCCCAGGCAGGGCAGCACCGGGAGGATGGCGGACGGAACGTCCAGGGCGACCAGGGGCAGGCCCAGCCGGCGGCCGGCCTCCACGGCCAGGAA
>JAAYZQ010000560.1 GCA_012514775.1 Anaerolineaceae bacterium
GAGCCGGCCCCTGCCGACTACTACACAAAGCTCCAGACCACCCTGGCCGGTGGCACCGCTGCGGATCTCTTCTGGCTTTCGCAGGAGTACATCGCCGGCTACGCTGACAAGGGTGCGCTGCTCGACATTACCGGTCAGCTTACGGCCGACACGACCAACCCCGCGGCTAAGCTGGACGACTACTTCCCGTCGGTCCTGTCTACCGCTCAGTACCAGGGCAAGACCTTTGGCCTGCCCTGGATCGCCCAACCGGTCGTGCTCTTCTACAACCCCGAGCTCTTCGCGGCTGCGGGCATCGCCGAGCCTGACGACACCTGGGACTGGGCCAAATTCCTGGAGGCTGCCGAAAAGCTGACCGACAAGGACAAGGGCGTTTACGGCACCGGGTTCAATGGCTGGCCGCCCATCCACATGTTCATCTGGCAAGCCGGTGGCGAGGTTATCTCGGAAGATCTCAAGACCTCGCCCCTCGATAGCCCCGAGGCAATCCAGGGGGCTAAGTTCTACGCGGACATCATCTACAACGACAAGTATGCTCCGTCTGAGGCCACGATCAAGGAGCAGGGTTTCGGCGAGATGGCTAAGGCAGGCAAGATCGCCATGTTCTTCGGCGGTGCGACCGATGACCTCGACTACGCCCACAGCAAGGATCCGAAGAACGCCTTGATGAAGATCGCCCTCGTCCCCAAGGGGCCGCAGAGCCGGGCCACCTTCTCGTGGACGGCCTCGACGGTCATCAACTCCAAAACTAAAAACCCCGATCAGGCCTACCAGGCTCTGGTGGCGCTGACCGAGGGTATCCATCACTGGAAGATCGTGGCGCCGCGCAAGTCGCTGGCCACGGCTGATATCATCGGCACCAGTGTTCCTGACAAGAAGGATTCGGCGGCGATGATCTTGCAAGCGCTGCCAGACATGCGCGCCTTCCGCATCGTGCCCAGGCATCAGGAATGGGACACCATCTTCTGGGAGCAGTTCCAGGACCCGCTCTTCCATAAGAAGGGCACCACCGAGGACCTGACCAAGGCTGCCCGGGTCAAGCTCGAAGCTGTCCTGCCCAAGTAACCGTGCCGGTCCGCTTGGGGGTTACACGGACGGCCCTGCCGTCCGTGTAACCGGATGAAACGAAAGGGGGTACGATCCCATGATCCGATGGTATACAGCCACCCTGCTTGACTACATCTTTGTTGGTGCAGCCATTCTTCTGAGCATGTTCGCGCTTCACTGGCTTCTGCGCAAGCTGGGTGCGAAACGAGAGACGGCGGCGGGCTTTGCCTTGATCCTGCCATGGCTCCTGGGCTTCCTGATCTGGAACCTGGGCCCCTACATCGCCTCTCTCTACCTCAGCCTGACCGATTACAACGTCCTCCAGGCGCCCACGTTCACCGGTCTGGCCAACTACAAGTACATGTTCACTGAAGACCCCAACTTCTGGCCGTCATTGCGTTTCACGCTGCTCTTCTCTGTGATCAATGTGCCGCTCGGCTTGGTCGGCGCCCTCTTCACCGCCATGTTGCTCAACCAGAAAGTCCGCGGCCAGGGCATCTGGCGTACGCTCTATTACCTGCCGGCGGTCCTTCCTGCCGCCGCCACTGCCCTGC
>JAAYZQ010000561.1 GCA_012514775.1 Anaerolineaceae bacterium
CTCCAGCTACAGCGGGGAGAGACCGGCGAGGCGGCCCGTTGGGCGCGGCGGCAGCTCGAGCTGGAACCGTACCACGAGCAGGCGCACCGCCAGTTGATGGCCGCGCTGGCGCTGGGCGGCGAGCGCTCTGCCGCCCTGGCGCACTATGCGGCGTGCAGCCGGCTGCTGGAGCGGGAGCTGGGCTGCGGGCCCGAAGATGAGACACAGGCCCTGGCCGATCAGATCCGTAACGGGGCGCTCCCGCGGCCGCCGCTCCCTCCGGGCGTGCTCGACGCTCCGAGGGCAGAAGGGCCGGCTCCCAGGTCCGTTGGCCTTCGGCCTCGGTCCCGGACCCGGTTCGTGGCGCGCGAGGGCGAGCTGGCACGGCTGGGCGCCCTTCTCGACGGGGCGCTGGCCGACCAGGGCGGAGTGGGCCTGATCGCGGGCGAGGCGGGCAGCGGCAAGACGGCATTGCTGGACGAATTCGCGCACCGGGCCGCCGCGGCGCATGGCGACCTCATCGTCCTGCGGGGCAAGTGCAACGCCCACGCCGGGGCAGGAGACCCCCACCTACCCTTTCGCGAGATGCTCCAGACCCTGGCCGGGGACGTGGAGGGCAAGCGGGCGGGCGGCACGCTCTCGCCCGAGCAGGCGAGGCGTGCCTGGGAGGCACTGCCGGCCGTGGGTGCCGCGCTGGTGGAACACGGCCCCGACCTCATCGACCGCTTTGTGCCGGGCGAGCCGCTGCTGCGGCGGGCCGAGGCATTCCCGGCCCCCGGTCCGACGGCAGGCTCCGGGAGGAGGGGCGGACAGGCGTGGCAGGCAAGGCTACGGGAGGCGCTGCGGCGTGCCGGAGAGGGAACGCCGCCCGGATCGGGCGGCGCGTCCCCCGCTGCCAGCAACCTGTCCTCCTCGATCCGCGGGTCCGGGGAGCGAGGGCGGTGGGCGCTGCAGCCCGACCTGTTCGGCCAGGTGACCCAGGTGCTGCACGTGGTCTCCATGGATAGACCCCTGCTCCTGGCCGTCGACGATCTGCAATGGGCCGATGGCGGCACGGCGGCGCTGCTCTTTCACCTCGGGCGCCGCCTGGCCGGCAGCCGCATCCTGCTCCTGGGCGCCTACCGTCCCGAGGCGGTGGCCCATGCGGAAGGTGCCCAGGCTGTGCCAGGCGTTGGAGAGATCCTCCGGGAGCTGGTCCGCGAGTGGGGGGAGGTGGTGGTTGACCTCGACGGAGCGGATGGTCGCGCCTTTGTCGAGGCGTACGTCGACGGCGCGCCAAACCGCCTGGGCGCGGCGTTCCGGCAGGCACTATACGACCACACCGGTGGCAACCCGTTGTTCACCGTCGAGCTGCTCAACAGCTTTGAGCGCGATGGAACGGTGGTGCAGGATGGGGCCGGGCGGTGGATCGCAGCGGGCGTGCCCGATTGGGAGCGCTGGCCCCCGCAGGTGGAGGCGGTTATTGCCGGGCACCTGGCCGCCCTCCCGGACGAGGACCGGACGCTGTTGCGGGCTGCGAGCGTCCAGGGCGAGCAGTTCACCGCCGAGGCGGCCGCGCGGGCCCTGGGCTGGAGCGAGGAAGCCACGGCCCGGCGGCTGAGCGGCCCCCTGCGGATCCGACACCGCCTGGTCGAGGCCGTCAGCTTGGAGCGGTTGGCGTGGAATGGGCAGCGGTTGTCGCGTTACCGCTTCCGTCACGCCCTCGTCCAGCGGAGCGTGTACCGGAGCCTGGACCCCGTCGAGGGGTCCGGGCTGCACGAGGCGACGGCGCGGGCCATGGAATCGCTCTATGCCTCGCCCGCCGGGCAGGCCGCAGGGGCGGGGCTCCCGGGAGCGGGCGAGGTGCCGCCCGGTGCGGCTGCCCAGGCCCTCGCACCGGAGCTGGCGCGGCACTACGAGGCGGCGGCCATGCCCCTGGAAGCGGCCCGCTGGCGGCTGGCGGCCGGGCAGTGGGCGATCCGGCTGGTGGCCTACGACGAGGCCGTCGCCCACCTGGAGCGCGGGCTGGCGCTGCTGGAGGACCTGTCGCCGTCACCCGAGGGGCTGCGCCTGGAGCTGGGCCTGCACCTGGCACTGATCATGCCCGTGTCGCTGCGGAGCGGTTGGCAGACGCCCGCTGCGACGCGCGCGCTGGAGCGCCTCTCCGTCCTGGTCCAGCATCCCGACCTGCGGGACGAGCCGCAGCGGCGCGACGCGCTGAGCGTGCTGGCGCTGGCGACGGGCTGGTCGGCCGACCCCGAGAGGGGGAGGCGGGTTGGCGAGCAGCTCCTGAGGATGGGCGAGGCCGGCGATGCGCGTGCCTGCTTGCAGGCGCACTGGGTGCTGGGCCACAGCGAGTGGCTGAAGGGCCGGCTCGTCGCCGCCCGCGAGCGGCTGGAAGTAGCGCTGGCCCTCAGCCGCCCGCAAGCCGGAGACGCCCAGGGCCACCTGTTCCTGGTGGCGCCGGGCGTGACGGCGCGGGCCGTGCTGGGTTTCGTGCTGTGGCTGCTGGGTTACCCGGATCAGGCCCGCGACTGCCTCCAAAGGGCTGTGGCGCAGGCCGAGGTCCTCGAGCAGCCGTCGAGCACCGCCTTTGCCCACCTCATGGCGGGGATGGTACACTGGTTCCTGGGCCGAGATTCGTCCGCGGCCCTGGCACATGCCCAGGTGCTGCGGTCCCTGGAGGGCACGGGCCTGTTCTATGGCGCCTGGGCCGAGCTGTTGGTGCATGGCAGGGGCGGCGCCGGGCAGCCCGGCCGGCACGGGAGCCAGGCCCGGATGGCCGAGGCGGGAGCCGCTTTGCAGGCCGCCGGCGCGGGCGTGGGGCACGTGGGCCAACTGATGCTGCGCGCCCAGGCGCTCGTGCGGGCCGGGCGGCCTGCGGCGGCCGCCGAGATTATGGATGAGGCCCTGGCCTGGATCGAGCGCACCGGCGTGCGCTTGATGGAAGCGGAAGCGTGGCGCATGCGCGGCCAGTTCTTGCGGGCGCAAGCCGCGGACGCGCCGGCCTCGCTTTCCGCGGCCGAGGCCTGCTTGCGGCGCGCCCTGGAGCTGGCGCGGGAGCAGCAGGCGCGCTGGCTGGAGCTGCGGGCGGCGGCGGACCTGGCGCGGCTGTGGCAGGCGCAGGGCAGGCGCGGCGAGGCCCGCGAGCTGCTGGCCCCCATCTATGCCTGGTTCGTGGAGGGCTTTGATACGGCGGACCTGGTCGATGCCGGGACCCTCCTGGCACAGCTTAAATGAACCGGGCCTGGTTCTCTCTTTGATAGACAACGAAAGCGGGTGTAATCTAGGTGAAAATGAGCGACGACTTTTACGAGTTTCGGGTTCTTGCACGGGACGACGCCGAGGAAATCGCGTCCTGGCAGTATCCGGGCGAATATGCCATCTATGACATCCCGCCCGAGGATCGCGAGACGTCCATCGACTACATGCTCGATCCGGCCAACGGCTACTTTGGGGCCTACCGTGGGTCCGAGCTGGTGGGCTTTTGCTCCATCGGTCCGGACGGCCAGGTGCCCGGCTGGGAGTATGACGAGTCAGCCGTCGACGTTGGGGCGGGAATGCGGCCGGACCTGACGGGGCAGGGGCGGGGTGCCGACTTTCTGGCGCAAGCCTTCCGGTTCGTCCAGTCGCAGGTAGGGCAGAGGAGCCTGCGCGTCACGGTCGCCACGTGGAACAAGCGGGCCCTGAGCACCGTGCAGCGCCTTGGATTTGCGCCGGCTGCAACCTTTCAAAATCCCCTGGGGAGAGCCTTTACCGTGCTGGTTCGGCCTCCTGGTCCCACGTAACCCCTCGACCATGGGATGGTTTCACGGTTCTCCCCATTCTACCACTACAGGCGCACGACACAAAACGCCAGCAAGCAGATCGAGGCCAGGGCCGCGACCATCCA
>JAAYZQ010000005.1 GCA_012514775.1 Anaerolineaceae bacterium
GGTGGCCCAGGTGCGCGCCGGCCGGCTTGCCTCCTTCGCGCAGTTTATCGCAGCCGTCGATGGGCAGGCGGGCTACCTGCCCCGCGGGCTGCGCGAGGTCCACGGCGAGGTGCTGGACCGGGTGCGGGCCGGCGACCCGACGCCGTTCAAGGCCTTTCGGGCCAACGAGTACCGCGCCACGGCGGCGCGCTTTGGCTTTCTGCCGGACGACTGGCCCCTGGAGCACATGGTGGGCAAAGAGATCCTGGTCACCCAGGAGGTGCGCGAGGCGGCGCTGCGCTGGCGCTCGCAGGGCGCGCTGATCTTTGCCCTCTCCGACAAGCCCGACGAGGCCTCGTTCCCGCCCGCCGACCTGGCGGCCCGGGGCGGCCGGGCCATCCACCGCATGGAGACCCACGCCGGCGGGCCCCTGGTCGCCCCCTGGCCCGGCGGCAACGGCGCGGGCGACGACGGCCGGGCCGCCCTGCACGTGGGGCGGCGAAACGGAGGGGCGGCCGCCCGGCGCGCCGCGCCCCGTATGGAGGTGAACCGTGGAATTCCATAGCTGGCTGGCGTGCGTCCGCGGCTGCGGGCAGCGCTACTCGATCTATGACGTCGTCTATCGCTGCGAGCGATGCGGCGGGCTCCTGGACGTGGAGCACGACCTGGCGGCCCTGGGGCAGCGCAGCGCCGCCGGGTGGAAGGCCCTCTTTGACGGGCGGACGCGGAGCAACGCCTGGCCCTACGGCAGCGGCGTGTGGGGCAAGAAGGAGTGGGTGTGCCCCCAGCTCGACGACGAGAACGTGGTGTCGATGTACGAGGGGCACACCAATTGCTTCTGGGCCGAGCGCCTGGGCCAGGAGATCGGCCTGCCCGACCTGTGGGTCAAGCTGTCGGGCAACAGCCACACCGGCTCGTTCAAGGACCTGGGCATGACCGTCCTGGTGTCGGCCGTGCGGCAGATGATGGCCGACGGCCGGCCGGTGCGGGCCGTGGCCTGCGCCTCCACGGGCGACACGTCGGCGGCGCTGGCCGCCTACGCCGCGGCGGCCGGCATCCCGGCCATCGTCTTCTTGCCGCGGGGCAAGGTGTCGACGGCCCAGTTGGTGCAGCCCATCGCCCACGGCGCCCTGGTCCTGGCCCTGGACACGGATTTCGACGGCTGCATGCGCGTCGTGCAAGAGCTGACGGCCGACCGCAGCATCTACCTGGCCAACTCCATGAACTCGCTGCGCATGGAGGGGCAGAAGACGGTGGGCATCGAGATCGTCCAGCAGTTCGACTGGGAGGTGCCCGATTGGCTGGTCATCCCGGCCGGCAACCTGGGCAACGTCAGCGCCCTGGGCAAGGGGCTACTCATGATGCGCGCGCTGGGCCTCATCGACCGGCTGCCGCGCATCCTGTGTGCCCAGGCGGCCAACGCCAATCCCCTCTACCTGGGCTACCTGGAGGGCTTTCGTGAGTACAGGCCCGTGGACGCCAAAAAGACGCTGGCCAGCGCCATCCAGATCGGGGCGCCGGTCAGCTACGAGCGGGCGACTAAGATCCTGGCCGCCTTTGACGGCGTTGTGGAGCAGGCCACCGAGGACGAGCTGGCCAACGCCGCCGGCCTGGCCGACCGGGCGGGGCTGTACGCCTGCCCGCAGACCGGCGTGGCCCTGGCGGCCCTGTTCAAGCTCCAGGCCCGGGGCGAGATCCGCCCCCACGAGCGGGTGGTGGTCATCTCGACCGCCCACGGACTCAAGTTCACGGGGTTCAAGGTGGGCTACCACGACGGCACCCTGGA
>JAAYZQ010000562.1 GCA_012514775.1 Anaerolineaceae bacterium
ACACGGTGGTGCAGGACCTGGAAGAGGCCATGAGCCTCGTGGACGAGTCGGTCCGCAAGCAGGAGCCGCGGAGCATCGGGCTCATCGGCAACGCGGCCGACGTCCTGCCCGAGCTGGTGGTCCGCGGCGTGACGCCCGACATCGTCACCGACCAGACCTGCGCCCACGACCCCTTGATGTACCTGCCCAACGGCATGACCATGGAGGAAGCGGAAGAGCTGCGCCGGCGCGACCCGCGGGAATACCAGGCGCGGTCCATGCAGGCCATGGTCCGGCACTGCCGGGCCATGGTCGAGATGCAAAAGCGCGGTTCCGTGGTGCTGGACTATGGCAACAACCTGCGCCAGATGGCCTTTAACGCGGGCTACCGGGAGGCCAAGGTGGGGGGCGACCCGAACGGCGAGTGGGTCTACCCCGGCTTTGTGCCGGCCTACATCCGGCCGCTGTTCTGCTCCGGACAGGGGCCTTTCCGCTGGGTGGCCCTCTCGGGCGACCCCCAGGACATCTACGAGACCGACCAGATCATCATGGACCTCTTTCCGGAGAAGCACCACCTGGTGCGCTGGATCAAGATGGCCCAGGAGCGGGTGGCCTTCCAGGGATTGCCCAGCCGCATCTGCTGGCTGGGCTACGGCGAGCGCGACCGGGCGGGCCTGGCCTTTAACGAGGCCGTGGCCAGCGGGCGCATCAGCGCCCCCATCGCCATCGGGCGCGACCACCTGGACTGTGGCTCTGTCGCCAGCCCCAACCGCGAGACGGAGGGGATGCGCGACGGCTCCGATGCCATCGCCGACTGGCCCCTGCTGAACTTTGCCCTGAACGCGGTGGGCGGCGCGACGTGGGTCAGCTTTCACCACGGCGGCGGGGTGGGCATCGGCTACAGCCTCCACGCCGGACAGGTCATCGTCGCCGACGGCACGCCCGCCGCTGCCCGCCGGCTGAAGCGCGTCCTGACCTACGACCCGGGCATGGGCGTCGTGCGCCACGTAGACGCCGGCTACCCGGAGGCCATCGCCTTTGCCCGGGAGCAGGGCGTCCACATCCCGATGACGCCCGAAGGCTGAGGGGAACCCATGACGGAAGGGAGGCGGTGCCTGGCGTGCGGCGTCAATCTGGTGGGTCCGTTCCTGCCCCAGATCGACCTGGTGCAGCCGCCGGCCGGCGAGCCCGCCGGCAGCGAGGTCCAGGTCGCGGCCCACTCCTGGATCTGCCCCGAATGCGGGCTGGTGCACTGGTACGCCGTCGAGCGGGAGCCAGAGCCGGAAGAGCAGGCGGATGCTCCCGACGAGGTGGTGGGCCGGCCCGGCCCCAGCTACGAGCGGCGCAGCGAGATCGTGCGCATGCTGCGGCGAGTCAGGCGCATGTAACGCGGAAAGGATGATCGCTGACGGGAACGAAAACGCCGGGAAACCGCGGGCCGGGCGCCGGCCTGCCGTCTGGTACCGGCCGGGCCGGAGCTTGCCTTTCCGGCCATTAAATGCTAACATGGGCCCGTGGAGAAAGGGGGAGAGGTCGCCTGGCGGCCGGCTGCCCCTTTCTCGCTAGCTGCGCAGCGGAGTGTGAGGATGAACACACAGGAAAAAGCCTGGCTTCTCCGGCAGCGGCGCGATCGCCGCAACCGGGCCAGGGGCGGCGCAAGCAAGACGCTCCTCCAGATGGCAGGGGGCCTGGTGGTGCTGTTGATCACCGGCTTCGTGCTCACGGTTGTGGGAGGCATTGCCGCCGCGGCCGGCGTCTATGGCTATTATGCCAAGGACCTGCCAGATCCGGGCGAGATCGTCACCCGCCAGGAAAAGTTCGAGACGACCAAGATCTATGACCGGACGGGCGAGGTGCTCCTCATGGAGGTCATCGACCCTCGCCACGGCGACCGGACCATGCTGCCCCTGGAACAGATTCCCGAGGACTTTCGCAACGCGACCATCGCCCTCGAGGACAAGACGTTCTACACCAACATCGGCATCGATCCGGTGGGCATCACCAGGGCGTTTCTGCTCAACTTGCAGGGCAAGGGCGTCCAGGGCGGCAGCTCCATTACCGTGCAGTTGGTGAAAAACATCCTGATCCCCGAGGAAGAACGCTACCAGGTCTCGTACGCGCGCAAGATCAAGGAGGCCATCCTGGCCATGGAGATCTCGCGCCTGTACTCCAAGGGCCAGATCCTGGAGTGGTACCTGAACACCAACTACTATGGCAACTGGGCCATCGGCGTCGAGGCCGCATCGCAGGTCTATTTCGGCAAACACGCCCAGGATCTGACCCTGGCCGAGTGTGCCATGCTGGCGCCCATCGTCCAGTACCCGGCCATGAATCCCATCGACAACCCCGACGAGGCCAAGAAGCGGCAGGGCATCGCGCTGGAGCGGCTGAGGGACGAGGGCTATATCACGCGCACCGAGGCCGAGGCCGCCTTTGCCGAGCCGATGCAGATCCACTCTTCCATGCTCAAGCGCTACGACCTGGTGGCCCCCCACTTTGCCGTCTATGTGCGCAAGCAGCTCGAGGACCGCTACGGCTCGGAGGTGCTCTACCAGGGTGGCCTGAAGGTCTATACCACCATCGACCTGGAGATCCAGCGCATCGCCGAAGAAGAGGCGCGTGCCCAGGTGGCCAAGCTCAAGGAACAGGGTGAGGACGTCAACAACGCGGCCGCCGTCGTCATGCGGGCCCGGACGGGCGAGATTCTGGCCATGGTGGGCAGCCTCGACTACTGGAACGAAGAGATCGACGGCAACGTGAACGTGGCCGTGGCGCCCCGGCAGCCGGGCTCGTCGTTCAAGCCCTTCAGCTACGTGACCGCCTTCCACCAGGGGCACACGGCCGCCGACATGGTCATGGACGTCCACTCTTGCTTTGACGACTACCCCAACCCGCCCTACTGCCCCGAGAACTATGACCGGGAATACCTGGGCCCGCGCAGCTTCCGATCCGCCCTGGCCCAGTCGCGCAACATCCCGGCCGTCAAGGTATTGGACATGGTAGGCGTCGGCAACGTCATCCGCACCGCCCATGCCATGGGCATCAACACTCTCAACCAGGACCTGGACTATTACGGGCTGAGCCTGACGCTGGGCGGCGGCGAGGTGTGGCTGCTGGACATGGTGTATGCCTACAGCGTCTTTGCCAACGGCGGCACCATGATGGGCCAGCCCACCAAGCTGGCGCGCACCGGCTACCGGCAGCTCGATCCCGTCTCGATCCTGCGGGTCGAGGACGCCAAGGGCGAGGTGCGGGAGGAGTACAAGCAGCCCGAAGTGCGCAGCGTCGTCCTGGCCGACGGCCGCGAGCTGTCGCCCCAGGAGGCTTACCTGCTCACCCACGTCCTGTCGGACAACAACGCCCGCGCCGCGGTCTTTGGCAGCAACAGCGCACTGCGCCTCAGCCGGCCGGCGGCAGCCAAGACGGGCACCACCACCGACTACAAGGACGTCTGGACGGTGGGCTACACGCCCCAGATCGTGACCGGCGTCTGGGTGGGAAACAACGACAACACGCCCATGGAAGGGGTGTCCAGCTCCCGGGGCGCCGCGCCCATCTGGCACAACGTCATGGAGCGCATCTATAACGAGGGTCACGCTCAGCGAATCCTGGGCGAGGTCATCGACAACTTTCCCCGGCCGCCCGGCCTCACCACGGTGGCGGTGTGCGCCGTGTCGGGGTTGCTGCCCAACCAGCACTGCCCCAACCGGGTCAACGCCCTGTTCATCGAGGGCACCGAGCCCACGGAATACTGCAACGTCCACCACGTCGAGCGCGTGAACCGCCAGACGGGCAAGCTGGCGACCGCCTGCACGCCGCCCGAGCTGGTGGAAGAGCGGGTGTACGAGATCTATCCGCCCGAAGCGGCCAACTGGGTGCGGCAAAAGGGCATTCCCCAGCCGCCCACCCAGCGCGACGAGATCTATGGCTGCAGCCCCGAAGGCGGCGAAGTCGTGATCGTCGATCCCAGCCTCGGCGGCCACGTCAGGGACGTCGTGGCCATCCGCGGCAACGCCCGCTCCGGCGATTTCAACTTTTACCGGCTAGAGTTCGGCGAGGGGCTCAACCCCTCGGCCTGGAGCCAGATCGGAGGCGACCACTATAACCAGGTGGACAACGACGTCCTGGAGTTCTGGGACGTGCGGGGCCTGAACGATGGGCTCTATACCCTCCAGTTGACCGTCGTGGACCACAGCCAGAATTTCCGGCGCGCCACGAGTTATGTCACGGTCGACAATACACCGCCCGAGGCCTACGTCGGCTATCCCTGGCCCGGCCGGGTGTACGAGCTGGAAGCCTCCGACGAGTGGGCCAACCTGGCCGCGGACGTCCGCGACAACGTGCAGATCGACAGGGTCGAGTTCTACCTGGACGACGAGCTGGTCGACTTTTCGGTGGTGGAGCCGTACGCCGTCAAGTGGGTCCTGCAGATGAGGGACCTGCGGCCGCCCGATCGCAACATGCAGCCGGTCATGGAAACGCGGACGGTCACCAATCCCGACGGCACC
>JAAYZQ010000563.1 GCA_012514775.1 Anaerolineaceae bacterium
CGTAGACGCCGGAGCGGGTGGAATAGTCGATGGTGTCGCCGATGCCCAGGGCGCTGGTGATGATCAGCGTCGACAGGGCGAGGCCGCCGATGACCAGGGCGGTCTGGGCCTTGCGCCGGGGCAGGTTACGCAGCCCCAGGCGAAAGGAAAGGGGAAAGCGCCAGGCGATGGCGGCCACGGCGAGCAGGATGAGGCCGGTGACGACCAGGAGGGCAGTCAGCAGCGTGCCGGCCGGGATGCCGAACAATTCGTTCATGGGTTCCTCCTAGTTGGCCGGCAGGGCCGGGGCCAGCTCCACGCGCTGGCGGTTACAGTCCTCGCACAGGCCGTCGCGGATGGTGATGACGCGGTCGCACAGGGCGCCGATGTTGGGGTCGTGGGTGACGATGACAAAGGTCTGGCCGTTGTCGCGGTTGAGCCGGCGCATGAGGTCCATGATCTCCCCGGCGGTGTGCGAGTCCAGGTCGCCGGTAGGCTCGTCGGCCCAGACGATGGCCGGGTTGTTGACCAGGGCGCGGGCGATGGTCACCCGCTGGCGCTGGCCGCCCGACAGCTCGCCCGGAAGCTGCTGCGCCTGGTCGGCCAGGCCCACGGCGGCCAGGGAGTCCAGGGCGCGGCGGCGCGCCTCGCGGGCGTTGGCCCGGCGTCCGTCGAGCAGCAGGGGCATCTCCACGTTCTCGGCGGCCGAGAGCACGGGCAGCAGGTTGTAGAACTGGAAGACAAAGCCCATGTTGGCCGCGCGATACTGGGTGCGCACGCGGTCGCTCATGCGCGCCAGGTCGCGGCCGTCGATCTCGATGACGCCCTCGTCGATCTCGTCCAGGCCCGAGAGGGTGTTCAGCAAGGTGGTCTTGCCCGAGCCCGAAGGGCCCATGACGGCCACCATCTCGCCGCGGTGGACCTCCAGGTCCAGGCCCCGCAGGGCCGGAACGACGACTTTGCCTGTATTATAGGTCTTGACCACGCCACGGGCGCGGATGATGGGCGGTGCGCCGGCTTCGGGCATATCTCCGTTAGTTCCAGACATTGTAGGCTACACTCCTCCTCTACTTGAGTCGAGGGCCATTATACCCGCCCTCACGGGTTTTATCAAGTATTTGCACACCTTTATTATACATTCCTAATGCGGGGGATCTGCCGATCCCCCGCGAGCCTTGTAGGGATCTGCCGATCCCCCGCCAGCCTTGTAGGGAGCTGCCGGCTGGCAACAGCGGTAAACGTCACCACGGTCAAGTTGTCATCTGGGGGCAAGCGTGGTATAATCCCCTGCCAGTGAGAGGAAAGTCAGAGAGCAGTTATGTCGATTGCGTCTCGCATCGCCACGTGCCTCCTGCATGTCGCGCCGCGGCTGCGGCCCGCGGAGCAGATCGTTCCCCTTTTGTGCCCAAGGACCAAATCGAACCTATAAAGAGATGAGTTAATCAGGAGCCAAGATGTCGACGGAGAGTGCGGGAAGGCGCGGCCATCCGCTACCACGTCGACTGGGAGCGTGTGCCCAACTTGTGCAAGACCTGACGCGAGGAGCAGCGGGCGGCGCCTGAGACGCCCCCGGGCACAGACCTGAGCCGGCTCCCGGCCACGACGGCGCCCGGGCAGCCGAAGCGTAGAGC
>JAAYZQ010000564.1 GCA_012514775.1 Anaerolineaceae bacterium
ACGGGGACCGCGTCCGCGTCTTTCCCTTTGGCGTGGGCGGCTAAAAATCCATCACATCTTTTTGCAAGGAGGCGACATACTATGGCACACGGGTTCAATGGCAGGATCCTGCACGTGGACCTGACGACGGGCAGAATGGACGTGGAGGAGCCGGGCGAGACGTTCTATCGCCAATACCTGGGCGGCAGCGCCCTCGGCATGCACTATGCCCTCAAGCTCATCCCGCCCGGCGCCGATGCCCTGGGGCCGGAAAACGTGCTGGTCCTCAGCCTGGGCGCAACGACGGGCGCCGCCATCTCGGGGCAGAGCCGCGTCTCGGCCACGGCCAAGTCTCCCCTCGGCGGGGCCATTGGCGACGCCCAGGCCGGGGGCTTCTGGCCGGCCGAGGCCAAGAGCGCCGGCTTTGACGCTTACGTGTTCACCGGCAAGTCGCCGCGGCCCGTGTACCTGTGGGTGCAGGATGGACAGGCCGAGCTGCGCGATGCCTCGCACCTGTGGGGCAAGGTCACGGGCGAGGCCGAGGCGGCCATCCGCCAGGAGCTGGGCGACGAGAAGATAGAAGTCCTGCAGATCGGCCCCGCGGGCGAGAAGCAGGTGCGCTTTGCGTGCATCATCAACATGAGCAACAGGGCCAACGGCCGCACGGGGATGGGCGCCGTCATGGGTTCCAAGAACCTGAAGGCCGTCGCCGTGCGTGGCCACCAGCGCCTGCAGGTCGCCGATCGCAAGGCCCTGACCGAGCTGGCGCGCTGGGGCGCCCAGAATTTCGAAGGCTCGAACGTCTACTCCATGGGTGTCAACGGCACCGCCGACGTCCTCGCCTTCCAGAACGAGACGGGCACGCTGCCCACCCGCAACTGGGTTAGCGGCTCCTTTGACGGGTACGAAGCCCTCACCGGCGACGCGATGTCGGACACGATCTTGAAAGAGCGCGACACCTGCTACGCCTGCGTCGTCCGCTGCAAGCGCGTGGTCGAGACCGAGTGGCAGGGCCACAAGGTCCTGCCCCATTACGGCGGCCCCGAGTACGAGACCCTGTCCACCTTCGGCTCCTACTGCTGCGTCGACGACCTGGCGGCGGTGGCCTATGCCAACCAGGTCTGCAACATGTACGGCATGGACACCATCTCCTGCGGGGCCGTGGTGGCCTTTGCCATGGACTGCTACGAGCAGGGCCTGCTCACCTTGGCCGACACCGGCGGGCTGGACCTTGCTTTCGGCAGCGCCGAGGCCATGGTCCGCCTGACGGAACAGATCGCCCACCGCGAGGGCCTGGGCGACCTGCTCGCCGAGGGCTCGGCGCAGGCCGCGCAGCGCATCGGCCGCGGTGCGGAAGAGCTGGTGGTCGCCGTCAAGGGCAACGACCTGCCCGCTCACATGCCCGAGGTCAAGCGCAGCCTGGGGCTCATCTATGCCGTCAACCCCTTCGGCGCCGACCACCAATCGTCGGAGCACGACCCGGCCTACGAGGGCGACTACGAGTCCTATGCCGAACGGATGGCTTCGCTGGGCCTGCTGGAGCCACAGGAGCCCTTTAGCCTGACGCCCGAAAAGATCAAGTACGCGCTGTACACCGAGCATTTCTACAGCCTGCTAGACAGCATCAACGTCTGCCAGTTCGTGTGGGGGCCCTCGTGGCACCTCTACTCCCCCAACCAGCTCGTCGACATGGCGCGGGCGGTCACCGGCTGGGACCTGAGCCTGTGGGAGATGATGAAGGTCGGCGAGCGGCGCCTGAACATGATGCGCGCCTTTAACGTGCGCCATGGCCTGGGCCGCAAGGACGACGTCCTGCCGCCCAAGCTCGCCGAGCCCCGCGTGGGCGGCGCCAGCGACGGAATCGCCATCGATTTTGACGAGCTGGAGAAGGCCAAGGATGTGTATTATGCCATGTGTGGCTGGGACCAGGAAGGAGTGCCCACCCGCGCCCGGCTGGAGGAGCTAAGCCTCGGCTGGGTCGCCGACCTCCTGGAGTAGCACGCAGGAAAGGAGCACTGCCATGAGAATCGCCGTCCTTGGTGGCGCCGGTATGATGGGCTGCATCGCCGTGCAAGACCTGGCTTGCAGCCCGGGTGTGGACGAGGTGATCATTGCCGACCTGAGCGAGGAACGCGGCCGCCAGGTGGCCGACTACCTCGACAGCCCCAGGGTTTCTCTGGCCCGGGTGGATGTCCGCGACCACGAGGCGCTGGTGCGGCTCCTGCGCGGCGTGGACGCGTGCCTCAACGCCACGGTATACTATACCAACCTCGAGATCATGGGTGCCTGCCTGGAGGCAGGCACCCATTATACTGACCTGGGCGGGCTGTTTCACACCACCCTCAAGCAGCTCCAGCTCGGCGATCACTTCCGGGATGCCGGCCTCAGCGCCGTGCTGGGCATGGGCAGCGCCCCCGGCGTACCCAACGTCCAGGCGCG
>JAAYZQ010000565.1 GCA_012514775.1 Anaerolineaceae bacterium
GGCGCTGCTGATCCAGGTCGGAATCTTGTAGCGGCGCCAGACCTGGCAGAACATGGACTCACCCAGCGCGTTCTCGACCGCACCGAACCGGGGCGATCCGGTGCGCATATTCTGGACCATGGACATGTTGCCGGTCCACACCCGGTGGCCGGGCTTGTAGAGCTGGGCCAGGATGATGCCCGCCATGCCCTCGGCGTTGTTGGTGACCAGGGAACCGGCCAGGGTCGCCGGGCCCGTTGCCCCTGCCACGGGCCCCGAGGCGGTGTGGAAAGGCTGGTCCAGGTCGCAGCAATCCAGGATGAGCTGGGCAATGTTCTCGTAGTAGGTCAGCGGGGCAGCCGGGTTGGCCAGCTGCATACATTCCGAGCCCACGGCCTGGGCCATCTTGATGTTCCACAGGTGATTGTCCAGCACGCCGCCTTCCTGCTGGGCCTTGCTGGAGACCCGCAGTTTGGCAGCGTTGGACTCGACCAGGAGCATGCACTCGGGCACCCCGGCAAAGCCAAACATGGGAAAGGCGCTCATGATGTGAACGTAGGGCAGGGCATCCATGACGTGCATGTAGTCATAGAACTCTTTGCGGCTCGCCGGCTTGGGGCTCCAGGTGTCGAGGTCGAGGCTCGTCATGGAGCAACCGATCATGATGTAGACAGTGTCGCCCCCACCTTGCATCATCAGATCGTTCTTCGGATTCCGGGCCTTGACCCGGAAGCTGCTCGGACATTTGGCCAGGCAGTCCTCGACCAGCCACGGCGGAAAGTACACACGCTCATTCTCGTGATCGACCTTGCAGCCTGCATCTTCAAAGATCTTGAGCGCGCCCTTGTGGTGGAACGTGACGCCGGTCTCCCACAGGACCTGGAGCGTGGCCTGATGGATCGCCTCCACCTCGCCTTCTGTCAGAACCTCCAGGGTGGGGATCTCGCGCTTGATGCCGTACGTTGTCATTGTTCTTCTCCTCTTCTACTTGATGCCCAGAAGACCTTTGACCAGGCCAACGGCGCCGGGCGCCGCCGCAGCGTAACCATCGGCGCCGATGCTCTCTGCAAAGTCGGCAGTGATCGCGCCGCCGCCGACGATGACCTTTACCGTATCACGAATCCCCGCCTCTACCAGGGTCTCGATGACCCGCTTCTGTTGCGGCGCCGTGAAGCTCAGGAGAGCCGACATCCCCACCACGTCCGCCTTGTATTCCTTGATGGCCTCTACGAACTTGACCGGTTCGACGTCCACGCCGATGTCATAGACCGTAAAGCCGGAGGCCGTCAAGAAGGTGCTCGTCATCATCTTGCCGATGGTGTGGATGTCACCCTTGACGGTGCCCATGACAATGACCCCCAGGCTCTCGGGGGCGCTGCCACGGCTCTTCAGAGCTTGCTCGACGACGGGCATGGCCGTCTGCATGGCGTCGGCTGCGCCAACCAAGTCAGGCAGCCACAACTCGCCTTGCTCAAAGTCGTCACCGATCTTGGAAATTGCCCTGGTCATGGCATCAAAGCTCTTGACCGGATCCACGCCCTCCTTTACCGCTGTCTCTGCCCAGTGCTTTGCCGCATCGGGATCCAGGTCAATCACTGCCTGGTACAACTTTTCCAATATCTCGTTTTCCATTTGTCCTCCCTCCTTGGGTCCTTTTCGCACGTCCGATTCACAGTCCAACAGCCCAGCTCGTACTCTTCACACTCCCGATGGACCGATATCTGCCCTCCTTTCCACAGTCAACACGCTGCTCCTCCAAAGCGAAACCTACGTGCCGGTGCGTTGCACGTGCCGTTCGTGCGATGCACCTGATCCTTAGACCCTGGCCGAGCTGCGTCGAATCACCTCTCCAGGGATCAAGTGAAGGGTTGGCTCCCAGTCCGGCGACTCGAGGGATTTGCCCAGCAGGTCCAGGCAGACGTTGATCATCCGATTGACCGGCTGGCGAATCGTCGTCAGGGAATAAGAAGGCCAGCTCGCTGCCGGAATGTCGTCGAATCCCACGATGGCGAGCTCCTCCGGAACCTTGATCCCCAGCTCGTACCGCGCCGCGTCCATGGCTCCCATGGCCATGATGTCGTTCGCGCAAAAGATCGCCTCCGGGGGATGGTCCGTCGCCATCAGCCGCACGGTGGCACGGAAGCCCGACTCGTACGTGTACTGCCCCTGCTCGCGGCGCCAGCCCGCAAGGCCGACCTCGCACAGTCGGTCCCCAAAACCCCTCTCGCGGTCGATGTTCGTCGACGTGTCTTCCCTGCCTGCAATGTAGGCCAGGCGACTGTATCCGGCATTGATGAACGAGTCGGCGACCTGGCGCCCTCCCTCGACGTTGTCACAACAGACACCGTAGGCATTCACGCCCTTCACGTAGCGGTTGAATAGAATCACCGGCGTATCCCTCTTTATACAGACGTCCGCCATCTCGGAGGAGAGTGACGCCGAGGTGATGATGATTGCGTCCACACGGTAGCGCAAAGCCAGGGGCAGAACATTGTCCACGTTTTGGCCATGCGCGGCATTGAACAGAAGAACCTGACGGCCGTGCTCTTGCAGGCGCGACGTGAACTTTTCAAGGACGTAAGGATAGAAGGGGCTCGTGATGTCGGCCATGACAATGCCGACGATGTTGGTCTGGCGCGTGGCCAGGCTCTGGGCGATGGCGTCCGGTTCATAGTTGAGCTCTTTTGCCGCGGCCAGCACCCTCCGCATCGTGGCCTGGGAGACCATCGCCGGCCTGTTGAACGTGCGAGACACCGTCGGCTGGGACACACCTGCCAGCCTGGCCACCTGGGTTGCCGTCACCCTGCCACGCTCGTGCCTGGACGACCCTTGTGCTTGATCTTCTGACATGTCTCCTGCCTCCTGACCTCGTGTCAAACACAAGACTGACTGCCCGTTGCAGAATCAGTCGATCCGCTCCGAGAGCAAAAGATCTCCACGTCCCTCGATGCTCCGAGGATTCCCTTCACCGTGCGCCCGACTTTTGCTCAGATCTCGCGAAACGTCAGCACGCATTCCACGCTTGAAGTATGTTGCCATGGCATCGGGCTATTCGTAGGTTTGAATGCGTATGCAACTATATCATGGGCTCGTTCCCCTGTCAAGAATGCGCATGCATGGCGAATGCCACGCACAACTGTTGCATTGTCTCTTGACTGCCGCTGGGGGGCGCCGAGCGCCAGCTCGGCAGGTTGCGTGTAGAGAGAAAGGCCGAGCCGGCGCTCGGCGGTCCCAGGCAACAGGACCGACTTGGCAGCGACCCTGAATGCCACGCACCCGGCCTTGCACTTCTCGCCAAACGCTGGTACAATCCCTGCCGCAAAGAGTTGCCCCGGCGCCTGCCGGCGAGGGCCAGGCGCGCACCCCGCCGTCGACGACGATCACACCCGAATGGCACGAGCACCAGGCCGCACGAGGCGGCGTTGGAGGCACCATGACCAAGTACACGGTACACTGGGACGACGACCACGTCGCGTCCGTCGAGATCGACGGCGTCCGCTACGACGACCCCGACGACATCCCCGACGAGCGGGACCGGGCCCGGGTGAAGCGCCTGGTGGCAGGCGCGCCCGAGCCGGAGGCGCCCCGGGCGGCGGGCGGGCCCTCCGCCTTCAAGCACATCTTCTTGATCTTTCCGGCCGTTGCCGTGCTGATGCTCGCCATCGCCGTGCTGACGGGCGTCGCCACGGCCCGCGCCCAGGCCCGGGAGGAGAGCGCGCCGGGCGTCGTGGTCGACGTCGTCGCCCGCCAGGCGAGCAACGGCCAGGAGTATTACTATCCCGTGGTCGAGTTCGCCCTGCCCGACGCCGGCGTCCGGACCGTGCAGCTCGGCGAGGGGAGCTGGCCGCCGGCCTACGAGGGAGGCGAGCAGGTGACGGTCCTCTACAACCCCGAGCGGCCCCTGGAGGCCCGCATCAAGTCCGCCGGCGGCACCCTCACCCTCTGGACGTGGACCATCGTCACCGGCATCCTGGCCGTGGCCTTCGGGCTGGCGTCGTTGTTCGTGCGGTGGATATTCAGTTTCGACGCGGCCCCTCCCGCCGGGGAGGATTGGGAGGATTTTGATTGGGTCAAGGAGGAAGCATAGATCCTACGTGAAGAAGGCATCGCGCTTGCAGAAAGCGTCGGCCCAGCCCCGACAAGTCGGGGAGTCCAGGTGCCGTGTCGTGGAGTCCCCGACTTGTCGGGGCAAAGCTTACAGGGTGCACCGGCCCAGCCCCGACAAGTCGGGGAGTCCGGGGTAGCGAATGGTAGAGTCCCCGACTTGTCGGGGTAAGGCTTACAGGGCGCGCCGGCCCAGCCCCGACAAGTCGGGGAGTCCGGGGTAGCGAATGGTGGAGTCCCCGA
>JAAYZQ010000566.1 GCA_012514775.1 Anaerolineaceae bacterium
CGGCCCGCCGAGTCGTCCGCGCCAAACCTCGGACTGCTGATCCCCGAAAGCTGCCTGGCCCCCGAAGCCAGGCAGCTTTTCACTGAGACGATCGTAGACGCCGCTTTGCGCGCCTACGACACGGACGATATGGACGCGCCTCCCCATCTCTTGCGCATCGCCCGCGGCCTGGTCGCCGTGTGCGCCTGGCATTGGAGTCGCCCCGCCACCGGCAGGTTAGAAATGGCAGAGATACGGGAGAGAATCGATCGTTATTGGAGCTGAGAGAAGGAGGAGTCAAGTGCCTGCAAGTGAGCCCACGTTCCAGAACCGAGAAAAGGAGGTGCAGCAGATCTGTGGCAACGGCGAGCAGGTCGTTCTGTGGAACATCTATGGGGAGATGGGCATCGGCAAATCGAGGTTGCTGACCCAGGTTGCCCACGAGTTGGAGAGCAGGTCGCCCCGGGCCCGGGTGCTGCAGGTGGACATGGCCGGCTTGGCCCAGGTGGACCGGCCGGTGCGCAGCGAGAGAATACTCGGTGACCTGCTCGAGGTGGCGCAGATGCAGGATCGGGTGAACGGCCAGGCACAGGACCTGGCCGCGGTGATGGGGCAGGTGATCGCCGAGCTGAGCGCCGAGGCACGCACCCGGCCCGTCGTCTTGATGTTCGATACCACAGAGGTAGTGCAAGAGGACATGGACTTCTGGAGCTGGATGGAAGAGAACCTCGTGGGCCCCCTGGCCGCCGAAGGCAAGGTCCAGCAGATCTTTGCGGGGCGTGTGCCGGTGCCGTGGCGGCGCTTTGAGGTGCGGCGGGTCCTGCGGCCGTATCAGTTGGGACCGCTGGAGGAGGGCACCGCGCTCGCGAACCTGGTCAAGGAGGTGCTCGTCGAGGAGAACCCACGTTTGCGGGAGGATGCAACGCTGGGCGACGCAGTAGCACTGATCCTCGAGTTTTCGTTCGGACACCCAGCCCTGTCCCAGGAGCTGGCCGCGTACGTCGCCCGGCGCTGGCCGCTGCCTGACATCCAGTCCTTCCGCCAGGAACTGTGTCACGAGGTGGTCAAGCTCTTTATCGACGACAGCCTGTTCAAGGGCATTGCCCCGCCCTGGACTCGCATCCTCGAATGGACCAGCATCCTGGACTGGTTCGACGTGACTATCTTGCAGCGTTACTTGCAACATCTGGAACCATCCATCGCGCAGGAGCCGGATCATTTTTTCATCAGCGGCCTGGACAGGCTCCGCTTCCTGAACACCGTCGTTTGGCGGGAGATGCGGGGCGACCGCCTGCATGGCATCATCCGTGATATTGTGCGTCATTGCCTGGAAGTGATGGAGCCAGAACGTTACAAGGAGGGCTGCCTGGCCGCCGCGACGACCATGGACGCTGTGGCCGACGAGTTTCCCGCGGACAATCTGGAGGCGAACAAGTATCGGGCCGAAGCAGAACGCTATCGGCAGCGCGTGCAGGAGGAGGGGGCCCATGACTTCTCAATCGCCGGCTAGAGCCGGGTTGAGCGCACGGACATCACGGATCATCGGGCGCGAAGAGGAACTTTGGCTGCTCAAAGAGTGCTTGCTGGCGCGGGGCGAGCGCCACTATCTCTACTTCTGGGCGGGGGGTGGCCTGGGCAAGACGCGCGTCCTGGAAGAGCTGCAGCACATGGTGGAGGAGGCCGGGCCGGGCTACTACAGCAGCGGCATCCTGGACCTGTATCACACCGACACCCACAGCAGCAGCGATGTGGAGCGGGCCATTGTCGAGGGCCTGGACCCGATGGGCAAGTACTTTTGCCGCTACCGGCAGGAGCGGGCACGCTACGAGCTCCTCCGGGAGCGCGGCACCGACCCGAGCGTGCTGGAGCGCCTGCGAGAGGCGCTGAGCACGGCATTTGTGGAGGATTGCCGCCAGATGGCCTTGGAGGCGCGCAAGCTGGTCATCTGCTTTGATACCGTGGAGCTGCTGCAGTACGAGAGTTCGGTGGTGGAACAGATGGCGGGGCTGGACATGGTGGACACGCGCATTCGCTCCTGGATGCTGGACAAGCTGGCCCGCCTGGCGAATGTCCTCGTCGTCCTGGTCGGCCGGCCAAAGCCCCACTCCCCGGGCGAGACCGTGGATCACCAGGCACGCCTGGTCAACGACATGCAGAGGGCGTTTGGCGATGATCTCACCGTCCGCGAGCTGAAAGCCCTGACCCTGGACGAGGCGCGAGACTTTATCAGAATGGTCACCGGCGACGTACAGGTCATCCCCGACCAGGATCTGTCCATCGTCCACCACCTGACGGGCGGCCGCCCCATCTTTATGCATCTCATCGTCGACCTGATCCAGGTGCTCGCCCGGGAGCCGCGCCAGATCCTGGACCTCTTCAGGGAGCATGCCGGCCTGTTGGATTCGCCCCAGGACGACGAACGGCTCAAGGTCGCGCGCCAGCAGGTCGAGGTCGCCATCCTAAGGGGCATCTTTTCTGAAAGATCCGAGATCGGCGGCTACCTGGGCCGCCTCGCCCTGATGCCCAAGGGGGTCAACGACGAGATCCTCCATCGAGTCCTGGGCATGCCCCTGGCCGAGGCGCAAAAGCTGCTGACCCGCCTGGAATCCCTGTCGTTCATCAAGCGCTACCGCGCGCCGGCAGGTGCGCAGCGGCTTCACGGCGAGCGGCTGTTTCTGCACGACGAGGTGTACCACCTCCTGACCGGGGAGGTGATGCCCCACCTGCGGCTGAACGAGCGAGAGGTCGCCAACGGCCTGATCAACAACTACTACGACCGCCTCATCGCCGAGATGGGCAGGCAGCTCTCGAGCCAGCCCACCGAAGAGCGGGTCAAAATGCGCGAGCGGCTGCACAAACTGGAGGTGGAGCGCCTCTATTACAGCCTGGTGCGCAACCCGGCCGAAGGCTATGCCGAGTACAAGCGCCTGAGCGACGAGGCATGCCGGCAGCGCTGGGTCGGCCAGGGCATGCGTCTGCTGGACGAGTTCCTGCGCTTTTACAACGATACAGAGCGCCGGAATCAATTCGAGGCAGTGGGCATCGATCACGAGCAGGTGATACGGGAGAGCGGGCAACTCTGGGTCGAGCGCTTCCATTGGTGGGGACAATACAGCAAGGAGGTTGAATTCGCCCGCCGCATCCTGGACCAGCCGGAGGCCTTTGCCATCCGGCCCCAGGAAGACAGCGCCATCCTGGGCAACGTTGCGGCCCTGTGGGCCCGGGCCAGGGCCATGCTCTACGGCTTCGAGGAGACCGTGACCGAGGAGATTCTCGGCGTCCTGCGCGGGCTGCACTCCAGCGAGCCCGCGCCAACCGGACTGGTCCTGGCCCTGCTGGAGAAACTGCCGCCCCTGGCCGAATGCACGCCGGAGCAACTCCTGGCCCGGGCTCGCCTCTGTACGTCCATTGGCTACGAGTACCGCTGGAGCGGCGACCTCGTTTGGGCTACGCACTACTACGGCCAGGCGTCTGCGGCCCTGCGCAAGCTGGGGACCCATCCGGACGAGCTGGCCATCGTCCTCAACAACCTGGCCTTTGTCTATGCCCGGCAGGGGCGCATCACCGAGGCGCGCATCCTGGGCGACGAAGCGTTGGGTATCAACGAGGAAAAGGGGAACGATTACAGCCGGGGTCTGACGCTCTCGAACCTGGCGCACGTCGAACGCATGGCAGGCAACTTTGCCCAGGCTATCAAGGACGCCGAAGAAGCCCTGGGTATCTTTCGCACCCTGGAAGATCCCCACGGCACGGTGCGCTCGCTCCTGAGCATCGGCTATTCCAAGCGTCGCCTAGCCAAGGACGAGCTGGTGACCAGCCACACGCTGCCGGCCATCCCCCGCGAGCTGGAGGAAGCGCAGGCAGCTCTTGCCGGCGCGATGGAGGTGGCCCTGGGTGGCGGCCTGGAATCCGAGATCCCTGGCCTGAAGGCCGAGCTTGGCAGGGTCTTTCGCGAGCTAGGGCGGGGTCACACCCGTCTGGAAGGCCTGGCCAAGGGCATAGAAAGCTATCGCAAGGCCGAGTCCCTCCTCCGAGAGGCCCTCGAGTGGCCGGGCTGGGGGATCGCCGACCAGGCCGAGATCGTGCAGGACCTGGCCGAATGCCTGCTCCTCAGCGGCGATGCGCGCGGCGCAGAGGAGGCGATGGCCGAGGCCGAAGCGCGCATCGGCGCGGCCCACCGGATCATCCCCGGCCAGCAGGTTCCCGAGGGCACGCTGCCCACCCAGTACTTTATGCCCCTGGGCAAGGTGGAGCGGCAGCGCGGCGACATTGCCTTCGAGCGCGGCCAGTACAAGAACGGGATCTATCACTATTTCCTGGCCTATCTTTACTTTCAGCGTTTCTCCCCGGTGTCGGTCGAGCGGGATGATACGATTGGCCGGCTATACGCTCACATGCGCCGGCTGGGTGTGGAGGCGCAGGCAGAACTCGTCGGCCAGGTCCATGCCTGGACCAGCGAGCTCAAGGATCCCCGCGCACAGGTCGGATCCTTTCACAAGATCTTGAAGGATCTTCTGGGCGTCTAGACCCTGTCCATGGCTGCGTCCATCGGAGTGGGACGCCACAAGTCCGAAGCAAAGAAAAGGACGGTTCCGCCGTCCTTTTCTTGTTGCCTGGCTGCCCCCGGCTTTCCTCGCCAAAGAATCGCACAGAACAACAGTTCCAGGATTGACAAAGCCCGCCGAGCGTGTTATAATTGTGACATAGGTCACACAGGTCACGCGGGTGTCACACTAGGAGGTGCACAGATGGCCCATGAGCCTTCCGTTCAGTTCAGTACCCGGAGCCTGATCCTGGACTTTTTTGCTCTACGCGTCAATCAAGAGCCACCCGTACAAAAGTGGACTGTCGCGCCACAGGGAGCAAGCACCGCTTGCGCCAAGTGGCAAAAGGCTCTCCATGGCATGCTCCTGATCGACAACAGCGGCAAATAGCCTCACCGCAACACTTATACTTCAACTCACCGTCGGCGGCCAAAGCGACGTCCTTTTCACAGCAGACCTTCGAGTTCGGCACAAAGGCTGCCGGGTAGAGGGTCGTAGGTGTGCAACAACGCCATCTGGCGTTGCTGGCGCGAGCACACGCCTTGGGAGGATGTTATGGTCGTCCTTTCCCTGCCAGCGATCCTGACGCTAGAGATCACGCCTGCTTGCAGCAACTATTGTGTCGGCTGTACCAACGCGTACGCTGCCGACCGCTGGCAGCCGGCGCTGCCCGCCTCCTTTTGGGAGCGTTGGCTCTCGGAACTCGGTCCCGAGGCGGTTCGCATCCGCGTGAGCGGGGGTGAGCCCAGCCTCCACCCCGATTTCGAGCGCATCCTGGAGGCGGCAGCCTCGTTCGATGCCTGGGTCACGGTGTTTACCAACGGCCGCTGGCACGACCCTGCCGGCCTTGTGCGCCAGATCGGCCGCCACAAGCAACTCCTGGGCCTCCTGGTCTCGCTCCATGGGGCACAGCCCCACACGCACGAGGC
>JAAYZQ010000567.1 GCA_012514775.1 Anaerolineaceae bacterium
CCAACCCATGGTCGAGCCGAAATGCTCGCCCGAGGTGGCGCCGATGGACAAGCCCAAGGTCGAGCCGAAAGGCCCACCCGCGGTAGTTCCAGCCGCCAAGCCCAAGGTCGAGCCGAAAGTCCGGCCCGTGGTAGTGCCAGCCGACAAGCCCAAGGTCGAGCCGAAGGGCCCGTCCGTGGTGGCACAGATGGACAAGCCCAAGGTCGAGCCGAAAGGCCCACCCGCGGTGGTTCCGGCCGCCAAGCCCAAGGTCGAGCCGAAAAAGCAGCCCGTGGCGGCGCCGGCCGACAAGCCCAAGGCAGGCCCCAAAAAGTGATCCGCTCAGATCGAGAGCATAGGAGAATGGCATGAACAAAGACATCGTGGAAGGCAAGTGGAAGGAAATGCGCGGTCAGGCCAAGGAGTGGTGGGGCAAGCTCACCGACGACGACCTGGACAAGGCGGGCGGCAAGGCGGAGCAGCTCATCGGCCTGCTGCAGCAAAAGTATGGCTACACCCGCGAGCGCGCCGAAGCAGAATTCGACCGGCGGTTGAAGGAAGCCAAGATCGTCTAGCGATTGTCTGGCGCCGTGTCCCACTCTCCTCTCCCAAGAGGGCCGCGGGACACGGAGGCCTCGTGACCCCTAACACTCACAAAGGAGAAGAGAAATGAACTTTATCATTTGGCTCATCGCCGGCGCTGTCGTCGGCTGGGTGGCGAGCATGATCATGCACACGAATTCGCAGCAGGGCCTGCTGCTTGATATCGTCGTGGGCATCGTGGGCGCGTTCATCGGAGGTTACTTCCTCAGCCCCATCTTTGGTGTCGGCACGATCAATCAGAACAACTTTAGCATGCCCGCCCTGCTCGTATCGCTGCTGGGCGCGATCATCCTGCTGGCGATCGTCAAGCTCCTGCGCAGGCGCTAACCGCCAGGGGTCCAGTCAACAGAGATCTCCAGAGCGGTGGGGTTCCCCCCGCGATTCACTTCAGGCCACCGATAGAGAGAGGAGACCACAGCAGTGACAGTGGAAGAGGAAACCAAGAAGGTCAAGAAGGACAAGAAAGACAAGAAGGGCAAGAAGGATAAGAAGGGCAAGAAAGGCAAAAAGTAGGGCGTGTGAACGCCTGGCGGCGCCGGTAGTTGCCGCCGCAGCAAGAGCTACCCCCGCGCGCCCAGGTGGCCGGGGGTGGCTGGCCTTTTGGCCATGGAAGGAGACACCATGTCTGAGAATCGACCCATCAACGAAGTTGCGGTGGACCGCCGCCAGGAAACCACGGTCACTCAACAGCCGGGCTACGCGGCGACCGAGCAGGTGACAACTGACGTGGCGGCAGAGCGGCGGCTCAGCCTCGCCCAGATCACGCGGATCTTGATGACCATTCTGGGCATCCTGGAGATCTTTCTGGGGCTTCGTTTTGTGCTGAAACTGATTGCGGCCAATCCGGACAGTGGCTTTGCCGCTTTCATATACGGGATCACCAGACCGTTCCTCGCGCCGTTCGAGCTGCTGGTAGGAACGCCCACGTCCGGCGGAACGATCCTCGAAGTGACGACGCTCATCGCCATGGCGGTCTATGCGCTCTTCTTCTGGATCATTGTGCGGGTGATCCAGGCCCTGACCGATCGTCCCAGCGCGCGCACGGTTACGCGCTCGGTGCGCGAGGACAAGCCGGAGGGAGGATTCTAGTGGAAGAAAACAAGAACAAGCAGGAACGCCGTGATTCCCGCAAAAAGGCGGGAGGGTTCGCGACGGGGCTATTGATGGGCGGCCTGGCCGGCGCCTGGGCGATGCTGCTGGTCGTCGGCGGGTGGGTCCTGCGCGGTCGCCTGGCCCCTGCGGAAAAGTAGGTACGCGAAGCGTGAGGGGTGAATTCATGCCCCTCATCACGAGCAAAAGGAGACCAAATCATGAAACGGACACTCTCTGCTCCCAAGGTTGTTAGCTGGGTCATCGCGGTAATACTGGGCATTCTCGGGATCCTCGGCCATGTGGGCACCGTATCCAGCCTGAGCGAATACGCGTTCTGGCTGGTCACAGCCGGGCTCGGCCTGCTGGTGTTGGCGACGCTGCTTAAGGACCTCTAGGCCGAGTGGGCGAACCCACTTGCCTGTGCCCCGCGCGCAGGTCGATCACATGATCGCTGCGCGAGCGTCCGCCGAGTATGGAGGTGAATGATGCACAAAGTCAAGTACTGGTTGGTTTCAATTGTCCTGGCCGCGCTCCTTTTTTCGGCGGGCGGCTTTTCATCCTTGGCCGGGCCGCCGGCACCGCCGCTGGGTTCGGCGCAGAGCTTTGCGGTCTTGGCCGCCTCGACGGTGACCAGCACCGGCCCGACCGTCGTCGAGGGCGAGCTTGGCGTCAGCCCGGGCACCGCAGTCACTGGCTTTCCTCCGGGGAGCGTGACTGGGACGATACACCTAGGTGACGGGGTCGCGGCTCAGGCTCAGAGCGATGCCAACACGGCCTACAATAACCTGGCAGGCCGGGCCTGCGATCAGGATCTGACGGGCCAGGACCTGGGCGGGCTCACGCTCACGCCAGGCGTTTATTGCTTTGCGACCTCGGCCCAGTTGACGGGGGCGCTCACTCTCGACGCCCAAGGTGACCTTGGTGGGGTCTTTATCTTCAAGGTCGGGAGCACGCTCACCACCGCCAGCGGCTCGTCGGTGCTCATGATCGATGGCGGCCGGCAGAGCAACGTCTTTTGGCAGGTCGGCAGCTCCGCGACCCTGGGCACCGGCACGGCGTTCGCAGGGAGCATCCTCGCGCAGGCGAGCATCACCCTGACCACCGGCGCGCACATGAACGGCAGGGCGCTGGCCCTAACTGGCGCAGTGACCATGGATGCCAACAATGTCTCCGTGGGGTCTTGGGCCGCTGCGACGAGCACCCCGGCTGAGGTTTCGACCGAGACTCCGACCGAGACATCGACCACGGCTCCGACCGAGACGGCGACGATCGTTCCAACCGCGACGCCGATCGATACCCTGACCGCGGTTCCGACGGGCGTGCCAACCGAGACATCGACCACGGTTCCGACCGAGACGGCGACGGGCGTTCCGACCGCGACGGCCATCGATACCCTGACCGCGGTTCCGACGGGCGTGCCAACCGAGACCCGGACCACGGTTCCGACCGAGACGGCGACGATCGTTCCGACCGCGACGGCCATCGCGGCCGAGACAGCGACGAGCGCCCCGACCGAGGCGCCGACCCAGACCCCGACGCTAGCCTCGACGACAGCGCCGACGCAGGCTCCAACCCAGTCGCCGACCCAGACACTGACCCAGGCGCCGACGCAGGCTCCAACCCAGGCGCCGACCCAAGCGCCGACCCAGACACTGACCCAAGCGCCGACGCAAGCGCCGACCCAAGCGCCAACCCAGGCGCCGACAAGCGCTCCGGCCGCGGTTCCCACGGCGGCTCCAGCAGTGGTGGGGTTGCCTGACACCGGTGGCGCTGCCCCGCAGCTTGGCCCGTTTGCCGCGCTGCTGGCTCGGGTAGCGCCGACATCGGCCAAGCTCTTTGCCTCAAAGCCGCTCGCTGCTTTGGCGAGCATGGATCTGCGCGCCGGGCCAGTGGGCACGTCGCTCGAGCTGTGGATTCCGGCACTCCGGATCGGCGCGCCGGTGCTCGCGGTCGGGATCACCTCCAAGAACGTGATGGCTGCGCCTGGTGGCTTGGTCACCGATCCGGTGTGGCAACAGGTGTTCTGGTATCGCGGCAGCGGGATCCCAGGCGACCTGGGCACAGCGACCATTGCCGGCCATGTCGTAGATAGGATCGGACGGCCGGCGATCTTTGCTCGCCTCCAGCAGTTGCGGCCAGGCAGCCTGATCGTGGTCTATGACACGCAGAGTGGCCTCGAGATTCGTTTCCGGGTCGTCAGGGCGGAGGGTTACTCTATGCAGCAGGCCGCCGACCTGTCGGTCCTCGCGCAGATCTATGGTAGCGGGCCGATCTCCGGCCAGCGGCCGCAACCGGCGGTGGACGGCCTCTCCCATCTGACGCTCATCACCTGCAGTGGGGACTTCCTCAACGGGGCGTACAGTCGTCGTTGGGTCGTCTATGCCGAGCGGGAGCAGGCCCTGCCGACTGGGCGCGCAGGCAAAAACAGATCCGCCACGCCGGAATAGTGGAAGCGCGTCACACTACTTTGACCAGTCTCGACCGAGCGGCCCGTAGGCTGCTGGCGAAACCGGTGGGCATCGCACAAGCGACGTCCCACGAACATAGGAAATAGGAGAGAGAAACATGGCTAGTTACACACAAGAGCGCGAGGGTTGGGGAACAACGGCAGGCGGATGGATCGCCGGGCTATTGATGGGCGGCCTCATCGGCGCCGGGACGATGCTGCTGCTGGCGCCGCAATCGGGGAAAAAGACGCTGGCCAAACTCGAGCACGATGGCCTGGAGCTGCGTGACCAGGTGACCGAAGGCGTGCAAGATGCGGTGGCGCAGGTTCGCAGCACCGCCAGCCGGGTGATGGACAGCGCGCAGAAGCAGACCAAAGAGCTGCGGCACCGCAGCAAAGAGTTATTCGAAGATCAGAAGGAAGTGGTGTCTGATGCCGTCGAGGCCGGCAAAGAGGCCGTGCACAACCTCGCCAGCAGCTAACGGCGAGCGGGCGGATCTTGATGCCGGCGGCGGTAGGTGGAGCCTGGCGAGCATGTCGCGTACCAGTGGCCTCTGACATGGCGCCAGGCTCAGCATCCACCCTTCCCACGCCTGGCTGGGGCCTGTTTGTCAAAAGGAGGTTCCTCATGACCAACGTTTCAGGGTCCAAGTCGGCGAGAGCCGTTTCGTGGATGCGTCGTATCGCTACCTATGCCGCTGTGCTGCTTGTTGGCTTCCTGCTCGGCTGGGTGCCCATGTGGTTCCAGTCTCGCGAAAGCGACAATAGCCTTTCCGAGGCCGCAACGCGGGCAGGCGTCGTGCAAGCGCAGGGCGCGCTCGCCTCGGAAGCGGCCGCGCGCCAGCTAGGGCTGGCCACGATGCAGAACATGCTTGCCTCTGCCGCCATTGACGCGCAGCGGGGCGACTACGAGTCGGCCCGGCAGGCCGCCAGCGGCTTTTTCACCGCCTTGCGGGACGAGGCGAACAAAGGGGCTGATTCCAGCCTCTCACAGGCACAGAAGGACGGCGCCGAGCCGGTGTTTGCCGGGCGCGATGAGCTCATCGCCCTGCTGGCGCGGAGTGATCCTGCGGCCACTGAGCGGCTGTCTGCCCTGTACGTGTCGTTTCGCGAGTTGATGACCAAGTAGATGGCAGCGTATCGAGAGCGGTAAGTCAGACTTGATAGGAGAGAGACATGCTTGAAACCATCATTGTCATATTGGTGATCCTGTGGTTGCTGGGCGCCTTTGGCCACAGACTGAGTTCCCGCATCCCCGAAACGGGCAGCGTCATCCATGCGTTGATCGTCATCGCCCTGATCCTGATCGTCTTGAAGGTGCTAGGGGCGATCTGAGATGGGCAGGGCGCCCTCTGCACCTGGCAGCGCCTGATTGCTGACCTCCATCGCCGGGTGGAGAC
>JAAYZQ010000568.1 GCA_012514775.1 Anaerolineaceae bacterium
AAAATAGAGGGCCACCAGGACCAGGTCGAGGAAGGTGGGCGTGAAGCCGATCCGGAACGGCAGGGCGCCAAAGGGCAACAGGCAGATGAGGAGTACCAGGGCAACAAAGCCCCACTGGGTGTCGCGCAGCATGAGCAGCCCCCCCGCCAGGGCCACCATGCCGGCCGTAGCCAGGATGGGCGAGAGGACGGCGACATAGGTGCCAACCACGAGGCCAACGGCAAGCGCCAGGGCGATAACGGCCGCCAGAGTAAAGCGGCGATCGCCCTGGACGAGGATCCGCTGCAAGCTGGCGAGAGAATGGTTCGTTTCCAAAACTAGCTCTCGATGGCAACCCCTGGACTCGGCGGCGCAGTCCCCGGGCTTGCTTTTCCTCAATGGGCGGTGCGACGGACGGCGAGCACGTCGCACCTGGCAGCGGGAGTGGATGGGAGTCGAACCCACCAAGGCTGCCTCTGCAGCACCCCTCAAACGGTTTTGAAGACCGCGGAGCCCACCGGGACTCAACCACCCCCACGCAGGGGATAGAATACCCCGTTTCTGCCGATTCGTCAAGTGGGCCGCGACTGCGGGCGAGGCGTGGGGGGATGATAGCAACCCCCAAGGATTGCCCGGCCGGCGTGTAGGGCGCCCGGGGGGCAACGGGGGCTAGCGCGTACGGCGGCGCCACTCTTCCTTGATGCTCAGATCCTGCAACTGCTCGGGGTTCTCGATGTCCATAAAGTCGCGGAGGAGCCGGGTGAACTTGACCGGCTCGTCCAGCATGGGAAAGTGGTAGGCGCCGGAGAGGACAATGGACCGCGCCGAGTACTCGTTCCCGTCCATCTCGTCAGCCTGCTGCGGATCGATGACGATGTCCTTCTCGCCATACACGGCGAGCAGGGGCACGTCGATCTCGTCCAGAGCCAAGCGCAGGTCCATGTGGGCCACCGACTGGATCGTCAGTGCGATGGCGTTCTTGGCCGTTTTCGGCACGCTCATGTCAACCTCGGCATAGGGCCGCTGCTTCTGCCAGAAGAGCCTCGCCAGCGTGTCATTCGGCCCCGCCGCCAACAGTTTGCGGTTGATGCCGTCGGCGCTGAGGGGCAAGCCCACGGCCAGCACTTTCGCCACCCTGTCGGGGTGCTCGGCGGCCAGCTTGGCCGCAATGGCCCCCCCGAGGGTGTGGCCCACGATAGGCGCCCGCCAGATGCCCAGCTCGTCCATGAAGCCAATGAGCAAGTCAACGTACGAGTCCAGATCGTAGGCCTCCCTCGCCTTGTCCGAATCGCCAAAGCCCCACAGGTCGAGGGCGTAACAGCGACAATCGTTGGACAGGTCCTCCATCACGGGCACCCAATAGCGCCACGACCCGAGCCAGCCGTGGACAAACACCACGGGCTGGCCCCGCCCAAAGGACTCGTAATGGATCAGACTACCACGGATCAGGACGCCGCTCATTCCTCGTTCCGCACCTGCTCAGGCTCCAATGCCGCCCGTTATTCGCCCTGGCGCGCCAACCGGCCGAGGATCCCCTCCACGCGCCGGTATAGCTCGTCGGGGGCAAAAGGCTTGAGGATGTATTCCTCAGCCCCCAGCTCCAACCCCTGCTTGATCTCGGATTCCTGGCCGCGAGCGGACAGGAAGACGACGGGGATCTGCCTGGTCGCCTCCTGCGCTTTGAGCGCCTGGCACGCCTCGTAGCCGGTCATTCTCGGCATGCGCACGTCGAGAAGGACGAGATCGGGGATCTCCTTGAGGGCCTTGTCCACCGCCTCCATGCCGTTGCTGGCCTCAATGACCTGAAAGCCAGCGTACTGCAGGCTAAAGACAATCAGACCCCGGATATCGGCCTCGTCCTCTGCGACCAGGATCTTGTATCCCTTACCCACGCTTCCGCTCCTCACACATCAGCCGTCATACCACCCAAGAACCTCACCCCAGCCATCGCGCCGGGCCCAGGACCTGGAGCCAGGGGGTGGCCTCACTCTCCACGGGCCTCTACCACGGGCAAGAAGAAGGTAAAGGCACTCCCCTTGCCCACGGTGCTCTCAACCCACAGGCGGCTGCCGTGGAGCTCTACCAACAACTTGGTGATGGACAACCCCAGCCCCGTGCCCCTGTGCTGCTGCACGTATGGATCCTGAGATCTGTAAAAGCGCTCGAAAATGTGCTCCAGATCTTCTTTCTGGATTCCGACCCCGGTGTCCTCCACCGTGATGCGCGCCTTTCTCTTTTCCCGGCAGGCAGCGATCACGATCTGTCCCCCGGCCGGCGTGTAGCGGCAGGCGTTGCGCACCAGGTTGGTGAGGATCTGCACCACCCGCTGGCGGTCTCCTCGCACTCGGTTGGCGTCGGGCGCCACGTCCACCGATACCTGTAGCCCCTTTTCCTCGATGATTCCCGCAAGGGAAACAATAACCTCGTCAATGGCAGGAGACAGGTCACAGGGCTCCGGGTAAACCTTCAGGCGGCCATCCTCGATCCTTGCCACGTCGGCGAGATCGCCCACGAGCCGAGTCAGGCGGCTCACGTTGCGGGACACCGCCTGCAAGTAGCCCATCGCCCTGTCGTCCAGGGCCGTGCCTTGCTCCTCCAAGAGAATGGCCACGTAGCCCGACACCGACGAGATGGGCGTGCTGAGCTCGTGGTACACAACCGAGACGAAATCGCGCAGCTCCTTGGTGCGCTCCCGGACCTTTTCTTCGAGCTCCTGGCTGAACGCGTGCACCTGCTCGTAGAGCCGCGCGTTGGCGATGGCCACGGCCGCCTGGTTGCCGAGGGTGCGCAGCAGATTCAGCTCCTGCCGCTGGTAGATGTCGCCCGAGAGTTTCTTGCCCAGGAGATAGACCCCCACCAACTGATCGGCGCTGACGAGGGGTAGAGCCACGCGCACGCCCGCCTCGCGCCAGGTGGGAAGATCGGTCCGGCTGTTGGCCAGCGCTTCGCCGTGCTCCTCTCCATGGAGTAGCAAGACAGCCCCCGGCCGTGCCAATTCCTCGGCCAC
>JAAYZQ010000080.1 GCA_012514775.1 Anaerolineaceae bacterium
CGATCCGGACCGAGCGAAAGGGCCAAGTCGGACTCGCGAGCCCCGGGGCCGCTCTTGCGTGCCTGCCTGCCCTCCCCCCGTCCATGCCTAGTCACCAAGGGGAGCATTAGGGGGAGGGCAGAGGCAAGCACTTCCACACGGGGCAACCGGCGGCCGGGGATCGCCTCGACGACAGAGCGGGCGTGGTGTGCGGTGGGTCGATGGGCATGCCCACCGCGGAGTGGAGGGTGTCGAGGCTCACCGGCGCCGGGGCAGGGGAGATGAACTCGCCCTTGCCCCAGGCCCCGTGAGGATCACCGGCGGGATGGGACGCCATGAAAAGGACCCGGCCGTGGCAAGCGCGTGCACCACGGCCGGGCCCTATGGCAGGGCTTGGGTTTACCACCTTTCTGCTTCGTCGTCCCGGGGTTCGGTCTGCGTCGGTCATGGCTCGGGGACGGGACCGCCGTAAAAGTCGCAGACGTCGACGCCGCCGACGGCCTGGCCGGCGCCGACGGCCACGGGGATGAGGCTGTGGTCGGTGCATTCGACGTTCAGGCCGCAGGTGACAAAGCGTGAGTAGCTGCCGCCCAGCCCGTCCACCGTCCAGGCAAAGACGTGGTAGGTGGCCTCGCCGGGCACCGCCAGCTCGTACTGCGCCGTGTTCTCCGGCACCTCCACGGTGACGGTGTCGCCCGTGTTCACGTCCCGGGCATAGACGGTCATGGCCGGGATGTACTCGGACGGGTAGCACAGCCGGCCGCGGATGGTGCCCGCCTCGCCCTCGGGCCGGCCGCCGCAGGCCTGGAACAGCCCGACAACGATCATGATCGTCGCCAGGACGGATCGAACTGCCCCTTGATGTACCATCGCTGCACCTCACCAACCGGCCGGACGGCAATGCCCGGCGCTCCGGGGAATGCCACGGTGAGCGTACGTTGGCCCGGTCATTATGTGAACACACCTCTGTGCCATCAGTGCTCCAGGGAAGCCGGCCGCCGCAGCGCGCAGAGGCCTGCTGCCCGGTATTATAGCACAAAAGCGGGCGGAAAACCTTGTGGTTTCCTTGCAATTTTGGCGCGAGGGGCGCGCGGGGCTGGCCGTGATGGTTGTAAGGTTGTGTTGGTCATGGGCTATGGGCGGGGGGTACCAGACTCAAGCCAAGGTGGGCTGTGCATCCGGCGCATCGCACGAACGGCACGTGCAACGCACCGGAGCCCTCCATCGGCACGGCCGCCCGTTTGCCGGCAGGCGCGAAGCGTGCTATAATGGTTCCGGGTTCCGGGGCGAGCCGCCCGGACCCGGACTTCCAAACGAGCCACCTGACCGGCCGCGCGGCCGGCGATTTCCAGGCAGTGGATCGCTGCCGTGCCGTTTCTCTTGGGCTCCCGGGGCGTGGGCCTGGCACCGTGGTTTGCGGTGCGGGTCAAATGTAGGAGAAGTGCGATGGGGCAGCCTTTTCCAGGGCCGTTGCTTTGCGTGCGAGGCACAGCCTACTCTCGAGCGCGGGAGGGGGTGCCCCTCTGCGCCCGCGGACCTGGCGGATGGACGCAGTCAGGTGCCCACGTGGTGGAGCCGATCACCGACCGCCACTTTTGTGTCGGCCGAGTAGGCGACGACGGCGCAGTCAAGTTGAGGTTGATACACCGCAACCCAGGGGGCAGCCCGATAGTAGGTCAGGGCCAGGCTGGTGTACGCCCACAGCGGGAGCTGGCCTCCGAGGACAATGCCCACGTCCGATGGCAACACGGGCGCGATCTG
Organism: Anaerolineaceae bacterium; assembly: GCA_012514775.1. The sequence continues at coordinate 1,741 of JAAYZQ010000080.1, forward strand.
CACTCGGAATTCGTCATGCTCCAGGTGAGCAGCCGGCGCACAGGTGTTCAGAACCACAAAGCCGGCGGCCTGCCGGCGGCGAAACCGCAGAGCGGCGCCGGACGGTGGCTCACCCTGCTGCAAGGCAGCCGCCTGCACCCACCCGAGGCGCGGATCAAACTGGACAAAGGGCGCCGGAGCTGCCTGCAAAGCCACGGCGACGTAAAGCCAGTTGGGACCGCGATCGTACAAACCCAGAGGCGTGGCCTCGGGCAAATAGTCCAGGACGCGGCGGATGTGCTCCGGCCGCCAATAGGCCTTCTCGCCCTCGAAGGGAATCTCCAGCGTCCGCGCCAGGCGAGCCAGGGAAATGACGATTTCCGCGGGACAATTGCTTTCGTGGAGCCTGTAGAGCTCATCGGCATCGTAGTGCAGTATCGCTGCTACGCGCTGCACCAGGGCATCAAAGACCGGCCCGGTTGCCGTTCGCCTGCGGTCCAGGCCCGAGATGACGCCGCGCAGAGGTGGGCCGGCGTCGGTAACCCGATCCTGGCCGTGCAGGTCCGAGGTGAGATCGGCGATCACGGGCAGGTGGTGCCGCCGCGCAAGGTCACCCCACCAGAGGCCAGCTGCCTCGTCCGGCGTCAAGAGGATGACATGGGTGCAGCTGTCCAGGATCCGTTCCTGTTCGGGCGTTGGCCGGCCACCCGCATCCACCAGCAGGGGCAGGTGGCGCTCGGCCAGGCTGCGACAGACAAAGTCGGTAAAGGCCGGACTGAACTCACCCTTGGCCCGCAAGGTACGTACCAGTTGCTGCGCCGCCTCGTTCGCCCAGTCGCCCTCGCCATCAGGGGTGGCGCGCACTACATAGTGCTGCACGCCGCGCGCCCTGAGCGCCTGGGTCAAGCTGTAGGTCAGGACCGACTTGCCGCTGTGCGGAGGTCCTCCGATAACAATTGCCGGAAACCTTTCCATCTCACCCTCTCATGTCAGATTTTGTCAGGAGTCAGACAATGGATCGAACCGATTGCGTCATGATCGCAACCATCGGTGGGCAACCACAGGTGGTCACCTTTGCCCTGGACGAGCTGCTGCGACAGGGCCAGGTGATTCGCCGGGTGGTCGTGCTGCACCTTACACCGCAGATTGAGGACAACCGCACAGCAGCCGCACTGGACAGGCTCGAACGCGAGTTCGTTGGCACTTTCTATGGCGACCACCCCTGCCGCCTGGAGTTCTTGCCCATCCGCCGCGGTGCCGAGCGGTTGGACGACATCCGCGACGAGGTGGCGGCCAACGTGGCGTGGGATACGATCTATCAGCTCATCGCCGGTCTGAAAGCGCAGGGCTATCAGTTGCACGTCTGCATTTCGGGCGGGCGGCGGATGTTGGCTCTGCTGGCGACGAGCGCCGCCATGCTGCACTTTGACCATAACGACCGCTTGTGGCACATGTACACGCCGCCGGAATTCATGGAGCGGGCTCGTGACGGTGCCATCCTCCACGCCAGGCCAGAAGATGGCGTGCGCCTCATTCAGGTGCCCGTGGCGCCCTGGGGAGCCTACTTTCCTGCATTGCGCACCCTTACCGGCGCCTCTCCCCGGGAGCAAATGGCGGCGCAGATGCGCTGGATGGACGCCGCCGAGCAGGAGCGGTGCCGGCGGGTGGCAGAGCGTCTTACGCCGCGACAATTGGACGTGCTGCGCGCCTTCGCCTGCGGCCAAAACCCACAGGCCGCTGCCGAGAGCCTTACCGTCACGGTCAAGACGGTGCATGCCCACAAGACCGTAATCCTGGCCGAGTGCCGCAACGCCTGGGAGATGCCAGAAGACGCCCAATTGGGTTACCATTTCCTCCTCCAGAAGTTCGGCCCATACTTCCAGCAGGAACGGACCATAGAGGGCCGGTCGAGGTTGCCGGCGGATCCAGGATAGCACGAAACGAGGGGAGAAACATTGGAATGTGTTCGAAAGTTCTTGGGTTTGGTGTCCATTGAACCCTGGCCGGGACCTGGTATGATGAAGGGTAGGAGGGCCCTACCCTCTGCCCCGGCTTGGGCAGCGCGGAGGTAGCGGCCTCCCGGCCTGAGCCAGGCCCTCCTGCCGCCTTGCGGCGGTGGTTTTGGGTTCGAGAAGCACTCGCGCTCTGCATTGATGGGAAAGGAGACAAGATGTCCTGGGACTCGCCAATAGAGAACGATGCCGTTGCCGACGAGCACCGGCGTAAAGGTGCCGGAGCGATTCCATTCAGATGGGAAAGAAAGCCATGAACGATAACGAAAAGTATTTGCTCGTGTGCTCTATGGGGCCGGTGCAGGACTTTATCGCCACCGCCCGCACCAGCCACGATCTGTGGTTCGGGTCGTGGATGTTGAGCGAGCTGTCGAAAGCCGGTGCGAGAGCCATTGCCGGCACTTCACACCCGCTGATCTTTCCCGCTCACGAGAAGATCGAGGACCTGGAACCCGGCTCGACGTTGAGCGTGGCGAACAAGATCGTCGCCATTGTCCACGGGGATCCGGCCGCGGTTGCCGGCCGGCTGGCACAATCCGTGCGCGACCACCTGGAACAGATTTATGACAGCACCGTCGGCCAGATCAAGGACGGTATAGACCAGGAGCTCGCCAGAGAGCAGGTCATGGATCTCGTCGAGCTTAACTGGTCCAGCGTCCCCTACCACGACGAAGCAAGTTACCCTGCGGCACGGGCCCGCGCCGAGGCGCTGCTCGCTGCCCGCAAGAGTACGCGCAACTTTCGCCAGTGGCAGGGCCGCCCGGGCTATCATAAGTCTTCGTTGGACGGCATTCGCGAATCGGTGCTGCTGCCCGGCGCGGACGTCGATTCGCAGGTCCGGAACCTGGCTGCGCCGGGCGAGGAGCTGTCAGGCGTCGATCTCCTGAAACGCTGTCGAGGAAGTGACGGCGCTCCGGCCTTTCGCAGCACGACCGACCTGGCCGCCGCGCCTTTCCTCCTCTGGCTCGGGGAGGAACGGAAACAGGCCCTGCTGCGGAGCATCAAGGGCCTCCTCCAGGAGTATAATACGCGCCGGACCGAGACCGAGGGAGCGCACTTTTATGGGGAGAGGCTGGCGCAGTTGATCGAGGACGAGGACGGCCGAAAAGAGTTCAGGGAGCGCCTGGCCGGCATTCTCCCGGAGGGGAAGGCACCCAGTCCCTACTATGCCCTGTTGCGGGCCGACGGAGACAACATGGGCAGGGCCATCGCTGCGCAGCGGACACCGGCCGCGCACCGAGCGCTGTCACTGAGGATAAGCGCCTTCGCGTCAGAGGCCAGGCAGACCGTCCTCGGCCACGATGGGATGCCCGTCTACATGGGCGGCGATGACCTGCTGGCCATCCTTCCGCTCCACACCGCCCTGCAGTGCGTGGCCCGTCTCGACGAGGAGTTCAGAACGCACATGGCGGGCATGTCCCTGGAGGGAGGCCCGGGCGCGACCGCACCCAGCCTGTCCTTTGGCCTGGTGATCGCACATCACCTGACGCCCCTGAGTGACGTCCTGGATCTGGCCGGCCGGGCTGAAAGGGAGGCCAAGGAGATCGAGGGCAAGAACGGCCTGGCCATCGTCCTCAGCAAGCGCAGCGGCACCGAACGCACGATCAGCGGCAAGGTGCGTCCCCTGCGGGAACGCATGGAACTCCTGGTCAAGGCCGTGGGCCAGGTGAGCAAAGGCACACCCTACGAGCTGGAGAACCTGGACCGGCAGTTGAGGCTGGCCGGGCTGGGATCGGAAACCGAGGCGGCGCAGCAAGAGGCCAAACGCATTATCGAGCGCAAGCGAGAGTCGGGCGGCGACAGCCCGGCGGTCGCCGAGGTGCAAGAACAGCTCGTTGACTGGCTTGCAGAAGGAGCCACAACATTGCCTCAGCTCGCCTACGAAATGATTGTCGCCGGCGAGTTTGCCCGCGCGCGGAGCACAGCAGGCGCTGCGTTCTTCCCTGCCACAAAGGAGGTGCAGCCATGAACGTGTGGCTAATCGAACCCAGGGACCCGTTGATCTTTCGAGACGGGAAGCCCTTTATGCCGACCCCCGGAGCCCGGGCCAGGTCGCTGCCCTTTCCCTTTCCATCGACGCTGGCGGGGGCCGTACGGACCCGGGCCGGGCAGGACGATGCAGGGCGATTCGATCCTGACCGAGTCGCAGATCTGTTGCAAGTGAACGTTCGCGGCCCGCTCCTGGCAGCCCTGAACCCCGCCGGGGAAGTGGAGGATTGGCTGCTGCCTGCCCCGGCCGACAGCCTCGTGCTGAAGGAGGGCGGCGAAGGCGAGGGCCGGCGCGTCTGGCTTTGTCCCGTGGAGTTGGAGCCGGGAGAGGCGACCAACCTGGAAGGGGGCCTGCCGGTCAGCGCCCGGCCCGCCGTCAGGCAGAAACGCCTGGCCGGGGCGCCTCACTTCTGGCGGTGGCCGGCGCTGGAGGCATGGCTGAAGCGGCCGGCCAACGACCCCGCGCCGGTGGAGCTGTCGACCCTCGGCATCGCCGGGTTGACTCCGGAAAGCCGGGTTCACGTCAGCATCGACGCGTCGACGGGGACGGCCCGGGAGAGCAAGTTGTTTGAGACCAGCGGACTGGAATTCTGCACGGCAAATGCCGGAAGCCTGGCCTCGTTCCGGCAATATGCCCTCGCATTGGACACAGACGCCAACCTGGGGCCGGGCGTCGACTTTCTCGGCGGCGAGCGTCGCCTGGTACATTGGACAGCGTCGGAGCGTCCTTTTCCCACCTGCCCTGACGCGATCCGCCGGTCCATTGTCGCGGAGAAACACTGCCGCCTGCTGCTGGCCACGCCGGCACTTTTCGGCGGCGGGCACCTGCCAGAATGGGTGAGGGGGGCCTTTCCCGGTCTGACGGTCAATGTCGTGGCGGCTGCCGTCCCCCGCTACCGGGGTATCTCGGGCTGGGATGCTCAGAAAAACGCGCCCAAGGCAAGCCGCCGCCTGGCTCCTGCCGGCAGCGTCTACTTTCTATCCCTCGACGGCGACGCCCAGGCCATGGACCGTTTTGTGGACGGCGTGTGGCTACAGCCGGTGAGTGACGACGAGCAGGACCGGCGCGATGGCTTTGGCCTGGGCTTGCTCGGCGCCTGGGATGGCAAGATCGAACCACTGGAGGTGAGCGAATGAAAGCGCGCATTCCGAAGCAGAGCGAGCCGCCCAAGGTAGAGGAGCGCGACGATGGCCGGGTGCGGCAGGTACGCCGTTATAAGCTGCTCACGCCTCTCTTTGGCGGCGGAGTTGAGCCTCAACAGGCCGACGCCGTGACGATGGTGCGGGGCAGCCAGGTGCGGGGCCACCTGCGCTTCTGGTGGCGGGCAACCCGCGGAGGACGGTTCGAAGGCGACCTGGAAGCCATGCGCCGCGTCGAAGAAGCCATCTGGGGCTCGTTGGGGGCCAAGGGCAAGGCGGGGCCGTCCAGCGTGATCGTCGCCATCCCGGAATTCAAAGAGACCCCCGTTGGCGACCCCGGTTCTCCCCTCAGCTACGTGGCCTTTCCC
>JAAYZQ010000569.1 GCA_012514775.1 Anaerolineaceae bacterium
GGGCAGCAGGAGGCCACTCGCGGCGAGCTGGGCCTGCTGCTCGGGGGCTACCAGGAAGGCCATGAAGCGAAATGCCTCCTCGGGAACCGTGCTGCTCGCCGAGAGGACCAGGCTCTGGCCGGCCAGGCAGGAGGTGGGCAGCGGGGCGATGCCCACCTGTCCCGCGGTGGGCGAGCCGGGCTCCTGCAGGCGCGCCCAGGCATAGAACCAGTTCCGCATGAAGATGGCCTCGCCGCTGCGAAAACCGGCCAGTGATGCCGCCTCCTGGTGGCCGGCGACGTCTGCGGGCGACACCCCCTCACTCACAAAGCGCGCCATCCGCTCCAGGGCGGTGCGTGTCTCGGGGCTGTCAAAGCTGGCCCGGCCGCCGGCATCCACGGCCTTGCCCCCTTCCGCCCAGACCTGTTCCAGGGTGTTGCAGGTGAGCCCGTCGTACTCGTCGCCCTGCCAGACAAAGCCGTGGGCCGGGCCGCCGTCGCCCTTTAGCGCCAGGGCCAGGGTCTCCAGTTCCGCCCACGTCGCCGGTGGCGTGTAGGCCCTGGCTTCCAGCACGTCGCGCCGGTAGTAGAGCAGGCCCCCGTCGGTGTTCCACGGCAGGGCCATCAGCCGGCCCTCCAGCCTGCTCGCCTGGACCGGGGCGGGCAAGAAGGCGTCGAGGTCCAGGCCGGCATCCGCCGCGTAGCCGTCCAGGGGGAGCAACCAGCCGGGCGCTTCGTAACCGGCCAGCCAGTGGGGGCTGATGAGATAGACGTCGACGGTGCCGTCGCCGGCGGCCAGCGACTCGGCAAACTGCTCCTGGCGCCTGCCTGCGTCGCGGTTGACGGCCAGCACCTCCACGCGCACGTCCGAATTGGCGGCTTCGAAAGCGGCAATCTGCTCGTCCAGGAGGGACAGGGTCTGTTCGTCGACAAAGCCCGCCACAGAGACGACCACGGGCATTTCGATGGGCGCGGTGACTGTCGCCGCCGGGCCAGTGACTGTCGCCGCCGGGCCAGTGGGTGTCGCCGGCAGGGCCGGCGAGGGCGATGGCCCACAGCCGGCCAGCAGCAGCACGACGCACAATGTCAGGGCCACCCGATTTGGAAGCCCCCCGGGCCTGGAGGTGATCATCCGCCCGGCCTCCGGGCCTGTGCCAGGGCCGGGCATGGAGAGCGGTGCTCCCCGGGCAGCACCGCTCCAGACAAGGCCGGGTGTCGACAGGGGATCAACGGGACGGTCCCTGCTGCTTGCGGCGCTTTAGCGCCGATTGGGCTGCCCGGGCATAGAGCGAGCCGGGCAGCGCTTCCATGGCATTGTTGTACTGCGCCACCGACAGGGCCTCCTCGCCCTTGAGCTCGTAGGCGTAGCCCAGGTTATAATAGGCGGCGGCCTCGTACTTGATGCCCAGCCGTGCCCTCTGGCTGTCGGAGAGAACGCCTTCGAGGGCCGCGACGGCATCGTCCACCTGCCCCTCGTGGAGCAGGGCAGCACCGCGGTTGGTCTGGACGACGAGCCGCGAAGCATCGTCGGGCCGCAGCGCCATGGCCAGGTCATAGGTACGGAAGGCTGCCTCCTTGCGGCCACGACGTACCAGCGTGTTGGCCACGTCGACCACCAGGCGGGAGCGCATGGTCACCAGGTAGAGGATGATGAGGAACAGGAAGGGGTTCAGCGGCCGGCCGATGAGCCACGAGCCACCGATCAGGATTGCGGTCAAGATTGCCGTCTCCACGGCAAACTGGACCGACAGGCCCTCGCGCCGCATAAAGCCCAGGACGCCAAAGGCCAGGACGAACAGGCAGGCCACCAGCAAGAGCAACAGGTAGGGATCTAGATTAAGCACTGGTCCTCACTCTCTGCGAGTGCTCCTCGCCGCCAGCGAGCGCTCCGGAGCGCACCGGGCGCTCACAGTGACGACCCTGGCCGTTTCGCGATCCGTCTGAAGCGACAGGAGTCGTCACTGCGAGCGCCTGGCTGCTGCCGACGCGAGCATGGACAACGGACCTACAGCTAGCCCGTGGTCGCGGGTGCCGAGAAGAGGCTGTCGGCTGTCCGTTTCAGCATGGCGACGCTCTGCACCTCGGTGTCAAAGAGGGGGACGACGGCCCGCACGTCGGAAAATGTGCGCCAGATTTCATCCATGTAGTCGTCCTGCATCGCCACCCTGTTCTTGACAAAGGCGGGGGCATCGGGCCCCACGCTGCTTTTGTCGATGAGCATGTTGACTATGACGCCGCCCACGGGGATGCCAAACTCTTCGAACCAGTTGATGAACCGCTTGATGACGGCGATGGGCAGCGCTTCGGGCAGGGTTACAAAGAAGAAGGAGGTCTTTTCGTCGTCGCACAGCAGCTCCTTGGCGTTGCCCATCCGCGTGCGCAGGTTGAGCAAGTAATCCATGAGGGGGTCCTTCTGCTGCTTCTTCTTGCTGTACGACAACAGGTCCTTCAGGCTCATGGCCTCTTCGCGGCTCTGGACCATCTTGTTGACCCACATGGAGTACACGTCGGACATGCCCAACAAGCGCCGGGCATTGGCCGTCGGCGCGGTGTCAAAGACATAGACGTCGTACTTGTCCTCGAACATGAGGTCGATCATGTTCTCGAACATGGCCGACTCTTCGAAGGCAGGGTTCATCGTCGCCGACTCGACGAACTCGTCGGCCTTGGTCTTGATGTCCGCGAACTTCAGGAACCATTCTATCTTCTCGCGGATCTCTTTTTTGGACTTCTCAATGGTGTCCTTCGTATCGATCTCGTAGGCAAAGAGATTCGTGGTCCCCTGCACCGGGCTGTGGCGGCCAAAGACGTCCTGGCCCAGCATGCTGCTCAGGCTGTGAACAGGGTTGGTGGACGCCAGGAGAGTCTTTTTTCCCTGCTCGGCGAACCACAGGGCAGCGGCACCGGCCATAACGGTCTTGCCGACGCCACCCTTGCCGCCGAAAAAGATGTACTTCATGCCGGGATGCTCGGTCAGAAACTGGGCAGTGCTTTTTTCGATCATGGTCTCAATCTCCAAAGAGCACGTCGGCCATCTTCTCGATCATGGGCAGGCCGGTAATATCGCGCTCGAACTCGGGGACATGGCCCAGGACGTCGTCGCCCAGCTCGCGCTGGATGGTCGCCAGGTGTCCCTTTTGCATCTCCAGACGATGCCGCAGATAGTCGGGGATGTCCTGGCTGGCCAGGGTTTCCGGGATGACGCGGTTGACGACGTAGCCGGAGAGGGGAACGTCGTATTTGGCAAACAGCCCCGCCGCCTTCTTGGTGTCCAGGATCGCCATCTCCTCGGGGATCACGACAAAGAAAAAGGCCGTCTTGACGCGGTCGGTGAGGATGCCCGACGACTTGTTGATGCGCTCCTTGATGTACTGCAACTCGCGCAGGATGGCATCTTCCTCGGACTCTTTTTTGCGCTGCATGACGGCCGCGACCTGGTTGTACTCTTCCATCTCGGCGCGCAGGTTGGTAATCTTGTCGATCCACTGGTCGTAGACGCTGGCCATGCTCAGATAATAAAGCGCATGGCCCAGGGGCACCAGGTCATAGATGTAGTAATCGTACTCGGCGCTGACGACAATGTCGACCACGGCGTCAAAGATGGCACTCTCTTCCATGGCCGGCTCGGCAGCGGCGGCCTGGATATAGTTCTCGATCTCTTCCGGCACCTCCTCCAGGCCGTACATGTCGAGGATCTTGCCCCGGATCTCGTTCTGGTACTCTCGGATCCGCTGGTCGGCGTCGATTTCCTGGGCAAAAAGGTTGGGCATGATTTCGACGGCGCCCTTGCCAAAGATATCGCGCTGGAAAATGTCCGATAGCGATGCCTGGGGATCGACGGAAAAGACCAGGACCTTGTAACCCTGCTTGGCCAGCCAGTAGGCCGAGGCTGCGGAGAAGGTCGTCTTGCCCAACCCCCCCTTGCCGCCGAACATGATGTAA
>JAAYZQ010000081.1 GCA_012514775.1 Anaerolineaceae bacterium
ATGATCTCCGAGTATGGCGTGCTCATGCCCTCCAGCATCCTGGGCGATGGCGACACGAACCGCGGCGACAAGATGGTCATCGACTTTATGACCGGCAGCTTTGACTTTATGCTCAACACCGTTGATCCCGAGATCGGCTATCCGGGGGATGGCCATCGCCTGGTGCAGACATGGCTCTGGTACAGCCTGAACGAAGAGCCGTATAACAACGATACTGGCCAGGGCTTCAACGGTTCGCTGTTCGTCTACAACCGTCCGAACGAGCTGACGGTCTTTGGCCGGGCGTTTCGGGACTATGTGATGGGCCTGTACGGGTCCAAGACCTACCTTCCTCTGGGGATGAAGAGCTTTCGGTAGAGCCAGGCCTTCGGGGTTCGTGCGCGGCTGGGCCGCGGGCGAACGGATCTGACGGGCCTACGAAAGGTCGCATGACCCATGGCAAAACAACCCGCGAGCAGGAGGCCCTACCGCCTCCTGCTCATCTTGCCCCTCCTGCTGGCGCTCGGCTATGTGCTGTTTCGGGGGGTCCAGGCCGCTCGCTATGGCCTGGCGGCGCTCGACCGCCTGCAGCGCCTGGAAGAGATGGCTCGCGGCGATCCTGTCGGCCTCGTGTTCCGCGAGGGCCTGGCGCCGGTGCAACGCGAGCTCGCGGGATTGCACGCCGAGTTGGCTGGCCTGCAACGCTATGCGGGGGGCGCGCTCAAGGCGCTGTCGCACCTCGATGGGCTGCCCGCCCTAGGCCCCAACCTCAGCGCGGCCCCGCATCTGTTGCAGATGGGCATCGAGCTCTCCTATGCCGGGGAGCGCGCCTGCCTGGCCGCGCAGCCGATCCTCGACGATTTCCTGGGGGAATCCACGCCCTCCGAGGCCAGCCTGTTGGAGCGGGTGGCTGGACAACTGGCGGCGCAACAGCCCGACTGGGCCCGCGCCCAGCAGGCCGCCGAGCGCGCCATCGCCGCCCGCGAGCGGTTCAGCGCCGAGGGGCTGCATCCACGCCTCGCCGGGCCGCTGGCCCAGTTGGACGCTCTGCTCCCCTGGTTGCGCGCCGGCATGACCGGGGCGGTGGTGGCGCCGGAGCTGTTGGGCGCTTCCGGCCCGCGCCGTTACCTGGTCCTGGCGCAAAACAGTGACGAGTTGCGCCCTACCGGCGGCTATATCAGCGGCATCGGCCTGCTGACCCTGGAGCAGGGCCGCATCGCGGGGCTCTCCTTTGCGGACAGCTATGCCGTGGACGACCTCACCGCTGACCATCCCGATCCGCCCGCCGCCATGCGCGAGCACATGGGGATTGACCTCTGGCTGACCAAGGATGCCAACTGGTTCCCCGATTTCCCCGCTTCGGCCAGGGCCTGCGCCGACCTCTATTACCTGGACCAAGAGACCGCCGTGGACGGCGTCGTGGCCGCTGATCTGGTGGCGTTGCAGATGCTGGTGGAGGCGGTCGGGCCGCTGCGCCTGGAGGGCTATGCGGCAGAGATCGACGGCTCCAACGTGCTCGCCGAGATCCAGAGCTATTGGGCGCCCAAGCTCAAGCCAGGCCAGACCTGGGCAGAGTGGGAGGCGACCCCGTGGGAGATCCGCAAGCGGGAGTGGTTCGACGAGCGCAAGGACTTTATGCCCGACCTGGTGGACGCTATCATGGCGCGGGTGATGTCCGACCCTGGCGCGCTGGACGCGCCCAAGCTGGCCGCCACCATCAAGCGAATCCTGGATGAAAAGCACGCCCTCATCTTTTTCTACGATCCCACGGCGCAGGGCATGGTCAGGGCGCTGGGCTGGGATGGCGCGGTGCGGCATCCCGACCACGACTATCTGATGGTGGTGGACACCAACGTCGGCTATACCAAGGTGAACGGCAAGATCGCCCAGCGGATCGCCTATCGCGTCGAGATCGCGGACGACGGGACCGCGCAGGGACGGGTGGACCTGGCCTACAAGAACACGTCGACGCGCGACCTGCCGGAGGGGTGCGTCAAGGACATGAGCTACGACCCCACCTATGAGCTGATGACCCAGCGCTGCTATTGGGACTATGTGCGGGTCTATGCTCCGGCGGGGAGCCAACTGGTTTCCAGCCAGAGCGTCGCGGCCGTGG
>JAAYZQ010000570.1 GCA_012514775.1 Anaerolineaceae bacterium
ATGGTCCAACAGCCATTGCCTGGAAGCTTCGTAGGAGGCCATCAAGTCGCTGCCCTCTTTCTCCGAGGTCTCGAAGCGCACCTGATAGCCATCGGCGTCTTGGCACTCAAATGCTAAACGCGCCATTGCGCACCTCCTCCTCACGATACAGATAGTCTCGATACCGCGAGTAGCGCACTCGCCAGTTCTCGCGGCCCTCCACGATCTTGGGCTCCAGCGGCGGACGCTCGTCGGACAGGTAGTAATGGGTCATCCTCCGCACGTCCTGCAGCCAGGCTGATTCCAGTTCCTCGGTCTCCCTGACCACCACCTCCTCGATCCAGCCCGTATCCCGCCCCACGTAGAGCAGGTGGCCCTCCGGCACTCTCAAGGCCCGCAGGTAGGTGTAGAGCTGCAACCGATGGTGGGGGTAGGCGTTGCTCAGGCCGCCGTTGTCGCGATGGTACTTGAAGGCCATGGAGTTGACGCTCTTGACCTCGAACACCGTCCGCGGCAATCCGTCGGGACAGCGCACGCGCCAGGCCTCGAGGAGCCACCCCATCGCCTGGCGTTGCGCCGATGTCGTGAGGAACTCGCCATCATTGGCGGGTTCATCCAGCCTTTCCCATACTGCTTTCCAGTCCCTGATCTCGGCGACCAGGTCGGGCTTGCCCACCACCGGGAGGCAGTCGGGCTCGAGCACGCGCAGGCGCTCTTGGCTGCGGAACGCGATCCCGCAGCGGGTGAGCATCTGCGCGAAGCCCAGCTCGATCTGCTTGCCCAGGAAGTAGGTCATCAGATCCTTCCCGTCGGCGGGGTTGCTGTAGGACACCCCCTTCATTTGCAGCCACCGATCCACGTAGGGCTTGCCCAAATCGCTGGCCCAGATCTCCGCTCTCGGCTCAGGGGCCAGCTCTGCCGTGGCGCCCATCAGGTCGCCCAGCAGGTCCTTCAGGTTCCAGTTGCCGTTCCCTCGCTCTGCCATTTCGTCTCTCCTTTCCTTTCATGGGTCGCTATTGCACCACAAGCTACCAACTCGTTCCTCCTTTCGCTTCCAGTTTTCAAGGTGCTCCGTAGTCTACAGGATCAAAGTGGGTAAATCAATGACCGAATGGCAACAAGGCGCACAAAGGCGATAGGATAGGCTCCAAGTAGATGTAAGGGGATCATCGCCAGGTTTGACAGCAAACAAATTAGCTGATATAATAGCTGCTATATCAGCTAATTATTTGACCCATATAATGTCTGTTGTGCCGCAAATGAGGAGGAAGAGCATGGTCAAGAGGGTATCGGCCAGCGAGGCCAAGAACCGCTTTGGCGCCATCGTGGATTGGGCCGTGCAGTCCCAGCAGGAGGTCATCGTGGAGAGCTATGGCGAGCCCAAGGTGGTGATCCTCTCCTACGAGGCCTACACCGAGATCGAACAGCTCCGGGAGGCGGCTCGCCGCCAGGAAGCGCTGGCACGGCTGCGGCAGCTGCGGGATGAGGTGCGCGCCCGCAATCAGGACCTGACCCCAGAAGAGGCCCAGGCGTTGAGCGACCGCTTCAGTCGCGAGGCGGCGACCGAGATGGTCCAAGAGGGCAAGATCGCCTTCCAGGAGGAGTAGCCATGCGCGTCCTCCTGGACACCAACATTCTAATCAGCTACCTGCTGCACCCCGATAGCGACAGCCCGGTCGTGCAGATCGTGGAGGCCGCTGTCCTGGGCCATTTCACGCTGCTCCTGCCAGAGGCGCTGCTGGCGGAGCTGGCGGCCCGAATCGCGACCAAGCCTTACCTGGCCCAGCGCATCAAGCCGGAGCAGCTGGCCCAGTTGGCTGACATCCTGCGGGACGTGGCGGTGACCGTCCCCCGGATTGCCCAGGCCATCCCCGCCGTGACGCGCGATCCCAAGGATGACTACCTGCTGGCCTATGCCTTGGTGGGCCAGGCCGATTGCCTGGTGACCGGCGATGATGATCTGCTGGCGTTAGGGAACCGAGCGGGGATCGCCATCCTCTCTCCGCGCGCTTTCTGGGAGACCTTTTCCGGCTGAGGGATGGGCGCGAGACATGCTCCGGAGACATGGGCAGGAGTATAGCATGCCGGTGTCTTGAGCTGGCTAGCCTCGGTCCCGGCTCAGCCCCGCTCGCAGCTCCTCCCACGCGGCGGAACGGCAGCCCCTTGACAGCCTGGCCGTTGAGATTGTAGTATGTGCAAAAAGTTACATTATATGTAACATTTTGCACACATCGAGTATTATGCTGACACTAGAGCTAGATCAGCGCCTCTACCAGATCGCCAGCCAGCAGGCCGGCTACCTGACCGCTGCCCAAGCCAGGGAGGCGGGCATCAGCCGCCGCCTGCTCTTCTACCATGCCCAGCAGGGGCGCCTGCTGCGGATCAGGCCGGACGTCTACCGGCTGGCCCTGTTCCCATCCTCGGTTCACGAGGACCTCTTCGTCGCCTGGCTGACGGTGGGGGAGCGGGCAGTCATCTCCCACGAGAGCGCCCTGTCGCTCTACGAGCTCTCGGATGCACTGCCTAGCGAAGTGCACCTGACCGTGCCCCGCACGACCTCTCCCCGCCATGCGCGCCTGCGGCTGCACACCAGCGCGCTCCCGCCCGAGGATGTGACGCGCTTCGCCGGGCTGCCGGTGACCACCGTGCCGCGCACCCTGGCCGACGTCGCGGTGGCTGGCCTGGCCGAACAACTGGTCGTGCATGCGATCAGGCAGGCCATCCAGCGCGGCCTGACCAGCCAAGAGGAGTTGCTCCACATGGCCGCGCGATACGGTGAGCGGAATGGCAGGATGTTCCATCGCGGGTTGGAGATAGCGCAGCGGGACCTGGAATCCGCCATGAAGGCGGTCCGCGCTTTCCTGGAGCCGGTGTTGTCCGATCAGCCGGCAGGGGAGTGGGCCCTGCCACATGGGGATGGCGCCGCCCGCGCGCGACGCCTCGGTGAACCAGTCAGTAACGAGTTCGTAGGTCCATCTGGGATGTATATGGGCTTCCTCCTTTGCAGGGAGTCGGTCCCTTTCGGCGCGTGAATCTGGGCCACGAGAGCCATGGAAGAGGCGACATGCTTCACGTCTTCCGTGGTCCGAATCGCCCTGCGGCTCAACCCCTCGGTGCCGGCGTGATCTTCAGGCAGTGGGCGGGCGATTCCGGTAGGTCGCCGGGCAGCGTCAACACCAGGTCCGGCCCATCCTGGCCCCAGGACAGCGGCCCCGAGCCTCCCAGCAATTGGACCTCCGCAGCGGGGTCGGCCTGCAGCCCCCGGATGCTCACCTGTGAGCCAGAGGGCATGCCCAGAAGGGTGGCATAGAGGTTCCCGTCACCCCGGGTGAAGCGCAGGCCCAGGCCCTGCCTGGTCTCCCCCTCGGGCCGGACCCACGGGCGCGTGCCAAAGATGGCCTCGCCGTTGGTCGCCAGCCATTGGCCCAGCCCCAAAAGCCGCTGCTGTTGGGTTGGGGGGATGGTACCGTCGGCCGTGGGCCCCACGCCAAGGAGGAGGTTGCCGTTTTTGCTGACCACATCAGCCAGCATGTGCACCAGCGATTGCACCGACGCGTACTGCCCCTCGCCCTCGTTGCGGTTGTAGGCAAAGGAAAAACCGACGGCCCGGCAGCACTCCCACTTTTCCTCCCTGATCTCCCCAAACGAGCGATACTCGGGGGTCACGAAATCGCGGTGGGGGGTGACGATCCGGTCCTGGAGTTCGGCCAGGCTCAGCTCGACGCCCTCCTCAAGCTGGGGAGCCTGGGGAAAGCGATCATTGATCACGCCATCCGGGACGAGGCTGTAATAGTAGGCAAAGAGGTCCAGCAGATTCGCCGCGGCTGGATAGCCGATGTCGTTCCAGAGGAGTGATGGCCGGTATCGGTCGATGAGCTCGCGCCAATGGCCGTCGGCATAGGCCACGTACTCCGGCTCCTGGACCACGGTCGTGAACAAGTCGGACATCCCTTGGATGCGAGCCTCGTTAAAGGCCCAGTCCAGCCCGCCCGAGTAGTAGATGCCCATGCGCAGGCCGCGTCCGCGCACGGCATCGGCCAGTTCGCCCACCAGATCACGGGAGCTGAAATAGCCCACCTTGCGCGGGCAAGGCGTCGACGTGGGCCAGAGGCAAAAGCCCTCGTGGTGCTTGCTCGTCAGAACGACGTACCGTGCGCCCGCCTGGGCAAAGAGCCCGGCCCACGCTTCAGGGTCCCAGGCCTGGACCGCCTCGTTGAACAGCGGCGCAAAGGCAGCGTAGGGGAAATCGGCGCCATAGGTGGCTTCGTGGTAGTGCTGGGTGGGCGAGCCGTCAAACTTGAGCGTGTTGGCGTACCACTCGGCGTAGGGGTTCTTGCCAAAGACTGCCTCCCAGCCCTCCTTGGCGACAAGCGCGCCGATGTGGCCGGAGAGGGGCGCCCAGCCGGGGACAGAATAGGTTCCCCAGTGGACGAAAATGCCCAGCTTGGCATCATGGTACCAGGCCGGGACCTGGTGCGATTGCAGGGATTCCAAGGTTGGCTCGTAGCTCATGATGTCCTCCTATTGCGTGTGTGATTGGCCGCATCGCTGTCCGGGACGCCTGCCGGTGGATCCCCACCTCTCGCCAGCAACGGCAGCGCCTCGGTAAGCCAATCTGCGGTCAGTTCCTTCGGTCCGTCGGGGATGTGCATGAGGTTCCTTCTTGATCCAGCTTGCGCGACCGCCACCCAGCCCGATGGGCCACATACCCAATAAGCCTGACGCGAATCATATGCCGCGCCGTCGAGATGTCAAGTGCCGGCATCAGCCTTGCGCCCCCACCGCCCCCGCCCTTTCCGCCACCAGATTCGTCACCCCATCCCGCCGTTGCACGAGAGCCTCATGCCGCGCCACGAACTCGGCCAGCGCCCGATCCACCAGCACGGTCAGCGGCTCGCCTGTCTCAAGGCTGAGACGATGAAGGTTGCGAATGTGGCGGCTATGAATCCTGGGCTGGTAGAGCCGCTCATCATCGCGGCGCGAGACATGTTCCGGAGACATGGGCAGGAGTATATCACACCAGGGCATATACAATCACCGCAAAGATGCCCAGCCCTTACTAGCCCCCGTTCCGGCCCAGCTCCCCTCGCAGCTCTTCCCACGCCTGGCGGTACGACAGTCCCTTGACCTCGGCATAGAGCGACACCGCGTCGCCGCCCCGATACTCATGGAAGCAGAACCACCTTCCACCTTTGACAGAATGGGGATAGACGGCGAAGGAGTGATGCTCCTCGGGGTGCAACGGGCACAGCCCCACGTAATAGCTGCCCCGCTTCTCCAGCGGCGTGAAGCGGCTGGCCACCACCACGATGTCCAGTCCCAGGCTGGGGAGCGGCTCTCGCTGCGCCTTGGGCCTGCGCTCCGTGACCTCGGCAAGGGCCTCCGCGATGGCCACCCCCGACGCGATCCGCACCGTCTCCAGGTAGGCCAGCTGCTCCCCCAGGTTGCCGCCCACCCGCTCCAGCGTCTCGGGATCCAGGAAGCCGTAGCGCTTCCCCGTCTTGCGATGCACCCCCAGGGGCCCGCGCACCAGCGAGCCATACCCTCCCTCGCCCAGGCGGTCCTGCTTGGGGAAGCACTCCAGGTTGTCCGGGGCCACGGCCTGCAGGAGCTGCCGCAGCGGCCGGGGGGCGATGGGCTCGACGAAGAGCCAGAGGTGCCCCCGTCCCTCCCGCGATTCCTCCAGGTAGGAGGGGAGCTGCAAGGTTGTTAGCTGGTCGTGGATCTGCTGCAGGTGCTGGATTCCGCGTTCGTGATCCGCATCCAGGCAGGCCCATTTGGCCTTGCCCTCCGGGTTGAGGCAGTACCATCCGCAGGTGACCCGCCCCAGCAGATGCTCCTCCACGACCTGATCGGTCACGGCTTCCTTGCGCAGGATATATCGCCCGTCGGCCTGCTGCAGGGCGTAGGCGTCGTGGCGGTTGATGAAGAGCTCTTTGTATCTTTCGGTATTCATGGTCACATCCCCTG
>JAAYZQ010000571.1 GCA_012514775.1 Anaerolineaceae bacterium
GTCCAGGTGGTGGTGGTTCCGGGGCGCCTGGTCAACATCGTCGTAAAATAACCTGACGGCCCGGTGGCATTTTCCCGAACGCTTGCCACCGGGCTGTTGCACTCCCATTCTGGATGCGGTATAATATCCTTCAGGCCAAACCGCAGGCGCCTTCACCGGGAGAAGGATGATGTCAAACTGGATTGGCACAAATAGAGCGTTTCTGCGCCTTATCCTGGACGCCACCCTCACGGCCCTGGCATTGTTCCTGGGCGGTGTTCTCAGTTCGGCTCTGGCAGGGCCGCAAGGGGCTCCCCCACCTGGCCTGCCTGCCGCGGTCTTTTTGCTGGCAGTCGCCACCTGGACCGTGACGGCCTTGCTGCTCTCCATCTACGAGTCGCACGATCAGCCGGCCGTAGACGAGGCGCAGGCAATCGTGGTTGGCACGGCAGTCACGACCATTATCCTGGCGGCGGCGCTGTTCTTCCTGCTACCAGGGGCCTCGCGGCTCTCCATCCTGTTCTTTTTTGGCCTGCAACTCCTGTTCCTCATCGGCTCGCGGCTGATCCTCCGGCTGGCATTGACAGTGCTCCATCTGCCACACTACACGCAGCGCCGGGTTCTGATCCTGGGTGCGGGCCCCATCGGCCGCGACATGGCGCACATGCTCGAGCGCCATCGCTGGACGGGCCTGGAGCTGGTGGGTTTTTTGGACGACGGGCTGCCGCCAGGCGCAGAGGTAGAAGGTTATCCCGTCCTGGGCTCGGTGCGCGACATGGAAGACCAGGTCCACAGCCGGCAGATCCAGGAAGTCGTCGTCACCCTGCCCATAGCGACCTACGACGGCTTTTTCCGGCTGCTGACAGACCTCCAGTCGCTCCCGGCCAAGGTACGCATCGTGCCCGACCACCTCAAGTCGTTCTTGTTCCGCACCAGGCTGGAGGAGTTTGCCAGCGTGCCGGTGATCACCCTGCAAAAGGCGGGCCTTACTCGCTTTGAGCGGCGGGTCAAGCGCGTTTTTGACTTGATCCTCTCGTGCGCCATGATGCCGGTGGCTGCACCCCTTCTGGCCGTCATAGCACTCGCCATTCGCCTGGACTCGCCCGGCTCGGTACTCTACCGGCAGTCACGAGTGGGCGAAAATGGCAAGCTCTTCTCGATGGTCAAGTTCCGCTCCATGATCCAGGGTGCCGAGGAAACCGAGACGGAACCGCTCGCCTTTTCCGAGAAGGGTGAGCCTATCTACAAGATGCCGGGGGACCTGCGGATTACCCGGGTGGGAAAGCTGCTGCGCCGGACCAGCATGGACGAGCTGCCACAGTTATGGAACGTTCTGAAGGGCGATATGAGCCTGGTGGGGCCCCGGCCGGAGCTGCCGTGGATCGTCGAGCAATACGAGCCCTGGCAGCGGCAGCGGTTCGTCGTTCCCCAGGGCCTCACGGGATGGTGGCAGGTGAACGGCCGCAGCGACAAGCCCATGCACCTGCACACCGAGGAAGACGTCTTTTACATCCAGAACTATTCCTTCTTCCTCGACGTTCGCATCCTCTGGAAAACGCTGGGAGCAGTGATCAAGGGCCGCGGGGCCTATTGACGCAGGCCCCGCGGCCTCTTTTTTCCCTTTACTGCTTCAAGACGATGTAGATTGGACTGAACCCGACGGTGAGCTGGTAGTCGGAGCCTGCCGCGACGGGCGAAAGAGGCGTTCCATCGCGGTCGTACGCGGCCAGGAAGCTTGCCTGGGGCACGCTGATGACGTTAGGATCCGCGTCCACCGACCAGGCAACGTGCAGACGATCCCTCGCCCGCGTAAAGCTGTAGGCTTCGACGTCGCCGCCGTACGCAACAACTCCCTGGTAGATGCTGCGATTGAGCTGTTTCACGAGCTGTTGGTAGGCCCAATAAGAGGGCCGGGGGAGCCCGCCGTCGTCCAGGAGGCCCGTGTCTCGCCAGCCCGGTCCGCTGAGCGTATACCAGATGAGGCCTGAAATGTCCTCACTGCGGGCGCGGGTAAAAGTGCGGGCCAGGTAGTCGGCCTGCGCCTGCAAGAAGTCGACCGGGGGTGGGTCGCAGTCAAGCACGTCGGGGTTGCAGCCCAGGGCCGTCTCGTTGGCGATCACTGGCTTGGAGACACCATAGACAGCCATGACCTCACGCAGGAAACGCGCCTTGCCCCGCGTATAGCCGCCTCGCGATTCCCAGTCCACCGGCGCCAGGTCATAGTCCACATTGATGCCGCCATAGGAAGGATAGGCGTGATAGGCCACGATGTCCATGTGCGGCGCGGCCCCGGCCACGAGCATGCCCTCAAAGAAGCGGTGCGGGGCACCCTCCGCAGGGTGGGAAACCGGACGGGCAAGCAACAGCCCGCCGATGATGACCTTGGCCTGCGGGTCGGCTGCCTTGATGGCGGGCGTGACAACCTTGAGCATCTCCCCATAGTGGCGTCCACCGTAGTACGGGTCGTCTATGTCGCCCCAACAACCAAACACCGAGTTGGTGGGTACCAGGCGCGGGTCGACGTCCGGCTCGTTGCCCAGCTCCCAGTAGTGGACGTTGTACGGGGACTGCTTGTAGCGCGTGACAAGGGCTGACATAAAGTCGGCAAAGGCTCCGAACTTGTCGGCGCGAACGGCGCCGCAGTCAGTTACAAAAGGATCGTTGAGCGTCGCCCATTCGGGACTGTGGTGAACGATGACCATTGGCGTCAGGCCCGCCTGCTGGGCAGCAATAATCTCGGACTCGAAGTTGCTTAACACGGACCAATCATAGGCGGCGCCTTCAGTCGGTTGGATGGCGCGCCAGCTTATGCGGTGCAACCGCGCCCAGCGGATCCCAAGTTCCTGCGCGTGTGCGGTATAGGTCGTCGTCAACGACGACCTGGCGACCCATTCGACGCCAAAGGGTTGTGGATATCCCGAATCGTAGCTTACACTCGGCAGGAACACCGACTGCATCTGAGCAGGCTCGGACGCCTTCCCGGGAACAGGACCCGGCAGCAGAAGAGAGGACAACAGAATGGTCAGGGCTAGCAGCAGCCAGGTGGGCCGCAGCGGGCGGTGACGACTTGGCTTCAACATGAGCACCTCCTTGGAGCATGTCGGACATTCTAGCACAGGTCCGCGCAGCCTGTCAAATGGCGGATCACTGAGCCCGACCAACACCGAAGGCTTCATGGGCTACTAACGCAAGCGACCACCGAACGGCTGACCTGGCGGAAGTCGAGTCGACAAAGGGGTGGAGAAACAGCTTTTCGAGTATTTGCCGACTCGGCCCAGCAGTGCTATAATGGCCTCCTCAGTGACATGAAACCCAGGTGCACAGAAAGGCGACCTCAGATTTCGGAATGAAAAGTGCCCAATTCCCCCGGGAATCCTGTGTGGCGCCGCACCATCAGCCCTCACGGGGTAACAGCAAATTGCGGCCAGGGCGATTCTGGTCAATGGCTCTGGCGCTTCTTGTGCTGCTGCTTCCCGGCCGGCAAGCGCGGGGATTGCTCCCTGATTCAGTCCCGGTTGGAGGAGAGAGGGCATGGGCACCCCTGACGGTCCAAACACCGGGCCAAAGAGCCTTTTTGCCCCTGGTGGCACAGCCCGGCCGCCCCGACCCCGACCGTCGATTTGGGATCCAGTTATACTCGGCACCGCGAGCACAGGTCGCCGAAGCAGCCGAGGCAGGCGCCGGGCGGGTTCGCATCCCGCTGTCGTGGTCAGCAATAGAGCCGGTGAATACCAGCCCAGCCGAGTATCGCTGGTCTCCCGTCTACGACGAGGGGCTGGCGCAGATTTCGCTCAACGACATGGACTTGATCCTCACCATCGAAGGCAATCCGTCCTGGGCCGCGACCACTCCCACTGGCCCTATCGACAAGGTACCCATTGGCGAGTTTGTCGAATTTGTGGTGGCCGCAGTCCAGCGGTACAGCTCCCCACCTTACAACGTCAAACTCTGGGAGTTTTACAACGAGCCGGACAACGGCGATCTGCTTTGGGCCGTGAATTCGGGTCTGGGCTACTGGGGAATTGATCCTGAGGCTTATGCTGACATGCTGGCGGCGGTATACCAGCCTATCAAGCAGGTCGATCCCGAGGCGCAGGTGCTGATCGGAGGTCTCTGCTTTGATTTCTGGGAAGAAGAGGGCGGGCCCTTTATCAAAGACTTCCTGGATCGCGTCCTGGAGCGCGGGGGAGGCGAGTATTTCGACGTACTGAACTTTCACTACTATCCCACGGCCTTTGCCTCCAAGTGGGATCCCTACGGCCCTGGCCTCATCGGCAAGAC
>JAAYZQ010000572.1 GCA_012514775.1 Anaerolineaceae bacterium
ACGTCTGGGACGCCATGCGCGAGCTGGACGTGCTGCAAGCGCTGCCCGACGTGGACGGCGAGCGGCTGGGCGCGGGGGGCGTCTCCATGGGCTCGGGCCACACCTGGCTCACGGCCATGGTGGAGCCCCGCATC
Source organism: Anaerolineaceae bacterium (assembly GCA_012514775.1). Next base: position 135 of record JAAYZQ010000572.1, read on the forward strand.
AAGGCGCTGGTGGCCGTCTCGAGCTTTTACACCTACAAGGCGCTCTACGCCCCGCCGATCCAGCACTGCTATATGAACTATTTGCCCGACGTGCTAAAATACGGCCTGGAGACCTACGACCTCTTCCAGTTGATCGCGCCGCGGCCCTTCCTGATGATCAACGGCGTCACCGAGGAGCAAGACCCGCCGGAGGCCACGCGCGAGCTGTATGGGAAGGCCAAGCCGGCCTGGGAAGCGGCGGGGGCCGGCGACGAGTTCCAACTGATCTTCCACGAGGCAGGCCATGGGTTCACTCCCGAGACGCGGGAAGTGGCCTACCAATGGTTCCTGAACAAGCTGGCGGCGCGCCAAGGCGCGGCGCGCTAGGGGCGCGCCGGAAAGGAGATGCCTGCACCCTATTGGCGGTTGTGTTTGGTTCGTCGAGTTTGCTGCTATGCAGCTTATCACAAAAGGAGACCCATGTCCGAGAAAGCCAAGATGATTTCGCGTCGTAATTTCCTCAAGGCCGCGGCCATGACCGCGGTGGGCATCTATGCGGCGGCCTGCGCCCCCAGCGAGCAGCAGCCGGCGGCGGAGCCGACCAAGGCCGTTGGAACGGCGCCTACCGCGGCCGCCCCAGAGAAGGTGACCTACAAGGAAGCCCCCATGCTGGCCGAGCTGGTCAAGGGCGGCAAGCTCCCGCCCGTTGAAGAGCGCCTGCCCAAGGAGCCGTACATCCAGCAGGTGACGGAAGAGATCGGCGTCTATGGCGGCACGCTGCATGTGGGCGACAAAAACCCGACCTGCGACCGCTACTACCGCGAGCCGTTGCTCGAGTTCAGCCCCGATGGCTCCGCGATCGGCCCGCTGGTCTTTACCAAGTGGGAGCTGAGCTCGGACCTCAAGGAGTGGACCTTCAAGATTCGCGAGGGCCTCAAGTGGTCCGACGGCCAGCCGATGACCAGCGACGACTATGTCTTTTGGTGGAACGACGTGCTCAGCAACAAAGAGATCACGCCTACCTTCCCCTCGACCTTCAAGGCTGGCGGCGAGCCGGGCACTCTGACCAAGGTCGACGACTATACCTTCAAGATGGTCTTCAAGGCAGCCTACCCGGTTTTGGCGATCTACCTGGCGCAGCCGCGGCTCATCAACCCCAAGCACTATTGCCAAAAGTTCCACGCCGCCTATGTGGACAAGGCCACCCTGGACAAGATGGTTGCCGACGCCAAGTTCGAGCGCTGGGACCAGCTCTTTGGCGCCAAGTGCAACTCGACCAACCCCATCCTGGATAACCCAGAACTGCCCACCTGGAACATCTATAACACCATCACGCCCATGACCGATCCCAACTATGCGGCGAGCCGCAACCCCTACTATTTCAAAGTGGACCCCGAGGGCAACCAACTGCCTTACATCGACAAGGTCGCCTTCGCGATCCTGAAAGACGATCAACTGTTCGTCTCCAAGGCCATCGCCGGCGAGTTTGACCTACAGTTCATGCAGTTGGGCTGGGCGGCCAACCACCCGGTGCTCAAAGAGAACGAGTCCAAGGGCGGCTATCGCGTGCTGAACTGGCAGCAGTCGCTGGGCAACAGCTCGATGATCATGTACAACCAGAGCTACGAGGCCGACCCCGTGGTCGCCAAGTACATCCAGGACAAAAAGTTCCGCCAGTCCGTCTCCGTGGCCCTGGACCGGGAGGAGATCAACAAGGTCATCTACTTTGGCAAGGGCTCCATCCGTCAGGCCACCGTGATCGACTCCTCGCCCGATTTCAAGCCCGAGTACGCCACCAAGTACCTGGCGTACGAGCCCGCCAAGGCCAACCAGTGGCTGGACGAAATCGGCCTGGACAAAAAGGACGCGGAGGGCTATCGCATCGCCCCGGAGACGGGCCAGGCGCTGACCATCATCTTTTCCATCCAGCCGCCCATGGCCTCCGCCGAGGCTGGCGAGCTGATCGCGGCCCAGCTCAAAAAGGTGGGCATCAAGCTCGTCATCAACATCGAGGACAACGCCCTGCACTATCAAAAGATGGCCTCCAACGACCTCCAGATGTCCATCTGGAGCATGGACACGGCCTGGTACCCGGCCTGGCTGACGTACGCCTACTGGATCGTGCCCTTTGTGCAGGCCTCCAGCCGCATCGGACCCGCCATTGGGCAGTGGCGCGACAGCGGCGGCACGGCTGGCAAGCAGCCCACCGGCGAGATGGCCAAGGCGTTGGAGATCTTTGATCAGGCGCTGGTGGAAGGCGACGAGGCCAAGCGTATCGAGCTCGCCTCCCAGGTGCTAGAGATCCTCTCCGAGAACCTGTGGTCCACCGGCACCGTGGTGCTGCCCGACCACGATATCGTTGTCAAGAACACCCTGCGCAACGTCCCCGAGACGGGCATCTCGGACTGGCTGATGCGCACCATGAAGAACGCCCGTCCTGAGCAGTTCTTCTTCAAAGCCTAAGGCGTTCGGCCCCTGGCCTGGCAGGTCTCGGCCTGCCGGGCCAGGGCGCATCGCCTTCCAGCGGATTCTAGAAACTGGGCCGGGCGGCTCCCTGCCCCGGCTTGCAGGAGCGCGAGATGCTGCAATATATCGTAAAGCGTGTTTTGGTGGCGATCCCCACCCTGATCCTGGTCTCCATGATCTCCATTTTGACCATCACCCTGCCGCCGGGCGACTATATGGATTCCATCGTCGCCCAGTTGGCCGCCAGCGGCCAGATCGCGGCCAAAGATGAGCTGGACTCCATGCGCGCTCGTTACGGCCTGGACCAGCCTGTGTACGTGCAGTATTGGAAGTGGATCTCGGGGATCGTGCTGCGCGGCGACTGGGGCGAGTCCTTCCAGTGGGGCCGGCCGGTGA
>JAAYZQ010000573.1 GCA_012514775.1 Anaerolineaceae bacterium
GCATCCTGGCGGGCACCCTGCCCGAGGCGGGCATCACCGTCACGGTCACCGACCCCTGGGGCAACGTCTCGCAGTTGGTCAGCGGCTCCAAGCCGGAGCACGGCCCCGGCGGCTTTGAGGTGCTGGCCCACCACATCGTCACCTACACCGTCCGCTTCCTGGACCAGTCCTTTGCCGTGCAGACCCACGACGGCGCTACCTTCCTCACCTTCGAGAGGGGCGAAGGCGGCCCGCCCGACGATGCCCCCCCACCCGACGAGGACGGCAGCGCGCCCGGCGACGGCAGCGACCAGCAGCCCCAGATGCCCGCCGCCCACAAGCTGGGCTTTTACCTGGAGGTGACCACCGTCCCGGGCCTGTTGGAGGCCGTGCGCGACTGCCAGCCGCCCGTCATCCTGACCCACGCCACCGACTGGGGCTTTCTCCGCGAGGTGCGCCGCTGGCTGGCGCCCGACGCCTTTGTCGTGGGACGGCTCCACGTGGACCCGGGGCAGCAGGACGAGTGGCTGGACAGCGCCGACCCCACCGCCCGGGGCCGGGCCTTTGCCGAGCGCATCCTGTCCATGGACCACGGCCAGGCCCTGGCACGGGGCGCCAACGGGCGCCTGCTGGTGGACGCCTGGATGAGCCTCAACGAGTGCCTCCCGGGCCCCGCCTCCGACGCCTACCTGCGGGGCAGAGAGGACGAGCGAACGCGCATCCGCCGCCGGGCCGACGCCTACGACCGCTTCCAGGTGGCCTTTCGCCAGCGCCTGAAGCAGGCCGACCCCATCCTCGAGGCCGTGGCCTTTAACTTTGGGGCCGGCAACTTTGTTGAGGCCTGGGCCTATCTGGACTGGTTCCCGCGAACCCTGGCGGAGTACGTTTACCTGGGCTTTCACGAATACGGCTGGCCCGCCCTGTTCAAGCAGTTGGACCCCGAGGCGGCCTCCAGCGCGGGCACCTACCGCCCGGTGATGGAGGGCATTCGCCAGCGCTACGGCGACCGCCACCGGGTGATCATTGGCGAGGCGGGCCTGGCGCGCATGTACAAGCACCCCAGGTCCCAGGCCGGCGACGTGGGCTGGCTCTACCCCCACGACCCGGTGTCCCAGAAAAAGTACTGGCGGTCGCTGGAATGGTACAACGCCTACATGGCCCAGGACGACTATGTCGTGGGCTGCTGCCTGTTCGAGGTGGGCCACAGCGGCAGATGGGAGACCTTCCGCCACCTGGGGGTAGACAATGCCCGCCAGCCCATCCAGATCGTGCCCTGGATCCGCGAGCTGCGGGAGCGCATCCTGGCCGCCGGCCCAGAGGCGGCCCCGGCCGCCCTGGAAGAAGCCAAGCTGCCCGTGCCCGCCGTCGAGCTGCGGGGCCGCGTCCTGCGGGCCGGCGAGCCCGTGCCCGGCGCCCAGGTGCGCGTCGTCGGGACGGTGGAGCTGCTGGGGGGCGACCGCCGGGCGGCGGCCCACGTCCCCGAGCTGGTCACCTGGACGCGCACCATCACCGGCTTTGGCGGGCGGCCCTGGAATTGCTGGCAGCGCTTTGTGCAGCGGACCGTGGCCGGCATCACCTGGGAGCAGTTCGAGGCCCAGCTACCCGTCCACAACCCCTCGCTGCGGGAGAGCGGCGGGCTCTTTGAGGCGGGGCGCACCTACCTGCTGCCCGAGAACCCGCCTACCCTCCAGGCCGAGGTCGCCTGGGACCGGTTCGTGACGGGGATTCGCGGCAACCGCTGGCAGTGCTGGAACGACCACGTCCGGGGCAAGGTGCCCGGGCTGGACTGGGCGGCCTTTCGCCACCAGGTGGGCGAGCGCAACCCGGAGCTGGCCGGGGACGGCTACGAGTTCCTGGCCCACAAGACCTACGCCCTGCCGCGGAGCGCCACCCAGCAGCTCTACGTCCGCGAGGCGTGGACCGAGCCCAATGGCTGGTTCAAATTCCCGGCGCTGCCCGCCGGCGACTATACCCTGGAGGTCTCGGCCGAGGGCCACGAGCCCCGGAGCGAGCCCCTGTCGGTGGCCGCCGACGCCACGCTGACCGTCGAGCTGGAATAGGGTGGGGCCAGGCGGGGCGCGACTTTCCAACAACGGCTGATGAACTTTCAAAATATGATTCGGTAATAGAGCCGTGGCCTATTACCTTGTTGATAATTGAAAGAACATCAGCGCGGTGTTTTGGCGATAAATCGCCCACTACGAACCGACAAGCGCAAGCATCTCTCCAACAACCTGCTGGCA
>JAAYZQ010000574.1 GCA_012514775.1 Anaerolineaceae bacterium
CGGCGGTGCAGCTCGGCGAGCTGAACAGCGCCCGCGCCGTCCGCCTGGCGACGCGCCTGGAAGAGGCATGCTACCGCAACGCGCGGCACATCGTAGTCGTCACCGAGGGCATTCGCACCCGGCTGCTGGAGCGCGGCTACCCGGCCGAGAAGATGACGCTCATCCCCAATGGGGCCAACACCGACCTCTACACCCCGCAGCCGCCCAACCTGGAGCTGCGGCGATCGTGGGCCATTGGGGCCGAGCGCTTTGTGGTCCTCTACGCCGGGCTCCACGGCCTAGCCCACGGACTGGAGACGGCACTCCTGGCGGCGGAGGAACTGCGAGACCACCCGGAAATCCTGTTCCTCTTTGTGGGCGACGGGCCACAGAAGGCGGCCCTGGTGGAGCAGGCAGGACGGATGGGCCTGTCCAACGTGCTCTTTCACGACGCGCTGCCCGAGGCGGAGCTGCCCTCGGCCATCGCCATGGCCGACGTCGGGCTCGACACGCGTCGCCGCCTGGGCATCTCCCAGGGCACACTCCCCGTCAAGATGTTCAGCTACATGGCCTGTGCCCGACCCGTGCTCCTGTCCACGGAGGGCGAGTCCACGGAGCTGCTCCGCCGCGCCGGCGCCGGCGTGGCCGTCCCCCCGGAAGACCCATCCGCCCTGGCCCGCGCCATCCTCGAGCTCCAGGCCAATCCTGCCCTGCGCGCCGAGATGGGTCAGAAGGGCCGCGCCTTTGCCCAGGCGCACTATTCTCGCCAGGGGTTTGCCTGCCAATTGGAGCAGCTCTTGCGGGGCCTGTTGGTTTCCGGCGAGCCCTGAGAAGCATCCAAGGAGGATCCATGACCGTAAGATTTGGCCTGATCGGCTGCGGGCGCGTTGCTCCCCGTCACGCCCAGTCGCTGATCCAGTTGCCCGAGACGCAGCTCGTCTCCGTGGCCGACATACGCGAGGACCGGGCCAGGCGGTTTTCAGCCGAGTACGGCGCCCAGGCGTACACGGACTATCACGACATGCTGGCCCGGCCGGACATCGACGCCGTTACCGTCTGCGTTCCCAGCGGCCTTCACGCCCAGGTGGCCATCGACGTTCTGCAGGCCGGCAAACACGTCCTGGTCGAAAAGCCCATTGCCCTGAACCTGGCCGACGCGGATCGGATGATCGCCACGGCCCGGGAGGCAGGCCTGAGGCTGGGCGTCGTCCTCCAGAACCGCTACAACTCGCCGGTGCAACAGGTGCGCACCCTCATTGACCAGGGGCGCCTCGGCAAGCTCTACCTGGGCAGCGTATGCGTGCGCTGGTATCGACCCCAGTCCTACTACGAGGACGGCTGGCATGGTACCCTCTCCATGGACGGCGGCGCCCTGATGAACCAGAGCATCCACCATCTGGATGCCCTGCAGTGGTTCATGGGTCCCGTCGCCTCGGTGTATGCCTACACGGCCACCCTTGCCCACACGATGGAAAGCGAGGACGTGGGCGTGGCAGTGGTGCGCTTTCGCAGCGGGGCGCTGGCCACCGTCGAGGGATCGACCCTCACCTGGCCCCAGAACCTGGAGGGCTCGGTCGCTCTCTTTGGCAAGCGCGGCTCTGTCAAGATCGGGGGGACGGCGCTGAGCCGCATCACCCTCTGGAAGGTAGACGGGGAGCTGGAGCGCGAGGCCGAGATCCTCACCGGTCAACGCGTCGACCCGCCCACGGTCTATGGCTACAGCCACCGGGAAGTGATCCACGATTTCGCCCGGGCGCTGCTGGACGGGCGTGAGCCCAGCACGCCGGGACCGGAGGCCCGCAAATCGCTGGCCCTGGTGCTGGCCATCTACGAATCGGCACGCACGGGGCGGGAGGTGCAACTGCCCCATGAATGACAGGACGTTGCCTCAGCCCGTGGCCCCCGGCGCCGCAACGCCCTGGATTCTTTACCCCGGCGTTCACCTGGGCGAAGGAGCCACGGTCGGCGCCTTTTGCGAGATCGGCGTACCGCCACGCGGCCACGAAGCGGGTGACATGGAAACGCACATCGGCCGCCAGGCCATCATCCGCTCTCACACGGTCATCTATGCCGGCAACGACATCGGCGACGGCTTTCAGACAGGCCACGGCGTCCTGATCCGGGAAGCCAACAGCATCGGCCACCGGGTCAGCATCGGCAGCCACACGGTGGTCGAGCACCACGTCCGCGTTGCCGACGGCGTGCGCATCCACAGCCAGGCCTTTATCCCCGAGTTCAGCATCCTCGAGGAGGACGCCTGGATCGGCCCCAACGTGGTATTCACCAACGCCATCCACCCTCGCTGTCCCCGTGTCAAGGACTGCTTGCGAGGGCCGATCATCCACCGCGGCGCCAAGGTCGGCGCCAACGCCACCCTGCTGCCCGGCGTTGAGGTCGGCGAGATGGCCCTGGTCGCGGCAGGCGCCGTGGTCACGCGGGACGTGCCCGCCGGCGCCGTGGTCGCCGGCAACCCCGCTCGCGTCGTGAAACAGGTCGCCGAGCTTACCTGCCCCTACGGGCTCCTGGAGGGGCCCTACGGCGAGCAATACGCCGTCTTTCCCGGCAGCACCAGCAAGGAGAGCAGCCAATGATTCCCCTCATGGACCTGAAAGCACAATATCGCTCCCTCAAGCCCGAGATCGATCTGGCCATTGCCCGTGTTTTGGAGCATACCCAATTCATCCAGGGGCCCGAGGTCCGGTCCTTCGAGGCTGCCTTTGCCACGGCCTGCGGCGCCCCCCACGCCATCGGCGTCGCGTCGGGAACGGCCGCCATCCACCTGACCCTCGTCGCCCTGGGCATTGGCCCCGGCGACGAGGTGATCACCAGCGCCCACACCTTTATCGCCAGCGCCGAGCCCATCCTCCAGGTGGGCGCCAGGCCCGTCTTTGTCGACGTCGACCCGGGGACCGGCAACATCGATCCCGCGCGCCTGGAAGGGGCCATCACGCCACGGACCCGGGCGCTGCTGCCCGTGCACCTCTACGGCCAGCCTGCCGACATGCCCACCATCCTGGAGGTCGCCACGCGCCACGGCCTGGTGATCCTCGAGGATGCGGCCCAGGCCCATGGCGCCCTGTGCGGCGGCCGCCACGTGGGCCTGTGGGGCCGGGCCGGCACCTTTAGCTTTTACCCGGGCAAGAACCTGGGCGCCTATGGCGACGCTGGCGCCATCATCACCGCCGACGAGGAGCTGGCCGCGCGGCTGCGAATGCTCCGCGACCACGGGCGCAGCGAGAAGTATCTGCACAGCGAGCACGGCTTTGGCGAGCGCCTCGATGCCCTCCAGGCCGCCATCCTCGCCGTCAAATTGACCCGCCTGGAGGCGTGGAACGAGCGACGGCGCGAGATCGCAGCCCATTATCGGCAGGCCCTGGCCGATCTGCCCCTGGGGTTGCCTCCGGCACGGGACGGTACGCGCCACGTCTATCACCAGTTTCCGGTGTACACCAGGCAGCGCGACGCCCTCCAGGCGCATCTGAAGGCGGCCGGGGTGGGCACGGGCATCCACTATCCGATTCCACTCCATTTGCAGCCCGCCCTGGCGCACCTGGGCTACCGGCAGGGCGATCTGCCCGTCACCGAGGAACTGGCCAACACCGAGCTGTCGCTGCCCGTGTACCCGGAGCTGACCGTGGAGCAGATCGAGACCATCGTCGGCGCGGTGCGCGCCTTCTTTGCAGCGTGAGCCCTGGCGCTTCGGTTGTCGCGTCCCCTGGCTTGGGGCCGGCCCTTGCGCCCGCTGCAGAGCGTCAGATCCCCCGCCCTGGCTTCACATCCGGGGGAATTGTGCTATAATAGGACCCGCGTGGGGGGACGCCTTCGAGAAAAGGCACCGTCCGCAGGCAACGACAGGAGGACGGCACCGGAACACGGGCCGGGGATGAGGAACTTGAAAATTCTGGTAACCGGTGGGGCGGGCTACATCGGCTCGAACCTGGTGGATACGCTCATGGCCGAGGGTCACCAGGTCCACGTCATAGATGACCTGTCCACGGGCAAGATCCAGAACATTGCCCACCACCTTGGAAACGAGAGATTCCGTTTCGTTAACGACAGCATCCTGGATCGGGCGCTGATCGATCGCCTCGTCGATGGCGTCGACTGCGTCTATCATCTGGCCGCCCTGGTGGGCGTCAAGTACGTCGTGCAGAACCCGCTCAAGGGCATCTACACCAACGTCACCGGCACCGAGGTTGTGCTGCAAGCGGCCTATAAACGTTGGAAGAGGGTGCTCATCGCCTCCAGCTCCGAGGTGTACGGCAAGAGCGTCCAGGTGCCCCTGGAGGAAGACGGGGACCGCCTGTTTGGCGCGACGTCGGTGGCGCGCTGGTCCTATGCCATGTCCAAGGCCATCGACGAGCACTTTGCCTTTGCCTACGCCAACAAGGGACTGCCGGTCTCGGTTGTGCGCTATTTCAACTCTTACGGGCCGCGGCTGGATCCCAAGGGCTATGGCAGCGTCATCGCCAAATTCATCAGCCAGGCGCGCCTGAACCAGCCCATCACCGTGTTTGACAACGGGCAGCAGACGCGCTGCTTTACCTACGTCGACGACACGGTGCGCGGTACGTTGTTGGCTGCCAGCGTGCCCGAGGCAGTCGGCCACGTCTTTAACATTGGCTCCAACCGGGAGACAAGCGTGCTGGAGCTGGCACGGATCATCCGTGAGATGGTCGGTTCCGAGTCCGAGATCGTGCAGGTGCCCTACCGCAACGTGTTTGGCGAAAACTTTGAAGAGACCCGCCGGCGCGTGCCGGATATCCGCCGGGCACAGCAGGTGTTGGGCTTTCGGGCGGAAGTGCCCCTGGAAGAAGGCCTGCTCAAGACGGTGGACTGGTTCCGGCAGGCGTGGCCCATGGAGAGCCTGGCGGCAAGCAACGAACACGTGGCAGGCTTTTTCGACCTTGAGATGCCGCATCTCTAGGCATCGACCGGAGTAGCAGCCAAAGAGGCATATGTATGGAACGTAGTATGCGAACAAAGGTAAGCATTTTCTGCGATAAATTGATCGAGGCCGGCTGGCTGGCGGCCCTCGTCGTCGTGCCATTGTTCTTTAACATTCATTCCAACCGCGTGTTCGAGCCCGACAAGCTTTCGCTGCTCCGCTCCATCGCCCTGGTCATGGCCGCGGCATGGTTGGTCCGCCTGGTGGAGGATTGGCGGGCCGGTCCTGCGCGGGACGGGGCCGACAAAAGCGGCGGCTCGATCTGGCGCCGCCTGGTTGCGACGCCTCTGGTGCTGCCCACCCTGGCCCTCGTCGTCGTCTATCTCGTCAGCACCGCGCTCTCGGTGGCGCCGCGCGTCAGCCTTCTCGGCTCTTACCAGCGGCTGCAGGGCACCTACACCACACTGTCCTACATTGTCATCTTTTTCCTGGTTTTGCAGGGGTTGCGCACCAGGAAGCAGTTAGACCGGATCCTGATCACGGCCATCCTGGTCAGCTTTCCCATCGCCCTCTACGGCCTGATCCAGCACTTTGGCCTCGATCCGCTGCCATGGGGCGGCGACGTCCAGTCGCGGGCGGCGTCGAACATGGGCAACGCCATCTTTGTGGCTGCCTACATGATCATGATCGTCCCACTGACCATCGCTCGCCTCCTCGAGAACTGGAAGGAGGCCCTGGGCGGTTTGACCGTGCGCGACGGGCTTCTGGGCGTGGTCGCCTTTGTCCTCCTCGCCGCCGCCCTGCTCGTGGGCATGTTGCTGCCCGTGGGCCAGGGCCAGGAGTGGGTGCGCTGGCTGGCTCTTCTGGTAGGCATGGCTTTGCAGGTGCCCATCTATTTCCTGAGCCCGCCCCAACAGCGGCCGCGGGTCTTGACCATCAGCCTGCCGCTGACCTTTGCCTTCCTGGTGGGCTTTTCCTGGATCCTGGAGATCTTTTTTCCGCCCCTCAGCGCCAGCTACTTCTGGCTCGGGCTCGTCGCCGCCATCCTCTTTCTGCTTGCCATGGCGGCCTTTGCCTATTACCTCCGCAAGCCCGTCGGACGCCTCATGCTCCTGGCTGCCTATTTTATCATCCTCGTCGCCCAGTTGGCGTGCATCTTTTACACGCAGAGCCGCGGCCCGCTCCTGGGCCTCCTCGCCGGGCTGTTTTTCTTCCTGGCTCTCCTGGGGCTCGTCAAGCGCCAGGTGTGGGTGCCCTGGCTCATGAGCGCCCTGGCGGTGGGCGTGGCCATCTTCTTGATCTTGTTCAACACAGTGGATTCGCCCCTCATGAACCAACTGCGCCAGACGCGCTACGTCGGGCGCCTGGGTAGGGTGCTGGAGACGGAAAGCGGCACGGGCAGGGTGCGTGTCTTGATCTGGGAGGGGGTAACCGAGCTCGTCGACTGGCATCCTCCCCTGGTCCGGCCGGGGGAGGACGGCGGGCCTGACACTTTCAACGGCCTGCGTCCCATCCTCGGTTATGGGCCCGAGTCGATGTACGTGGCCTACAATCGTTTCTACCCGCCGGAGCTGGGCCATTTCGAGAAGCGGAACGCCTCGCCCGACCGCTCACACAACGAGACCTTTGACGCCCTGGTAACGACGGGAGGCGTGGGCACGCTGGTCTATCTGCTCCTCTTTGGCGGTGTATTTTATTATGGCTTCCGGTGGCTGGGGTTGATGCGCAAACGGTGGCAGCTCTGGGCCTTTATCGGGCTGTTGGTGGCCGGCGCGGTCCTGGGCATGGTGGGCACCTGGGCATGGCGTGGAGCGGCGTACGTGGGGGTTGGCATTCCCATTGGCGCGATGTTTGGCATCGCCATTTTCATCCTGGTCAGCCTGGTGCTTGCCACGTTCCGGTCCCAGTGGCGCGTCCCCCCGGCCCGCTACCAGATCTGGATACTGGCCCTCCTGGCGGCCATCGTGGCCCACTTTGTCGAAATACAGTTTGGCATCGCCATCGCCGTCACCAGGACCTATTTCTGGGTCATGGCCGCCACAATGGTCGTCATCGGCACGCGCCTCGCGCTCCAGGACAAAGCTGGCGAGCCGGCCGGCGTTCCGGCGGGCACCCATGCCGCAGAGACGGGGGCGGCCCGGCGCCGCAAGCGTAACGAGCCCTCTCCCACCCCGGCGCCCCGCAGCGCCAGCCTCGAGGGACGCCGCTCTCTTCTGGTCCTCAGCGTCCTGACCATGCTCATCCTGAGCACCATGTTCTTTAACTCCATCACCCCCCAGGAAGGCAACCCGGGTGCCCTGGCGACCGTCTGGCAGTCGCTGACGGCCAGCAAGGACGGATCCTCACCCGTGATTCTGGTCCTGATCCTGAGCACCTGGGCCATGCTCGGCCTGGTGGGCCTGGCGGAGCTGGACCTGGCAGGCGACAAACAGGAAAAGAGTGGCGCGGGCTGGCCGGCGGCGCTGGGCATCTTTGCCCTCATATCCATCGTCGGCGCCCTGATCTTTGCCGTGTTTCACGCCACCAACCTGAGGCCGGTGACGCTCTCGGCCCTGGTAACCACCAACCCGCTGGCCAACACCATCACCTTCTACTACCTGACCATGTTCCTCGCCATCATCGCCATGGCCGCCATCCTGGCGTTTTTCTCGGCGCGCTTTCAGAGGGCGCCGGGCTGGCGCTGGACCGGCAGCGCCGCCGACGTCACCCTGGCCGCTGCCGTCTTGATCTTGCCCGTGCTCCTGGCCTTCTTTATCGCCGCTTCCAACCTGTCTATCGTCCGCGCCGATATTGTCTACAAGCAGGGCTTGAGTTCCGAGAGGGCGGGGCAGTGGGATGCAGCCATCTACCTCTACCAGGAGGCGACCCGGCTGGCTCCCAACGAGGACTTTTACTACCTCTTCCTGGGACGCGCGGCCATGGAAAAGGGCAAGGAAAGCTCGGGGGAGGAGCGCGAGATATGGCTGCGGGAGAGCGAACGCTCCCTGCAAAAAGCCCGCGCGATCGCGCCCCTCAACACAGATCACTCTCGCAACCTGTCCAAGCTGTACCTGGCCTGGGGAACGTTGACCAGCGGCGAGCAACGGGCCGAGTTGTTCCAGAAGGCAGTCGCAATGTCGGACGATGCCGTGAAGCTAAGCCCCAACACGGCCGATATCTGGAATGAGCGAGCCCAGGTCTATGCCACCATGGGCGACTACGAAGGTGCGCTGGACACCTACCGTCAATCGCTGGAACAGGACGACGCCTACCACCAGACGCACCTGGCCCTGGCGCAGTTGTACACACAGCACGAGCAATGGGATGAGGCCATCGACTCCTTGCAGCGCGTCGTCGAGCTCAGCCCCAGGTTACCCGATGCCTACAGCCTGCTGGGCTATGCCTACTCGCAGGTCCAAGACACCGAGGCAGCCGTTGAAAACTACGAGAAGGCCGTGGAGCTGCGGCCGCAGAATTATCTGGATCAGAAGAACCTGGCCATCCTCTACAACGAAGTGGGACAGACCCAAGATGCCATCGCGGCCGCGACACAGGCACTCGCCCAGGCACCGGCAGATGAAAAACCCTCCCTGGAAGCCTTTTTGGCACAGCTCGGCGCCGTGGCGCCCGGCTCGACGGCCACCGATCCAGAAGAGGTAGAAGATCTCCTGGCGGCCGGCAGCGCCCAGATACAGGGCGAAGACTGGCAGGGTGCCGCGGAGAGTTACGAACAGGTCCTGGCCCTCGATCCCGGCAACGTCATCGCCCACAGCGGCCTGGCCTACGTTTACGCCAAGCTGGGGGATCTGGAGCGTGCCATCACCGAAAACCTGGCCGTCCTGGACCTCATCCCCGGCGACTATAACAGCCACAAGAACCTGGCCATCCTTTACCGCCAGGCGGGCGACGTCGACCAGGCCATCGACCACACGGACCAGGCCCTGAGCCTGGCACCGGAAGGTGATCTCGAGGCACTTCAAATCTATAAGGAGCAGTTGGAAGAAATGAAAACACAATCGTCAGCCCCGGCCGGGTCCGGGAACAAGGCCGGGGAACTGAGCCCCGGCCAGCGCAACGGCATGTACACGTCCCAGCCGCCCATGGTCATCGACACCGCCAGGTCGTACCGGGCAACCATCGTCACGGACAAGGGTAACGTCGTCGTCGAGCTGTACGACGACCAGGTACCCAACACCGTGAACAACTTTGTCTTCCTGGCGCGGGAAGGGTATTATGACAATACCACGTTTCACCGCGTGCTGCCCGACTTTATGGCCCAGGCGGGCGATCCGACGGGCACCGGCCGGGGTGGGCCGGGCTACAGCTTTGCCGACGAATTCGATCCATCGCTGAAGCACGACGGGCCCGGCGTTCTTTCCATGGCCAACGCCGGCGCCAACACCAACGGCAGCCA
>JAAYZQ010000575.1 GCA_012514775.1 Anaerolineaceae bacterium
CCAACCTGGCCAAGGTGGCCCCTGGCTGATCGGGCCCTGCTGGAAGTCCGAGCCAGGGCCACCGGGACCACCCCTCCATTGACGATGCGCTTCCGGGCGCAGGCTGGCCTCGCCATGTACTATCGCCGGCCAAACGATCCGGGCGGCGTTGTGCATTGCCGCCGGAAAGACACGCCGCAATCGCCCGCAAACGCCCCGGGCGCCGTTGCAGCAGCCCCGCCCTCGGTCATCACCCCTACCCCGCCTCCAGTACTAGCGAAAATTCGGCGGGGGAACCTGTCTCGCCTTAACTTGGCACAAAGGGCCACGAATCGTGGCTACCGCATGTCAGGAAGGTCGTTCGTGCCTACTTCGATCACGTGCGGGCGGACCTGGATGCATGCGAACAGCGCGGGCGCGATTTCCTGAAGAATTGATGGTAGGAACCCCTTTGGTGGCGGGATGGGTACGAAGTAGGAACTGGGCCGGCGACTCTCCACGACCTCATCGGTGATTCCAGACTCGGTGAAGCGCCAGTAGCGGCGCTCCTACTGGAAGGGCTTATTCAGGATGAGGTTCTCGATGACGGCCTGGCGTACGTGGGGCCCCGTCGGGGAGGGGAGGATTACGCGATGGAGGGATGCCACCCTCCAACCGGCCCGCCGTCCCCTGGGTAATGTCTCAGGTGGTGGTGTAAATTCCGGAACTTGACAAGAAGGCCATCGGCGTGGCCTCTGGTGGTTTGAAAGCAAAACAAGCTACCAAGGAGGACCCTGCCGATGGCCGATCCGAGAGTGCCATTTCTGGAGACGTTGCGCAAGGCCGCGCTGGCGAGTGACGAGGACCTGTTGAGAGAGCTGGTGGAGCACGCCGTGCACTTGCTGATGGACCTGGAGGTCTCCGCCCAGATTGGTGCGGAGCGCCACGAGAGGTCGGAGAGCCGGACGAGCTACCGGAACGGGACCCGGAGTCGACCCTGGGAGACGCGGGTCGGCTCCATTGAACTGCGCATCCCCAAGCTTCGTTCGGGCTCCTACTTCCCGTCGGCATTGCTAGAGCCGCGTCGCCGGGCCGAGAGGGCTCTGATCTCGGTGGTCCAGGAGGCGTACGTTCACGGCGTGAGCACCCGCAAGGTTGATGACCTGGTCAGCGCCATGGGACTTGAGGGGATGGACAAGAGCCGCGTCTCACGGCTGTGCCAGGACCTCGACGACCTGGTCGAGGAGTTCCGCAACCGTCCGCTGGAGGAGGGCTACCCCTACGTCTGGCTGGACGCCACCTACATCAAGGTGCGGCTGAACGGCCGCGTGACCAACATGGCCCTGGTCGTCGCCGTAGGTGTAGACGAGCAGGGCAACCGGCGGGTCCTCGGTCTTGACCTGGGCCCGGCCGAGGATGAGCAATTCTGGCTCCAGTTCTTGCGTGGCCTGGTCGCGCGCGGGCTGAAGGGGGGCGAGTTGGTGGTCAGTGACGCTCATGTGGGGCTCAAGAAGGCCATCGTGGCGGCGCTGGCCGGCGCCAGTTGGCAGCGGTGCCGGGTGCACTTCATGCGGAACGTCCTGAGCCACGTCGGCCGAGAAGCCCAGCACCTGGTGGGCGCGG
>JAAYZQ010000576.1 GCA_012514775.1 Anaerolineaceae bacterium
AGGCCGGCGGCAGCCACGCAGGCCACCTGGGCGGCGCCTCGCGGGCCACGCCCCAACCGGCGATGGCCCACTGCCCCCATCCCCCTTCGGCGACGAACTCGACCGTGTGCTCGCCGTCGGCCAGGTCGCGGGCCACGGTGAGCGACTCGCTGCCGTTGAGGGGATCGTAGAGCACCACGTAGGCGCGACCCAGCTCGTCACGGGGCAGAGCATTGGCCGGCGCTCCATCCACGGTGACATACAGAAAGGCGCGGTATGGGCCGCGCTGCAGGCGCAGGTCAAAGCGCGTGCCGTGAAAGGTCACCTTCAGGCGATCGCCAGTGGCGCCAATGTCAGCCGCCAGGGGCGTGACGTGCCATGCCCCCTCGTACTGCCCGCTGGCGTGGTTGGGAGGATAGACGCCGGGCCAGGCAACGAGCGGGGCCCCGGCCAGGCCGCTCAAGGCGTCCAGGGCCGGCCCCGTCGTCGTTCCGCGGCCGAAACCCGTCAGCAGGGCATACTCGACGGGGCGATCGTTCCTCGTCCAGGCAGCCCAGAGCATCGGCCCGAGCCAGGGCCAGTCCAGTCGTGCCCCTTGCACGGCACGGGTGATCTGTTCCGCGACGGGCTCCCATTCCTCCATGGAGTGCGGGCGGGGTAGGCCCCACGACACAACCCACACGGCCGTCTCGTCGTCGCCGTGGTCTAGCATCACCTGGCGCAGCAGCTCCAGGCGGCGCCAGCTCAGCTCTCCGGCCGCGGGCGGGTGTTCCAGTGGTAGATCGAAGGGGTAGATCTGGCCGGCGACCACGTCAAACCAGGGCGCCGCACCTGCCTGGTAGAGCCGATCGAGGAAGAGGACGTCGCTCATATTGGCGCCGCCCGGCTCAACGTTTGGCGCCAGCGCGGCGGCCAGCACCACGGCCTCCGGGTCGCCAGCGCGAATCCGGATGGCTCCCTCGCGGAGCAGGCGCGCATAGGCAGCCGGATCCACCTCGCGGCTGCCCCAATGGGGTGCGATGTTCGGCTCGTTCCAGATCTGGTAGTGGTCGATGACGTCGCCATAGCGCTCGACGAACGCCTGCACCCAGTCCCCATAGTCGCGGACCTCGACAGGAGGGGCAAAGCGGCTCTCGCGATCTTCGGAGGCCCGGGCCCAGGCGGGAGCGCCATCGAGCAAGGCGATGACGGACAGGCCCTGCCGCCGTGCGGCCTCCACCACCCGATCGCTCTCCTCCCAATTATAGCTGCCGCGGCGGGGCTCCATCTCGTCCCAGGCGAAGCGGTACCGCAGCCAATGGAAGCCGTACCCCTTTATAACGCGCATCTGACCATCCACGACCGAGGCATCCACACCGCCCAGGTCGGCATTGACCCCCAACGACTTGTCGGCAGCCAGGGGTACGACGTCGAGGACCTCCCCCTGCTGGGGCGCCAGGGCGCGCCACGACAGGAAAGCCGCCGCGGCGAGGGCCAGGGACAGGATGAGCGCCAGGCCTGCGAGAAGCAGACGCCGCCCGTGGGCTCTGTTCATGGCGTCCACCTCGGCTGCGTGCTCTGCCCATCCGCCGTGAGCTGATCCAGGCTTCCGGAAGTTATGTCGATTCGATAGAGGTTGCCCTCGTACTCGACGAGCATCGCGTCGCCACGGGGTGACCAGGCGACGGCAGGAGCAATGAGCCCCATCAAGCCCTGGGGCGGAAAGAGGCGGCGCGCGTTGCTGCCGTCGCGATCGCTCACGTACAGCTCGTAGCGGCTATCCTCGGAGTTGCGCGGGCTCTGGGCCTGGCCAAAGGCCATCAAATCGCCGGCCTCGCCCCCTGCCGGCGCCCACCGGGGACCCGACCACATGCCCACCTCCTCCCTCAGCCGCACCTGGACCTTGCCGTCGACGCTGGCCGCCCACAGCCCAAAGATAGGGCTGTCCTCGGGGCTCAAGCCCTCCAGGTCACCCTCGTGCACGACAAAGGAGACCAGGTAGCCATCGGACGACCAGGAGACGGACGGCACCCAGGCCCAGTGGCTGCGGGTGCGGTAGGGGACAAAGGACGCCAGCGGCAGCGGAACCTTGTCCTTGACGCTCACGATCCCCACCTCGTCGGCCTGGGCGTAGGCCAGGTAGCGCCCATCGGGCGACCAGGCAAAGCTGCGGCCCCACCAGGCGTAGGGAATGTCGGCTGTAGGCGGCAGGACCATCTCGAAGGCAGGCTGTCCACCTGTGCCCTCCTCGGGCAGGGTGATGATCCACAGGTCATTGTTGGCCTTCCAGCCCGGCACGCCGCCACTGCGCTCGGCCGTGGAATAGGCGGCCCGGGTGCCATCGGGCGACCACTCGGCCCACACCACGCCGACGACACCCATGTACCGCGGCTCCTCGCCCACCAGGGACGTGCGCGCCAGCCAGAGGGAGTTCAGAGGAGCCCCCTCGTCGCCGGCCATACCCCTCGTGAATAGCAGGCGGCTGCCGTCGGGCGAGAGGACAAAAACACGGCCATCCAGGTCGGCGGAGCCGGTGATGTTGCGCCGCAGATCGGACGACTCGCGCATGAACCAGGCATTGCCGCCCGAGAGATAGGCGATGGTGCCCGAGATGGGAACCGTCGCCAACTCGCCCTGAACGCCGACGAGGACCACCTCGTCCACGGGCTGGGCCGTAACCTCGCGGCGCACCTCCTGGCGGGCCACCTCCACGCCGTTCTCCAGGGTAAGCTGGTAGGTAATCTCGACCTCGCCGTTGCTGCCGGCCTGGAGCAGGCGCCGCTCTCCCTCGGGCACCGCCTCGTTACGCACCGTTTTGTGGGCAAAGGGCAAGGGCCGGCGCTCGACCTCGAACCGCTCCTCCACGCGGGTCACCACCACGTCCATCCCGTCGGCGACCCCAACGTAGAGATCCGGTTCCACGCGATCCAGCGGCCCAAGGCTGACGCCGGCGGCCTCCAGCAGGTCGCGCACGGCCCAGGCAGAGGGCGCTGTGACGCGTAGGATCTGCTCCTGGCCGTCGGCGTGCAGCGCCACGCGCACCGGTCGTGGCTGGCCACAAGCGCCCAGGCCGAAAGCAAGCGCTATCGTGACCATCAACAGGCCGGCAACCGCGGCGCAGGGCCGCTTGTCAGGCCTCGTGGCCTTTGATCGAGCGTCGACCATGCTTTCCGTGACCTATCCGTCGAAAATGCCCGGCACCGGCCGGGCGAGACACGCACGCATTATAACCGAAAAGCGGATAGGCGGCAAGCAGGTCGCAGCGCCAGATAGAAGGGGAGAGAGCGAGGGTGGATCTACTGCCCGGGCGTCAGCTTCAGGTCCCAGGCGGAACCCTCGTCTGCCTGCCGGAGCAGGGCGGGCATTTCGGCCATGAGCCTGTCGCGCACGGCACGAAATGCAGCCAGCACTTGATCCTCCGTGCCCGTGGCCCGGGCCGGGTCCGGCAGGCCCAGATGCGCCTGCCGGCCCAGTCCAGGCCAGAAAGGACAGTTTTCGGCCGCGTCGTCGCAGACGGTGATCACCAGGTCAAAGGGCTGACCGTGGAACTCACCGGCGCTCTTGGAGCGTCCCTGGTGGTCGATGCCCACTTCGGCCAGTGCCCGCAGGGCCATGGGATGGACGTAGCCGGCCGGATCGGTCCCGGCGCTGACCGCCTGCCATTCGTCGCCAAAACGGGCATTGACGATGGCCTCCGCCATCTGCGAGCGCGCCGAGTTACCGGTACACAGGAACAACACTCTCTTCGGACTCATACAACCTCCGAGTTCCCTTATCCCAACATGTCCAACAGCGCCGCCTGCTGCTCGGCATATCGTGCCTCGTTCAGCACCGGGCAGTCAGGCAATCGCGCCTGGCCCGCCACCAGCTTGTTGGCAAAGACAAAACAGGAAGGCTCGCCACAAGCCTTGCAGTTGGTGCGCGGCAACAGCTTGTAGATGTCCATCATTCCCGGCCGCCGGCGCGACTCGTGGCTCGGCTCGATCTCGGCACGGCGTTCCCACGTTCTGTTCACCAGCTCGATCAGGTTCTCCAGCTCCTCGGTCGCCGCCTCGCGATCGGGAACGTTACCAATGGCAATGCGGTCAGCGTGAAACGCCACGTTGTGGCTGTCCTTCTTCCAGAGCAAGGCAGCCGCCGCTGCATTGTAAACAGCGCCCGGCAGGATGGCGTTCAGGTAGGGCAGCGCCTCGCGCAGGTCGACCCCCGGCCGGGCGATGGCGCTTAGCCGATCCGTTTCCGGGTGACACGGCGGAGTAAAGACTTCCAGGTCATACGTTTCGATAAGCACGATTCTCCCTCACAGAAGCTCCTCTTGTGTCGAGGACGGCGAGGACTCGACCTTTTCCACTCGGTACTTCTTGTCGTATAGGGTCGCATCGTAGGGCGCCTGCCGCGATGGGCAGCCATCCCGCGGACAGAGCTGGCAACTGGCAAAGGTTTGCTCCGTCGGGAAGCAAATGCCGGAGACTGTTTTGGACGGGACCATTAGCAGGCCGTCGGTGAGGTGCACGCCCAGTAGCTCATTCGCCTTGTCCAGCAGGGCAAAGAGTGGTCGCTGCGCCTGGATAGGCCAGTCGGGCAGGGATCCGGGCGACATGGTGGATAGGCGGCCCAGGCGAAACCTCTCGTGCAGGTGCTCCCGCAGAAAGGCCATTGCCTGGCGCAGCGCTGCCTCGGCTATCTCGTCGGCATAATAGCGCTGCAAGACGTCGTCCTGGGCGGCGGCCCACTCGTGGAGCTCTGTCCCGCACGTGGCGAGGTAGGGAAAGACCCGGTGGGTTTGCTCCAGGTTGACCCTCAACACCCGGCTCTTGAAGGTGATGCCATCGACCACGACGCTGTCCTCGCTCTTGTCGTCGATGTAAGCCACGCCGTACAGCGCCCGGGGGCGGGCGACGGCTCCGGCCTCCTGGATCAGGCGCGTGAACCGCCCACCCCACTCTCCTCCATCCCGGACTCGGAGCTTTTTTTTCAACGCCTCTACGTCGGGCCGAAACTGGATCTCGTCCAGAACAAATATTTCCACGGTCAGCCTCCTTGCTTGATTTTATCCTCGATCGTCAAGACGATTACGCTTCCCCCTGGCAGCGCCGGCAAGGGCAGCCGGCCAGCGTCTCGGGCGGAAGCGGGGGGAAGGCCAGCGCCTCCCGCCATCTTGACAATCGATGCTCTCTCTGAATATTCGAGAATTTGAATCTAATATACACTCGGATCGGACCTGTGTCAAATCGCGCAAGCGGCGGGTCGCGCGACGCTCCCTTGCTTTTCCGCACCCCGCGTGGTAGAATGGACCTGCGAGAACGAGATGGACACCTTACACGAATCCTTCACTTCGGGACCAGGCCCGCGCTGGCAGCGCCAGGTCGTGGGCCGGGCCCGGCTGGAGCCGGCCGGATCGGCGCAGCGCTTTCTGCTGTCTGGGGCCACCAGCCGGGCCTACTCCAACGCGCAGATCGACGATTACCAGGGGTTGCACCGCCGCCGCTTTCCCTGGCGCCCGCCGTTGCGCCTCACCGTCCGCGCCCGCTTCTCCCATTCCCAGGACGAGCTGCGAGGCACGGCCGGCTTTGGCTTCTGGAACGACCCCTTCCTGATGACGAGCCTGCGCCTGCCGGCCCTGCCCCGGGCTGCCTGGTTCTTTTTCGCCTCGCCGCCCTCCAACATGAAGCTTGCCTTGCAGGTGCCCGGCCATGGCTGGAAAGCGGCGGCGATCGATGCTTTGCGCCCGGCCAGCCTGCTCCTGGCTCCGGCCACCCCGCCGGCGATGCTCCTGATGAACGTGCCGGCCCTCTACCGCCGCATCTGGCCGCCCATCCAGCGCGCCCTGAAGGTCGGCGAAGCCCTCCTCGACGTGGAGATGCGCGATTGGCAGACCTACGTCCTGGAATGGGGCCGGAAGCAGGCTCGGTTCAGCGTGGACGAGGAGACGATGCTGGTGGCGCCCGCCCCCCGCGGTCCCCTGGGCTTTGTCCTGTGGATGGACAACCAGTTCCTGGTGGCCACGCCCTGGGGCCGGCTGCGCTACGGCCGGCTCGGCGTGCGCGGCGAGCAATGGATGGACGTGGAGCGCCTGTCCATCGAGCCGCTCTAGGCGTCGAGTTCCCTGGTTATGTCGATGATGAAAGAAGGCATCCCCCGGGAACAGGACGACGAGGCAAGACGCCTGCGCGTGTTGGTCGTCGCCGCCGATCCCCTGGTGAGGGCAGGGCTGGCCACGCTCTTGCGCCAGGCAGGCTATACCATCGCCGGCCAGGCGGCCCCGGGCACCGAGCTGGCAGCCGAGACGGCCGTCTACAGGCCCGAGGCCGTGCTCTGGGACCTGGGCTGGGACCCGGAGGCCGGGCTGGAGGACACTCTGGACCAGGTGGCCGCCCTGTCCGAGGCTGGGCTGGCCGTCGTCGCCCTCTTGCCCGGCGACGAACAGGCGGGCGCCGTCCGGGCAGCCGGCGCGCGGGGCCTGCTGCCGCGCGACGCCGCCGCCGGTGCCCTCGCCGCCGCCCTGGAGGGCGCGGCCCGCGGCCTGCTCGTCCTGGATCCGGGCCTGGCAGCCCGGGCCGCGCCTCCGCCCGGCCAGACCACACCAGGGCTGCCAGAGGCGCTGACCGCCCGCGAGCTGGAGGTCCTGCAGTTGCTGGCTGCCGGCCTGACCAACCGGGCCATCGCCCAGGAGCTGGGCATCAGCGAGCACACCGTCAAGTTCCACGTTAAC
>JAAYZQ010000577.1 GCA_012514775.1 Anaerolineaceae bacterium
AGGGCGTGCTCTTGCGCGACCCCTTGAAGCCAGCAGTACCGGCGCTCGCCCAGGCAATGGTGTTCCCTTGCGGGTCCGTGAGCGTAATGATCGTATTGTTGAACGTGGCCTGGATGTGAGCCTGGCCCCTCGGGATATTCCTTCGTTCTCTGCGCGCCCCACGCCGCGCCCCAACTCGTCTTCTACCCATGCTTCCTCCTCAAACCACCGATTACTTCTTGGCCCGCGCGCGGCGCTTGCCAGCCACAGTCTTGCGCGAACCACGGTTCTGGCGTGCGTTGGTTCGGGTTCGCTGGCCGCGCACCGGCAGGTTGCGCCGGTGGCGGATGCCCCGGTAGCATGCGATCTCTTGCAGGCGCTTGATGTTCATGGCCACCTCGCGCCGCAGATCGCCCTCGACCCGGTAGTTCCGGTCAATGATCTCGCGCAGCTTGGCCACCTCGACCTCGGCCAGATCCCGGACACGCGTGTCGGGACTGACATCGGCCTGCTTGAGGATCTTTTTGCTGGTCGAGCGGCCGATCCCATAGATATAGGTCAGCGAGATCTCGACCTGCTTGTCACGGGGCAAGTCTATACCTGCAATACGTGCCATTCTTTTCCTCCCCTAGCCCTGTCGCTGCTTATGCTTCGGGTTGACACAGATCACCCGCACCACACCCCGGCGCTTGATGATCTTGCATTTCTCACAACGTCGCTTAACAGACGGTCTGACTTTCATGTCGCCTCCTCGGCCCTACAACCTTGTCAGTATCTCCGGGCCGTTCTTTGTCACTGCTACAGTATGCTCAAAATGGGCCGAGCGCGCTCCATCGGCCGTGACCACGGTCCATTGGTCCTTCAACACCCTGGTCCGCCATCCGCCAAGGTTCACCATGGGCTCCAGGGCAAAGGTCATGCCGGGCCGCAAGCGCGTGCGCCCCGAGACCCGCGGATCGTAGTAGTTCGGGATCTGCGGATCTTCGTGCATGTGCTGCCCAATGCCGTGCCCCGTGTACTCCCGGACGACCTCGCAATTCTGGCTCCGCACATAGTCCTCGATGGCCTTGGAGATCTCCCAGGTCCAGTTGCCCGGCCGCGCCATTTCGATGCCGACGCGCAGCGCCTCGGCCGTCACGTCCATCAGCCGCTGGCTCTCGCCATCGATCTCGCCCACGGCAACCGTGATGGCTGCGTCTCCGTGATAGCCCTTGTATATGGCACCCACGTCGACGCTGACAATGTCCCCTTCCTTCAGCACGTGGGTCCCCGGAATGCCGTGCACGATCTGCTCGTTCACCGAGGTGCACACCATGCCCGGGAATCCGCGGTAGCCTTTGAAAGACGGAATCGCCCCGTGCTTGTCGACGATGACGCGGCCGGCAATCGCTTCCAGGTCGGCCGTCGTCATCCCCGGGCTTACGGCCTTCCCGATCTCGGCCAGCACCTCGGCGACGATGGCGCCCGCCTGGCGCATCAGGTCCAGTTCCCGTGCAGATTTAATGGTAATCATTGTCCTTTGATAATCTCTAGCAGGTCGGCCTGGATCTCTTTGATGCCCTGCCGGCCATCCACTTCCACCAGCAACCCCTTCTCGCGATAGTACTGGATGAGGGGCGCTGTCTGTTCAAAGTACACCTCGATACGGTGCTTTTGCGTCTCGGGCGTATCGTCCGGGCGCTGGTACAGCTCGCCACCGCACCGGTCGCACACCCCCGCCTCCTGCGGCGGGTTGAACAACTGGTGGTACATCGCCCCGCACTTTTTGCAGGTCCACCGCCCGGCCAGCCGCTCCAGGAGCACGTCCTCCGGCACCTGGATGTAGGGCACGACGCTGAGCTGCGAGTCCAGCTCGGCCAGGAGGCCGTTCAGCGCCTCGGCCTGGGCAATGGTGCGCGGAAAGCCGTCCAGGATTGCTCCCCGGGCAGCATCGGGCCGCGACAGGCGATCGCGGACCATGTCCACCGTCACATGGTCGGGCACCAACTCGCCGCGATCCATGTAGCCCCTTGCCAACAGCCCCAACTCGGTCCCCTTTTTCAGGTGCTCGCGGAACAGGTCGCCCGTCGAGACCTGGGGGATGCCCAGGTTCTGCGACAGGCGCTCGGCCTGGGTGCCTTTGCCGGCACCCGGCCCACCGAGCAATACCACGAACAACCTCTTCCCCGGCACCTTGCTTCCTCCTACCCCAGAATGCCCCTGCGCAAGAACTTGTCATAGTGGCGCATCTGCAACTGGGCTTCCAACTTGCGCATGGTATCCAGCACCACGCCCACCGTGATGAGCAGGCCCGTGGACGAGATGAGCATGACACCGCTTCCGGTGATGCCCGTCCCCACGCCCGGGAACAGCTTCACGAGCAGGTCCACCAGCCAGGGCAGGACGGCCACCACGCCCAGGAAGAGGGCACCCACAAGCGTAATGCGTCGCACCTTTTCCGTCAAATAGCCTTCGGTGCGCTTGCCCGGCCGGATGCCCGGAATAGAAGCTCCCTGCTTGCGCAAGTTCTCGGCCAT
>JAAYZQ010000578.1 GCA_012514775.1 Anaerolineaceae bacterium
ATGCGCCAGATGGGCATGGACAAGCTCGACCAGCTCATAGAGATCCTGGCCGAGCTGTTGTCAGAGATGGGCATGAGCCAGGAGGCCGTGGAGCAGCTCATGCAGGGGATGGAGGCCAACCGCGAGGCCCTGGCCGAGCAGGTGGCGCAGCACCTGGGCGCCTCCGCCGCCCGCGAGGAGGCCGAGGCCCATCCCTATCAGAGGCAAGACCTCAGCGACCTCATGGACCGGCCTTTTCAGCACCTCAGCGAGCGCGAGGCCGATCTCCTCCGCGAGGAGGTCCGCAAGCTGGCGGCCCAACTGCGCAGCAAGGCCGCGCTGCGGCGCAAGCGAGGCAAGCGGGGAACCCTGGACGTCAAGCGCATGTTGCGCACCAACCTGCGCTATGGTGGGGTGCCCATGGAGCTTCTCTTCCGCAACCGGCACCTGAAACCAAAGCTGTTGCTCATCTGCGACATCTCGACCAGCATGCGGCCCGTCGTCGACTTCTTATTGCGCCTCATCTACGAGCTGCAGGACCAGGTGAGCAGCGCCCACAGCTTTGCCTTTATCTCGGACCTGGAAGACATCAGCGAGGACCTGCACTCGAACCCGCCCGACGTCGCGGTCCGCTCTGTCCTGACCCGGCTGCCGCCCGGCCACTATAACACCGACCTGGGCTTCAGCCTCGACACGCTCATGTCGCAGTATGCCGGCACGGTGGATTCGCGCACTACGGTCATCCTGGTGGGAGACGCCCGCAATAATTACAACGATCCCCGCCTGGACCTCATGGAGCGGATCCAGCGCCGCTGCAGGCGCATCGTGTGGCTCAATCCCGAGCACCCGCACCAGTGGGGCACGGGTGACAGCGACATGCCGGCCTACCTGCCCTACCTCCAGGCGGTGCACCGGGTCAGCACGCTGGCAGAGCTGACCGCTGCCGTCGACAAGCTATTATCCCACGGATAGGCGAGCATGGAACCGACTGATTTTCTGGACGAATATGCCACCGGCAAGCGCAACTTTGCCGGGATCTACCTGGAGACGGCCTACCTCTCGGGGGCGAACCTGGAGGGTGTGGATCTCCGCGAGGCCAGCTTGCAGGGCACCAACCTGAACAACGCCAACCTGCGGGGCGCCAACTTGAAGGCGGCGAACCTGGGACCCACCACCCTCAACGGCATCAACGTGCGGGCCAATCTGCGCGACGCCGATGCCGAGGGAGCCAACCTGGCGGGGGCCAACCTGCAGAAGGTCAACCTCGTGCGCACCAACCTGCGCAACGCCGACCTACGCGGGGCGAACCTTCAGGACGCGTTCCTGCTGGGCGCCGACCTGGCGGGCGCCAATCTGGAAGGTGCCATCGTCAGCGCGGCCCAACTGGACCAGGCCGCCTCGCTGGAGGGTGCGATCCTTCCCGAGCAACTCGCGGAGCCCGCGGAAGAGCCCCTGTCGCCCATCGTCGCCTGAGGCCGGCCGCCAGGGAGATCTCCCAGGGGTGGGCCAGGCCCGCGCGCTCTCAGGCGCGCCGGCCGTGCCCCTCCTCCCAGACCCGCTCCCACTCGGGCTTGTCCTCTTCTTCGCTCTCAAGCTGCTTGCGCAGCTCAAAGATCTGGTCACGGAGCAGGGCAGCCTTCTCGAACTCGAGCTGGGCAGCGGCTTCTTTCATCTGCTTTTCCAGCTCCTCCACCAGGAAGCCCACCTCCGCCCTGGGCAGCTCGGTCGCCACCTGGTAATCCACGCGCTTTTCGGCCGCCATGCGCACCCGGTCCGTCAGGTCGCGGACCTCCTTGACGATGCTGTGGGGCTCGATGCCGTGCTCCTCGTTGTGCTCTTGCTGGACCGCCCGGCGGCGGTTCGTCTCGTCGATGGCGCGCTGCATGGAATCGGTCACGCGGTCGGCGTACATGATCACCTGGCCGTTGACGTGCCGCGCCGCCCGGCCGATGGTTTGCACCAGCGACGTCTCCGAGCGGAGGAAACCCTCCTTGTCGGCGTCAAGGATGGCCACCAGCGACACCTCGGGCAGGTCCAGGCCCTCTCGCAGCAGGTTGATGCCCACCACCACGTCGTACACCCCCATGCGCAGGTCCCGCAGGATCTCGACCCGCTCCAGGGTCTGGATCTCCGAGTGGAGGTAGTGCACCTTGATGCCCAGCTCCGCCAGGTAATCGGACAGGTCCTCGGCCATGCGCTTGGTCAGCGTGGTCACCAGGGCTCGCTCGCCCCGCTCCACGCGCCGCCGGATCTGGCCGATGAGGTCGTCGACCTGCCCCTGGGTGGGCAACACGATGACCTCGGGATCGATGAGGCCCGTCGGGCGGATCACCTGGTCCACAATCTGGGCCGACACCTGGCGCTCGTAGGGCCCTGGCGTCGCCGAGGTATAGATCACCTGCTCGATGCGCTCCTCGAACTCGTGCCATTGCAGCGGGCGGTTGTCGAGGGCTGAGGGCAGGCGAAAGCCAAAGTCGACCAGGACCTCCTTGCGCGACCGGTCCCCGTTGTACATCCCCCGGATCTGGGGCACCGTCATGTGGCTCTCGTCGAGAACCAACAGGTAGTCGTCGGGAAAGTAGTCGATGAGCGTCCAGGGCGGGTCGCCGGGTCGCCGCCGGCTCAGGTGCCGCGAGTAGTTCTCGATCCCCGAGCAGTAGCCGATCTCGCGCAGCATCTCCAGGTCATAGAGCGTCCGCTGCTCCAGGCGTTGGGCCTCCAACAGCCGGTCCTGGGCCCGCAGCTCGGCCAGGCGCTCCTCCAGCTCGGCCTCGACGTCCTGGAGCGCGACGTTCAGGATCTCGGCCCGGGTCACAAAGTGCTTGGCCGGAAAGATGCTAGCTGCCTGCCGCTCCTCCAGGATCTCGCCCGTGAGGGGGTCGATCTCGGTGATGCGGTCGATGGTGTCGCCCCAGAACTCGATGCGCAGCGCCGTGTCGCGGTAGGCGGGAAAGATATCCAGGGTGTCGCCCCGGACGCGAAAGGTCCCTCGCTTGAAGGCAATGTCGTTGCGGTCATAGTAGATTGCCACCAGGTGCCGCAGGACGCCGTCGCGCCGCCGGTTCATCCCCACCTGGAGCTCTACCACGCTGCGCCCGTACTCGTCGGGCGCGCCGATGCCATAGATGGCCGACACGCTGGCGACAATGATCACGTCGCGGCGGGTGAGAAGCGCCTCGGTGGCCGCCAGGCGCAGCTTGTTGATCTCTTCGTTGATGTCGGCATCCTTCTCGATGTAGGTGTCGGTGCGGGGCAGGTACGCCTCGGGCTGGTAGTAGTCGTAGTAAGAGACAAAGTACTCGACCGCGTTGTGCGGGAAAAAGTCGCAGAACTCGGAGTAGAGCTGCGCCGCCAGCGTCTTGTTGTGGGCCATGACCAGCGTCGGCCGCTGGACCGTCTCCACGACCTTGGCGATGGTATAGGTTTTGCCCGTGCCGGTGGCCCCCAACAGCGTCTGGTGCTGGTAACCCTGGCGCAGGCCCTCCACCAGTTTCTCGATGGCCTGTGGCTGATCGCCGGTGGCCTGAAAGTCAGAAACGAGCTTGAACTCGGGCATAGCAACCTCAGTCTAGAACTAGAGTTCGAGGCCCCATTATACCACTATTTTTTCCGTTTTTCCACCCTGTATCCCACCAGGACGACGATCAGCAACACGCTGATGGCCACGGCGACGAGGCCGATGAGCCAGATGTTCAGGAGCCCCATGAGCAGGCCAAAGAGCACCAGCGCTGACAGGACGACCATGGCCCGGGCCGTGTCCAGGGCCGACTCGCGCATGGGTCGGTTCGCCCGCGCCCAGAGGAGTTGCCCGCCTACCATGCCCCCCAGCGCCAGGGCCAGGCAGAGCCCGAACATTACGATCCCGGGCAGAGGCAGGTTCACAAAGAGGATGCCGCACGAACCCCCCCGCGCCGGAAGGGGATAGTTGCCAAAGAGATGGACCTTGACCAGGGCGAACAGGCCATAGACCGCGTCCTCCGGCCTCACCTCCCACGTAAGCCTCTGCCTTTCGCGGGGCGCCAGCGGAAGCTGGTCGTCGTGCCGCCTCATGACCGTCACGTGGCCTTCGCTGACATGGGTGCGGATGACGTAGCGGATCTCCCTGTCCAGGGGATTGTGGAACGTGGCCGACGCGGTCACGGTCTCGTCGCTGCCGATCATGGCCGGGCAGCGGATGCCCATGGTGCGCTCGCCTGGCAGCGACGGATCGAAGAGACGAGCTTCGAGGTCGGCCCAGACCAGGAACAGTGCCAGGGCCAGCCCGATGACAGTGCCAAACGAAAACAGGAGAATTCCCCGGCGCGCGTTTGCTCCACTACTCATATCGTTTCCTATGGTTCACGGGTCAAGTTTCTGGAAGTATAGTCCCGAACAGGCGGCCTGTCAAAAAGAATCCGTCCCCCGCCGTCAACACCGCGACTTGTAGGCCAGCCAGGCCCATTCGGCCAGGTTGCCGGTGAGCATGGCCAGGGCGGCGAGGATGGCGCCCGAGGTCGACAGGAACAGCACGCCCAGGGCCAGGGTGGCCGTCACGACGGCCACGTTGACCACCATGGCCGTGCGCACCGTCCCGGTGCAGCCCGCCCGGATCAACACACCGCGCAGCAGCGACTGGATGCCCATCAGCAGGGGGTAGGCGGCCAGCCATTGCACCGCCGGCCGGGCCAGGCCCTGCAGCTCGGGCGACAGGTTATAGACCCCACCCATGACGGGCCCGTATAGCGGCGTGAAGGCCACCAGTGCCAGGAGCAGGGTAAAGATGGCGCTGAGCCCCAGGGAAAAGTTGCTCACCCGGCGGTAGCTGGGCGCGTCGGAGGCCAGGGCCGTGGTCAACTGCTGCAGGCTCCACGCCGGGCC
>JAAYZQ010000579.1 GCA_012514775.1 Anaerolineaceae bacterium
GCCTCTATAACGCCTTGCGCGATCCCGTCTGGCCGCTCTACCTGGGCCGCAAAGCCTTCGTGCCCGGCGAGCCGGTGTGGCTGGAAGACGGGCTGCAGGCCGGCACCGATCTGAATGCAGCCCTCGATCTCCAAAGCTACCCCTGGCTGGGTCCGGCGCATCGCCCACGGCCAAAGCAGCTTCGCCTGGTGGTGGAGGATCTCCAGGGTTCCGAGGTGCGCCCCGACCAGCCGCTGTCTTTCGCCCCGCGAAGCTTTGCTCCCCGGCACGTCAGGACGCTTTTTGTAGACGTGAAAGAACCGGAAAGCTCGACGGTGCCGGCGAGCGCCGAGGAGGTGTGATCCATGTACCTCTCCAAACTGATCCTCGACCCGCGCAGCCGGCGCGTCCAGCGCGAGGTCGCCGAGCCCTACCAGATGCACCGCAGCCTGATGCGTGCGTTCCCCGATGACCTGAAGGAGGGAGACGAGCGGGTGCTCTTTCGCCTGGAACCGGGGCGCAACGGGTCGCTGGTCCTCCTCGTCCAGTCGTGGGGCTTTCCCGACTGGTCGTGGCTGAGTGCGCCGGAGGCGGGCTCTTACCTGCTGCCTGTGGCAGAGCCCAACCCCGCAGTCAAAGCGTTCGACCTGCCGCTGGCGCCGGGCCAGATCCTCGCCTTTCGCCTGCGCGCCAACCCGACCGTCAAGCGCCGCTTTAACGAGAAGGACCACAAGCGTGTCGGCATCTATGACGAGCAGGAGCAGCTCGCCTGGCTGGAGCGCAAGGGCGAGTCGGGCGGCTTTCGCCTGCTCTCGGCACGCACGACCGACGGCCACGATGTCGGCGGCAAGATCAGGCGCGACAGGGAAACGCACACGCTCAAGCTCGCTGCCGTCCAGTTCGACGGCCTGCTCCAGGTCGCCGAGCCGGCCATCCTCCGCGAGACCGTGCGCCACGGCATCGGCAGCGGCAAGGGCCTGGGCTTTGGCCTCCTGTCGCTGGCACGGCCGTAGAGCGGTTGGCCTGAGCAAGATGATCGGCCGCCCGGCAGAGGAATAGGCCGCGCGGCCCCGAACAGAAGAGGATCCGGGGCGAGCTATATCCCGGCATCCGGCGGGTGGGTTCGCGACCTGCCCGTGTGCAAACCCGGGTTTGTACCTTACCAACTGAACAAGGAGAAGGTGCAATGCGTGACTTGCACGAGCTGCCCAAGCTGCGTGACAGCTTGTCGTATCTTTACCTGGATCAATGCCGCATCCAGCAGAGCTTCATGGCCGTCGAAGCCATCGACAAGGAAGGCCGGACCCTGATCCCGGCCGCGTCCCTTTCGGTCTTGATGCTCGGTCCAGGGACCGTCATCACTCACACCGCCATCAAGGCGCTGGCCGACAACGGCTGCCTGGTGGTGTGGTGTGGCCAGGACGGCATGCGCTGCTACGCCCAGGGTGGCGGTGAGACTCGCCGGTCCTATCACCTGCTGCGGCAGGCAGAGCTGGCCAGCGACCCGCAAAAACGCCTGGAGGTGGTGATGCGCATGTACCGTTTCCGCTTTGGTGAGGAAAAGCTTGCCCCGGAGCTGGACATCTTTCAGCTCCGGGGCAAGGAAGGTGCGCGCATGCGCCAGGCGTACGCCGAAGCAAGCCGGGCGACTGGCGTGCCCTGGCACGGGCGCGCCTACGACCGGGGCCGCTGGGGCAACAGCGACCCCGTCAACCGCGGCCTGTCCGCGGCCCACGCCCTGCTCAACGGCCTGTGCCACACGGCCATCGTCTCCGGGGGTTATTCGCCGGCGTTGGGCTTTATCCACACCGGCAAGCAGCTCTCGTTCGTCTATGACGTGGCCGACCTGTACAAGACCGAGATCACCATTCCTTTGACCTTTCGCCTGGTCGCCGAGTCCGAGCAGCACATTGAGGCCCGGGTCAGAGAGGCCTGCCGCGAGGCCTTTCGCACCCAGAAGTTGCTCAAGCGCATCCTGCCCGACATCGACCGGATGCTCGGCATCTCGGAAGAGGAGCTGGCCGCGGGCAGCGAAGCCGATGACGATCCCGCGCGGCCCGAGCCGCTGTGGGCACCGACGGAAGAGTCCGAGGAGGCAGAAGACGAGGAGGACGAAGCATGGTCGTCATGATCCTGGAAAAGGTGCCAACCTCGGTGCGCGGCCAGTTGACCCGTTGGTTGATCGAGCCTCACCCCGGCGTCTTTGTCGGGCATGTCAACGCCATGGTGCGAGAGCGCCTGTGGAACAAGTGCTGCGGGGCCCGCGGGATCGGGGGTGTGGTACAGATCTGGAGCACCAACACCGAGCAGCATTTTGAGATGAGGTCGCTGGGCGACACCCGGCGCGAGATCGTGGCCTTCGAGGGCCTCCAACTCATCCGGCTGCCGGTAGAGAAAAGGTAGGCGCAC
>JAAYZQ010000580.1 GCA_012514775.1 Anaerolineaceae bacterium
ACCGGGCGACTTCGCCATTGAGCTCGATCTTCTGCGCGTTGGCCTCTTCCAGTGCCAGGGTGAGGCCGTTGCGCATGTCCTCGCCATAATGCGATTGCGGCCCCGTCAACGGCGCCGCAAACCCGAGTTTCACCACCTGTTCTGCTGCAGCGGGCGCCGAAGCAAATGCTGCCAGGGTGGCTGCTGTGGCAGCCAGAAGTTTGAATCCCTTGCCCAAGTGCATGTCTGTCTCCGTGTTCTTATGTCCAATGGCAGGTAAGACTGCTCAAATCGCACAAGCATTACAACAGAGGATGCGACAGCCCACTAATCGGTTGTAACCCTAGGAAACCCGGGCACAGCCCCGCAAGACCAGTTGCCCTTCCTGTGTCGCCGCATCGCGAACTCCCCCCTGGCCGCCCGGCAAGGTGGACGCGATGCCTTCCGCGAGAAGATTCAGCGCCTGCCGGTGCCCGGCCACGAGCCTTGACATGCCCTCGCCCACCGGCACCCTGACCTGCCCGGAGCACAGACGCTTTTCCGGCGGTTTCTTCATGCCTTGGGGAACGAGACGCCAGACGGCCTCCTGCACCACTTCCCTGCCATACAGAGAATCGAAGCGCTGCACGTCCACGTAGATGTTCCAGACCGGCACGCCGTCCGGTTGTGTCGTGCCGACCTCAAGCACATTCAAGTGCCGTGCCAGCGAGGCTGCCAGCGCATCCCGGATCTGGCTTTCCAGCGGGCCCGACCAGAGCGACGTGCTGAGCGGGACGACTTCGGCCGATTCCGGGCCGGACACAAGAATCTGCGGCCGGGACAGCTCCTGGGGGATCAGCACCGGCTGAACGCTGATGATGTAATCGCCCGCGACCTGACCCACCTGCGTCGTGTCGGCTATGGCCGGCGCCTGCAGCGAATAATATTGGGGTGCGGTTCCTGCACACCCGGCCAGCAGGGCCAGCGCCCCCCACATCAACACCCTCATGGCTTCACCTCAAGACGATCCCGCGGCGCCCCGCGTATCAGCGACCCCGGCTGAGCCTGCAGATGGTCGGCAAGCGACCTCAGGGCCCGCGCGGCCGCACTCAATTCACGCATGGTTCCCTCCAGGCCGCCCGCAGCACTGGACCCTTCCGACATGAACCCATCCACCGCCGACAGCGTCTTGCGCACCGAGCGCAAGGTGCTGGTCAGCTCCGGCGTCAGCTTGCCGTCGACCCCGTCGATCGCTTTCGTCACGCTTTGCAGCGTGTCGCGCAGGTCCTGCACGAGTGCATCAAACGGCAAGGCGTCGATCTTGCTCACGATGCTGCCCAGCTGTTGCTGCAGGCGGTCGAAGTCGCCCGTAATCGTGGGCAGTACCGGCGGGTACTGGGTACCGTCGAACTCCACGGGCTGTTCGTTGCGGAAGAAATCCAGAGCCACATATTGCTGGCCCGTCAGCAGATTGGAGGCACGCATCTGCGCGCGCAGGCCACGCGACACCATGCCTTCCAGCATGCGTGCCCGTGCGATGTGGGGATCTTTGTCCAGTTCCTGCATGCGCTCGTAGATGGGGCCAAAGCGCAGCGGATAGATGCGCGCCTGAACCTGTGCATAAAACTGACGGCTATCGCGGTCGAAGGCCATGTCGATGTCGACTATCTCGCCCAGTTCCAGGCCGCGGAAATCGACGGGCGCACCCACTTTGAGGCCGCGCACGGACTGGTTGAAGTGGAATTCGAGCAGCATGGGCTCGCCGTCCGGATCGGCCAGCGCCTGCTGCTGATTGCCATGCAGCCGGAATTCGGCGTTCGGCTGTGCCGGATCGGTATCGAACTCGTTCGCCGGCGAAAAGGCCACGCCTCCCGCGAGGATGGAGGTCAGTGAGCCCGTCTGCACGGACAGGCCATCGCCATCCAGCTCGACATTCACGCCGCTGGCGTTCCAGAAACGGGCGTCGGAAGTCACATAGCGGTCGTAAGGCGCATCGACGAAGATCTGGACCTGGACCGCACTGCCGTCGTCACTCAGGTTGTAGCCGATCACCTGGCCCACCTCGATGCGTCGGAAATACACGGGCGAACCCACATCCAGCCAGCTGAGGTCATCCGCCCGCAACACGAAACGGGTGCCGGGCCGTTCCGAGCTGATCTCAGGGGGGGTTTCCAGACCGTCGAATTCATAAACGGCCTTTTCCGATGCCTCGGTCTCCGACGTGGTGTCGACGGCAATGTGAACGCCCGATAGCAACGTTCCCAGGCCGGAAACCCCGCTCAGCCCGAAGCGCGGTCGCACGACCCAGAAACGGG
>JAAYZQ010000581.1 GCA_012514775.1 Anaerolineaceae bacterium
CGAATACCTGTCGAGCAGGCGGTGATCCCTACTCGACCTTGAAATTATAGATACCATCCTCGATGGGCCACCGGCGGCCGCACTTGTCGCAGGCCATTGCCTCTGCCGCCTGGCGGAGCGGGGAGCTACTGCACGCCGGGCAGCGAAAGACCAGCTCCTCCGTGGCCGGCGCCGGCGGGCCGTCGAGGACAGCGCGACAGAAGACGCTGGGTGTGAGCTGCCACCAGGCGCCGGTGGGCTGCAGCAGGCCGTCGAGGGCCGCCAGGGCGCCGGCGGGGACCAGGCGCTTGAGGAGCGGCAGGCGAAAGTGGGATACGGTGCGGCATTGTTTCACGTGAAACGCGGCTTCGGCCAGCCTGGCCCGCATCCAGGCCGGGTGAAAGTCGAAATTCATCTCCACGAACTCGTAGGGCTCGGGGTCGAAGGGGCTCCAGCGCTGGCGGCCAAGGGCCCAGCGCAGGATGGACTTCAGGTGGCGCTTGCTGGCAAACTCCACGACGAACGTGCCCCCACCGGCCAGGATGTGCCCCATCTGGCCCAGAAAGGCGGGCACGTCCTCCACGTGGTGCATCACCCGGACCATCATCGCGGCGTCAAAGGTGCCCGCGGCAAAGGGCATGGCGTAAAAGTTGGCGGCCACGTAGGCCAGGCGCGGTTCGCGGCCCAGCCGCTCTTGCGCCTGGCGCAGCAGCGAGGTGGAATAGTCCAGGAGGACCACCTGCTCGTAGCCCTCGTAAAAGTCCGAGAGGCGGCCAAAGCCGGCCCCCACGTCCACGAGCCGGCGGCCCGCCGGCGGCAGCAGGCGGCGAAGGGCCAGCCGCTCGGCCCGGTCCTCGTACTCCCGGCCCTGCCCCTCCCAGAAGTCGGTGCGGTAGCTGCTGTTTTCGTAATCGCACAGGCGCCGTGGCTCGCTCATGGGCAGGAGTGTAGCACAGGTCGGGTGACTTGGCAATTTCCCCCGGGCGCATTCGTCGCGCGGACCCGAATAGGCCCGAGTTGCCCCGGGAACAGAGCCGTGATAGAATGGGACCAGGACCCGGAGGAGGGAGAGATATGTCTGGAGCGCAGGATGGAGCGGCGCGGGCCCTGGAACACGTCCGCGCCCTGGCAGGGGAGATCGGCCCGCGGGGGAGCTGCACCGCCGCCGAGGAGCGGGCGGCCGCCTACGCCGCGGACCAGATGCGCGGCCTGGGGCTGCAAGGCGTGGCCGTCGAGCCCTTTCGCGGCTCGCCCTCCACCTACCGCCCCTACGCCCTGGCCTTTGCCACTGCCCTCCTGGCGGCGCTCTTGGCCCTGCTGCTGCCAGGCGAGGGCCTGGCCCTGGCCGCCGCCGCCCTCCTCAGCGGCCTGGGCGCCTGGGGCATGCTGCGCGAGACCGACCTGGCAGGCAACTGGCTGCGCCGGCTCCTGCCCGCCGGCCAGAGCCGCAACGCCGTGGGCATCGTCCCTCCCGCCGGCGAAGTGCGGCGGCGCGCCGTCCTGTGCGCCCACCTGGACACGCACCGCACGCCCATCTTTTACTCCTCGCCCGCCTGGCAGCGGCTGTTTAGCCTGCTGGTGGGCGCGGCATTCGCCAGCATGGCCGCCGGCGCGCTGCTCTACGCCCTGGGTGCGGCCCTGGGCTGGAGCTGGGTCCGCTGGCCCGGCCTGGCGGCCGCGGCCGTGCAGCTCGTGGCCCTGGCCCTCTGCCTGCACGCCGACCGGACCCCCTTTTCGCCCGGCGCCAACGACAACGCCTCGGGCGTGGGGGTGGCCCTGGCCCTGGCCGCCCGCCTGGGCGACGAACCCCTGGCCCACACCGAGGTCTGGCTGGCCCTCACCGGCTGCGAGGAGACCGGCGCGGCCGGCATGGCCGCCTTCCTCGACGCCCACGGTGAGGTGCTGGGCCAGGAGGACCTCATCGTCGTCCTCGACCAGGTGGGCATCGGCCACCTGGTGACCCTGACGGCCGATGGCCTCATCCTGAAGCACCCGACCCACCCCCGGGCGCTGGAGGCGGCCCGGGCGGCCCACAGTGCCCTGCCGGGCCTGGCGCTGTCCGAGAAAACGGGCATCGCCTATACCGACGCCCTGGTCGCCACCCGGCGTGGCCTGCCCGCCCTGACGGTCGTGGCCCTGCCCCGCGGCGGCGTCGAGGCCCACTGGCACCAGGTCTCGGACCGGCCGGAGCACGTGGAACTGCCAGCCCTGGCCGACGCCTGCGCCTTTGCCTGGCAGATCTTGAAGCAGCTCGATGGCGATGCGTAGGGGGCGAGCCTGGGCAGGAGCAAGCCCCGCCCCTACAGAATTGGGGTGAATGAGGGAAGAACAATAAGAACAGAGATGTAATGCGATGAAATGTTGGCATTCTCCTGTGCGGCGTCGCAGGTGCCCACACCGGGCGTGGGTGGTGCTGGTGTTGTGTGCCCTGACCCTTGCCGGATCGTTGCCGGCGCCCGCGGCGGCGGCGCCCGCCGCGCCGCCGGGCCCGCCCTGGGCCGGCTGGGCAGTGGAGGCCTACCCGGAGATGTCCGCCGCCGAGATGGAGGCCCTGGTCCGGCGCCTGGTGGCCCACGGCGCCAACGTGGTCTGGATCGGCCACAACAACCCGGGGGAGGTGGACCCGGCCAAGGTGGAGCCCGGCCTGTCCTATGCCGTCTACGAGGCCCTGCTGGACCCCGGCGATCCGCGGCACGAGGGGGCCGCGGCGATGCTCGCCGCCCAGCGGCGCCTGCTGGATGCCTGCCGGGCGGTGGGGGTCAAGGCCGTGTTGCCCATCGGCTACCAGATCCAGATGGGCGCGCGCTGGAACGAGGAGCACCCGGGCGACGTGCGCCGGGACGCGGCGAGCGAGCCGCTGGACATCTATGGCGGGGGTGTGAGCGCTTCGTTCTATGCCCCCCGCTACCGCCGCGACATCGAGGCCTATTACCGCTGGCTGGATGCCGAGCTGGTGCGGCCCTACGCCGGCACGATCCTGATGCTGAACCTGTCGGACGAGCCCCTGGGCGGCGATTACTCGGCCCACGCCGAGGCCGAGTTCCAGGCCCGCACCGGCCTGCGCTTCTCGGACGTGGGCGACGATCTCGAGCGCCTGCGGCTCCTGGGAGCCTTTCAGTCGGGCATGGTGGCGGAATATGCCGCCTGGAGCGCGGCCCTGTGGCACGAGATCCATCCGGGGCTGCCGGTGACCATGTCGTTCGACGGGGCCCAGGCGCGTCGGACCTACACCCTGCCCGACGTGGAGGCCCTCTTTCGCGACACGCCCGGGAATTTCGTCGTCACCTTTGACGCCTACCCCCGCGACGGGCCGCCCGACGTCGCCCTGAGCGACGCCGACCTGGTGGGCCTCTATCTCCTGGCGCGCACCGTGGGGCTCTACTCGGCCCGCTACGGCAAGCCGGCCTGGCTGTGGGCCGCGGCCAACAGTTGGGGCCTCAGCCAGGCCAGCCGCGACCCCGGCTCGGTGTCGGACGCCGTGACCAACGGCCTGGCCCTGGCGCTCCTGGTGAGGCAGGGGGGCGGCGACCTGCAGGGCATTGCTTACTGGAACTATAACGTCAAGGAGCAGGGCCTGTACAACGACAGCCACCGGACGGCCTACGACGTCGAGACGATGTTCGGCCGCGTCACGACGGCCTTTCCCAACCTGCGGCAGGCCATGGCCGCCCCCGCCTCCCGGCCGCGGGTGCTGATCCTGGCGCCGCCGGCGCGCGCCCACGAGGCCATCGGCGCCGGGCGGGCGGCGGTGCTCCTGGAGGTACATCCCTACCAGCGCCTGTCGATCCTGGCGGCCCAGGGGGTGAACGCCGCCGTCGTCGGCAGCATGGAAGGCTGGCCGGCGGCGCCGGGCGGGGAGAGGGGGGGCGAGGGGGTGCGCAGCGTCGTCGTCCTGACGCCCTCGGCCGAATACCTGGCGCCGGGGGACCTGGAAGCGCTGCATCAGGTCCTGGCGGCCGGCGGGCGGGTGGTCGCCTCGGCCAGCGTGGCGCGCGCCCTGGGCAGCCTGGCCCCGGTAGTGCCCCAACTGGCCTACGGCGACCTGGTCGAGCGGCGCGGAAACCTGTACGTGGCCGTCCAGGGCGTGGCCATGCTCTTCGAGGCCGGGCGCGAGGCGGAGCTTGCCGCCCTGTGGCGCGAGGTCCTGGGCCTGCAGACGGCCCGGCCCGGCTACCGGATCGTGACCGGCAGCCACGCCCTGGTCTACAATCGCGGGCCCGAGGCGGTGCCCGTCGAGCTGGCGCTGCCCTTCCAGGGCTATGGCTACCGCTACGACGCGGACGGCCGGCCCGTGGAGCGGTTCTACGGCACGGGGCTGGAGAGCACCCTGGGCCGGCGCGAGTTCCTGTACCTGAAGCGCGATCCGTGGGCCGGCGTGCCCCGCGCCCGGGTCCCCGGCCGCCCTCCGCGGCCCTCCTGAGGCGCGGGCCGGTACGGGCTCAGGCGCCGGCCTTCAGGTCGTCCAGGTAGGCAAAGAGGGCCGGCATACCCCCCGTGTGCCAGAACAGCACGCGCTCGTAGGCCGAGATGGTGCCCTCGCGCACCAGGCTGATGAGCCCGCCCATGGCCTTGCCGGTGTAGACAGGGTCGAGGAGGATTCCCTCGGTGCGGGCCACGAGGCGGATGGCCTCGCGCTCGGCGCCGGTGACGATGGCGTAGCCGGCCCCCAGGAAGCGGTCGTCGATGTGAATGTCGGCGGCGCTCAGGCGCAGGTCCATGCCCAGCCAGCGCGCCGTGGGGGCCAGCAGGTCGAGAACCGTGCCGCGCAAGTGCCCCCCGGTCTTGTCGACGCTGATGCCCAGCACCTGCCCCTCGAAGGCGCAGGCCCTGGCGCCCACCACCAATCCCGCCTGCGTGCCCCCCGAGCTGGTGGCAAAGACGACGCGGTCGAAGGAGAGGCGGGCCACGTACATCTGGTCCCACAGCTCCTCGAAGGCCAGGGCATAGGCCGCCGCCCCGGTGGCGTTGGACCCGCCGTAGGGGATCACGTAGGCCCTGCGGCCGGCGGCCTCTTCCGCCGCCGCGGCCTCATCCAGGACCTGGAGGGGGTCTCTATCGCCGCTCCACACCAGCCGGGCACCCAGAAGCTGGTCCAGGAACAGGTTGCCGGTCCACAGCTCTGGCGGCGGAGGGTCGCCGCGCAGCACGAGGACGCACTCCAGGCCGGCCCGGGCCGCCGCGGCGGCCGTCTGGCGGCAGTGATTCGATTGCACGGCGCCCACGGTGAGGGTCACCTGGGCTTGCTTGCTGCGCGCCTCGCCCACGAGGAACTCGAGCTTGCGCGTCTTGTTTCCGCCCGTTGCCAGCCCGGTCTGGTCGTCGCGCTTGATCCACAGCTCGGGCCCCCCCAGGGCCTTGCTCAGGCGCTCCATGGGCTCCAGCGGCGTGGGCAGATGGGCGAGCGGAAAACGCTGCGAAACGTGGATGGCCATAATGTTCCCCCTGTCGACGATGGTCCGCCGGGCCGGAGGACGCACAGACGGCAGGCTCATCCCGGCCGCGGCTTGTGCCCGGAGTATAACACGTCCTGGCCCGCACGGCAACCCGGCCAACCGGGATGAAGGTAAAAGAATGGTTAAAACTAGTACTTGTTTCCTACTTTACAAAAGGGCCATGATGTGGTAAGCTGTAGGCGGTGGAAGGGGGAACGGAACTTTCTGCCAGCGGCGGGAGACTCGCAATGATTATTCAAAGTCCATTGCAGCACGTCGCAGCATAGCCAACCTACATCGCTCGTTCATTGTTGAACATCAATGCTTCATTGACGCACGTCGTGGCACCGTTGCCTTTGATTATCGCTATGCGATCTCCCGCCCGTTCTTTCTTAGAGCCTGCAATGGCAGCTTCAACGTAATAATGGGCTCGAAAAAAGTGGGCATTGGCCCACTTTTTTTTGTGGGGCGGAAACCGAGGCTTTCGTAAAAGGCCCTTAAGTGTGGCTTGTCGCGGTGCACGCCGATCTCCAGGGCGTCCAGCTCTCTGGCCTGCGCTTCGGCCACGAGGGCGGCGATGAGCCGGCGCGCCAGCCCCTGCCTGCGGTGCGACTCGGCCACGACGATGCTGCCGATCTCGCCCTCGCTGCCCCACACGGTCAACTGGGCATTGCCCACCACGCGGCCGTCCACCTCGGCCACGAGGCGCACCATGCGCCCCTTTTGCACCTGGCGCAGGGACCAGGCCAGGTAAAAGTCCACGTCCTCGGGGTCGGCGTCGGGATAGCAGCTCTTGTGGAGCGCCGCGGCATCCTCCCGGCGTGCTGGTCGAAGGGTAATCGCCATGGGCTTTGCTCCTTTTCCTCCAGGCTGCATTGTAGCACAAGGGTGGGGTCGGGCAAAATAGAGCGGCTGCCGTCGTTCTCGTTCTGCAGCGCCTGGCGGCCCCTTCTCGAAAGGGGCTGCCAGGCGACCTTTCTTCTGGCCCTCCAACCAAAAGCAAACCCTGCCCATCGGAAGCCAACAGGAGGGCAAACCAAAGCCGTCTGTTGCTCGTTCCCCCGTCGCATATAATGACACGTGATCGTGATGGGCGTACGACAAATTCTGCAGTGGTGGCAGCATCGGCGGACAACCCCCACGCCGATTTCCCAACAATAGCCGGCCCGGTCCCCCCCTCATTCCGGGCCGGCTTCTTTTATTCCCGGGCCGTCCAAAACCTACTTGACCTGAAGGCCCATTTGTTTTATACTGAGCTGGAACGGAACAAGGGCTGTTCCCCCGCGTAGACTCCACCCATCGAAACAGGAGGCATTATGGGCCCTGAAACGAGAAAGGGGCAGCCGGCCGTCCCCCTGTGCCCAGCAGGTTGTCGGTTTGTAGTGGGCGCTTCATCGCCCAGGAAGCGCGCTGAAGCGCGCACTACGAACGGGCTCCGGTTTGTGGGCGCTTCATCGCCCAGGAAGCGCGCTGAAGCGCGCACTACGAACGGGCTCCGGTTTGTGGGCG
>JAAYZQ010000006.1 GCA_012514775.1 Anaerolineaceae bacterium
AACGCTCCAATACCTCCATGGCCAGGGAGCGCTTTTCCGCCTCCTGGCCGGCGGCATAGCTCAAGAGCCTGGCGACCGCCGCCAGGTGCTCGGGCCGCGCCCGGCCGGCCACCCAGCCGATGGGCTCTTCCTGGAGGATCACCGGATAGCGGCCGCTCGTGCCGGCACCGTCCGTGCCGGCTTCGATGAGCCACCGGCCGTCGGCGTCCTGCAGGCCAATGTCCTGGCCCAGGATCTCGAGCATGGCGTCCAGCACGCTTCCCAGCTCGTTGCGCCGCCGCAGGAGCTTTTTCAGACTTGGCTCGGCCACGATTCCGCTCCCAGGACCATTTCGGAGATCTCCAGCAACTCATCCGGGTCGAAGGGCTTGGTGAGATAGAGATCGGCCCCCGACTGCTCGCCGAGCTGCCGGTCGGCTGTCTGGCCCTTGGCAGTCAGGAGCACCAGGTACACGTCCTGCAGGCCGAGGTCATCGCGGACGGCCCGGCACACTTCGTAGCCGTTCATCCTGGGCATCATGATATCCAGGAACGCCAGGCGGGGTCTCTGGGCACGGATCATCTCCAGGGCCTGGAGGCCGTGCTCGGCCATGAGGATCACAACCCCACGATCTTCCAGGTCTTCCAGCGCCTGCTCGATGAGCAGGCGGATGTGGGCTTCGTCGTCGGCGACAAGAACAGATCCAACCATCTTGTCCTCCTTACCGTGGTCGGTGGTGCCGCAGTCAAGCTGCGGGTTCAACTCAAGCCATTACGGGTACTGCTCAAGGGCCTCGATGTCGAATTGGGCAGCGTATTGGGCCCAGTCGGCGCCATAGTATTGCGTGGAAAGGCGCGCCAGGGTGCCGTCGCCGTGCATCTCCTGGATGATCTCGGTCAGCCTTTTCACCAGGGGCACCGGATCCAGATGGCTGCTCTTGTCCACGGCCGCGGCCACAAAGTCATAGTACAGCGGCCCGCCCAGCCGTTTCAACGGCAAGCCGCTCCGGATGGCGGATCGGCCGGTATCGGGATCGGTGAGCACGGCATCCAGCCGGACGCTATCGCCCGCCGCCAGATCCTGCAGCGCCGAGGTGTCGGTGTCATAGCCGACGATGATGGGATCGTCGATGGCAAAGTCGATCTGCTGGGTGGGGACCACCAGCGTGTGCTCCAGGTATGCCTCGTAAGCACAGCCGGCGCACACCCCGATCCGCTTGCCCGACAGGTTTTCCGGCTTGACCACCGTGTCGTTGTCCTCGTGGACGAAAAGCACGGCCGCGCCGCTGGTGTACGGCTGGGAGAAGTAGAGGGCCTGCATCCGCTCGGGGGTGATGACCATCGAGCCGATGCTCACGTCCCAGAGGTCGTCCCAGTTGCCGCTCACCACCTGGGTCCAGCGTGGGGTCACCAGGCACAGCTCCACGCCGAGCCGGCTCGCCACCTCTCGCGCCACGTCGACGTCGAACCCCTCGAACTGGTTCTCCGTCCGCTGATTTGGCGCGCACCGGGTATCCTGCGCCCGGACCTCGTCCGGCTTGAGCTCCGATTGCGGCACATAGTCCGCCTCCGTGGCGACCACCAGGGTCCCCCGCTGCAGGATGGCTGCCAGGGACCCGGCCGGACCGGGGGTCGCGATGGTGGGAGCTGGCGTGGGGCCACAAGCGGCCACCAGCACCAGGACCAGGCCGGCGGCCAGCCACCATCGAGGTCCCGGGTCAGGACGAGATGGTTTCGTCGCTCTTGCCAACGGTTTCCGGCTCCTTTCTCGTGGGCAGGGTGAACGAGAAGGTGCTGCCCACGCCGGGCTCGCTCTCGACCCAGATGCGCCCGCCGTGATGTGTCACGATCTCGCGGCTGATGGCCAGGCCCAGCCCGGTTCCCCTGGGCTTGCCGGTCAGCGCGTTGCCAACCTGGACAAACTTCTCGAACAGGTGCTCCTGGTCGGCAGGGGATATGCCGATGCCCGGGTCGGCCACGCTCACGACGACCTGCCCCGGTTCTTCCCAGGCGCGCACGGTGATGGTCCCCTTGGCCGTGAACTTGACCGCGTTGGAAAAGAGGTTGACCATCACTTGCACCAGCCGATCCCGGTCGCCACACACGGCCAGCTCGCGGGGCACGGCCCGGACCAACGACAGCCTTTTCTCCTCGAACAGCGACGCCGTGCCGGCGGCGGCCTGGTCGACCACGTCGGCGATGTGGAGCGGTTGCATGTGCCACTCGACCTTGCCCGCCTCGATCTTTTCCAGGTCCAACAAGTCGTTGATCAGCTCTGTCAGCCGCTGGCCCTCCAGGAGGATGATGTTCAGGTTGTCCTCCACCTGCTTGAGCGTCTTTTCGGTCCTGGCGTCGCCCGTGGAGATCAGGGGAACGATGCGCTCTTCGATGCGCTTGTGAACCAGCCGGGTAAAGCCCAGGATAGAGGTCAGGGGCGTCCGCAGTTCGTGGCTCACGCTGGCCAGGAACTGGCTCTTGGCGACGTTGGCCGCCTCGGCAAGGGCCCGGGCCTCCTGGCTCATGGCAAAGAGGCGCGCGTTGTCGATGGCAATGGAGGCCAGGGCCGCAAAGCGCGTCAGCAACTCGACCTCGGCCTCGCCAAAGGTCCGGCCCGGTGCCCCGTTGTAGGCCAGGCCGAGGACGCCCACGGTCTCTGAGCCCGAGGTCAGGGGCACGCCGACGCCCGCTCG
The DNA here is from genome assembly GCA_012514775.1 of Anaerolineaceae bacterium. The sequence goes on from JAAYZQ010000006.1 coordinate 2,669, forward strand.
AAGGGTATCGGCGGGGAAGGCCGGCAGCCGCCCGTGCCAGGCATCATAGTCGTCGATGGTGACGGGTTGCCCGCTCTGCCAGACCCGGCCGGATAGTCCTTCCCCCCGGCCCACGCGCAGACCGACCATGGGCTCGAAGGCGCCAATCCCCACCTTGCACTCGATGGCGTCGCCCTCCAAATCGGCGATAAAGACAAAGCCGTGGCCCGTGCCCAGCAGTTGGCCGGCACGGGTCACCAGGTCCTGGAACAGCTCCTCCAGCTCCAGGCGGCCCATGAGCCCCAGGGCGGTCTCGTGGAGCGCTGCCAGGTACTCGTTCTGGTGGCGCAGCCTTTCCTCCACCCGCCTGCGTTCGCCCATCTCCGAGCGCAGGCGGGAGTTGGCGTCGGCCAGGTCCCGCGTTCGCTCCGCCACCCGGCTTTCCAGCTCCTGGTAAAAGACACGCAGTTGGGCCGTCATCTGGTTAAAGGCCCGCGCCAGCACCCCCACCTCGTCGTCGGTCATGACCGGCGTGCTCTGCGACAGGTCCCCGGCGGCCACCTTGCTGGCCGTCTGGGCGATGGCCAGGA
>JAAYZQ010000582.1 GCA_012514775.1 Anaerolineaceae bacterium
CCGACAGGGGTTGACCCTGCGCGCGAGCCAGGTGGTCCAGACCGACCGGCTGGCCGCGATAACGGTGGAGCTGGACGATCCGCCGCCTGGCCTCCTTCTGAACCGGGTGTGGGGCCGGAACCCGGCTACGAAGAGCAGCGACCTCTACCTGGCGGACGAGCGCGGCCGCCGCTACGAGCTGACCAACGGGGTTACCTGGCGGCCAGGGGACGAGCGGCCCTGGACAACCCGCGATTCCCAGAACTCCCCGACGCTCAGCTTTGAGCCGCTCGATCCCCTGGCCCGGCGGGCGACACTGCACGTGCCAGGGCTGGAGTTGTTCGTCACGACTCATCTTGCCTTCGATGTAGCGGTACCCGCCGGGGTGGAGATGCAGGCCCGTGACGAGCCGCCTTGGCCGGCCAGCGAGCCGTGGGCCTTGGATATCCCCATCGAAGTGGACGGCTACCACCTGCGCCTCTCCCAAGCACGGCTGGAAGGCTTTAACGATTCGACTTGCCTGGCGCTCATTCCCGAGGGACCGGAAGACCAGCCGGGTGGCCCCTGGCTCAGAGGGCTGCGGCCGGCGGCCATCGTAGCACCCGACGGCCGGTCTCTGGACCTGGCCTATGCCTCCCGCTTTGGTCAGGCTGGCACCCTCTTTGATTTGACGGATCCCGAGACCGGCGCCGTGCTGCCCGGCCGCTACCACTTTGACCTGGAGGGGGTCATGGTCGCCGTCGCGGGGCCGTGGGAGCTGAGCTGGAACCTGGGCGCGCCGTGAGCCGTCTTTGATCCAGGAGAGTGGGGCAGGTGACGGCTTGGCGTCAGGCAGTCACCGCACAGTTGTTATATAATGGTGGCTGCCAGGCATGATCGCGCCGTCGTTGCTCAACAACGACCAACTGCCAGATAGCCACGGGTTGATCGCTTCACGCCAGCAATCCGTGCAGCTCTGGCCATCCGTGGTTATTCCACAATTGCCGTCGATTACCATAGGTCTTTCAGATCCTGGGTAGGATTGGCCAAGATCAGGAGGCGAGAATGAGTCGCAAAGTGCACCGATATGCGACCGTCGCGGCCTTCCTCCTCGTTGCCCTCGCGCTGACCGGCGCCTGCGGCACATCCGCACCCGAGGGCGCAACGCTCGGTCCAACGTCCACCGCCGCAACGTTGGCGACGCCTACATCCGAGCGAATCGCAGGACCACCAACTGCTGCTCCACCACCCCGCCCGGAGATCGACTTTCCGCTGGCATTGGGCAATACCTGGGTGTTCCAACTCACGCGATACGAAGGCGTCACGACTGGCGAAATCATAACCACCACCTCGGTTGTCACCGAAACAGTCGTTGAAGTGGACAATTTCCTGGAGGAAGCGTGGGCCGGCGCCACGTTCGAGACGTGGTTTTGCCCTGGCGTGGGTGTCGTGGATCGAAAGAGCGACCATCACGGAACGCCGGGAGGGTTTCGTGAGGTTCTCATCCGCTACCAGGTGGGGAGTGATGGGTAATGGCTGGTGAGCAAGTTTTGATCGTCGATGATGAGAAGCCGCTTGTGGACGTTCTCGTGCCCTTCCTGGAGCGAGCTGGTTTTTCTGTCGAGAGCGTGCTGCGCGGTGATGTAGCCTTGCCTTGCATCAGCAAGATGCGCCCCGACGTGGTTGAGTTGGACGTCCTCCTGCCGGGTTTGGACGGTCGGGAGGTGTGTCGTCGCCTGCGGGCTGGGGGCGACCAGACGCCCGTGATCATGCTGACCCAGGTTGGTGGCCCACGCGAGCGAGCCATGAGCCTGGAAGAAGGCGCTGACGATTATCTGAACAAG
>JAAYZQ010000583.1 GCA_012514775.1 Anaerolineaceae bacterium
GCCCCCCGCTATGTTGGTTACTTTCTTCCATTCCTGCTTCCTCGCCCGGCAAGTTTGCACACATTATAGCACATAGCGCCGGATCGCGCCATTCTGGGCACTCCGCATGGAGGTGGCGCATTCGGCTTTGCTACAAGCCCGTGCGTAAAGTCGGGCGGGACCAACTTGGTCCGCCTGTTGACTTATCTGGCCTACGCCTTCCCCATACCCGCCAGCAGCCCGTAATAGTGTACCAGGGTCTCGATGCCCCGGTAAAAGGTGGGCAGGTGATATCGCTCGTTGGGCGCGTGGGCGTTGTCGTCGGGCAGCCCAAAGCCCATAAGCACCACGGGCGCGCCCAGGACGTCCATGAGGTTGGACACGATGGGCAGGCTGCCGCCGGCGCGCATGTAGACGGGCGGCCGGCCAAAACCCAGCTCATAGGCCCGATGCGCGGCCCGGATGGCAGGCGCCTGGTAGTCGATAAAGGCCGGCCGCGCAAGGCCCAGAGTCCGCACGGTGTACTCGACCGTCGGCGGCATCAGCAACTCCACGTGTTGGGTGAACAGCCGGGCGATCTCCTCCGGGTCCTGGTCGGGCACAAGGCGCATGGAAACCTTGGCCAGGGCGCGGGCAGGGATGACGGTCTTTTTGCCGGCGCCGGAGAAACCGCCGGCAAAGCCGTGGATATCGAGGGTGGGCCGCACGGAGGTCCGCTCCATGGCGCTGTAGCCCAGCTCGCCGGCCAGGGCGCGGACGCCGGTCAGCCGCCGCGTCGTCTCGTCGTCGGTGGGTACCTCGGCCAGCAGTGCCCTCTCTTCGTCGCCCAGGGGCCGCACGCGGTCATAAAAGCCGGGGATGGCCACCCGCCCGGTCTCCACGTCCTGCAACCGGGCAAGGACGCGCACCAGGACGTTAAAGGGGTTGTCCACCGCGCCGCCAAAGGTGCCCGAGTGAAGGTCGGTGGCGGGGCCTCGGACCTCGACTTCCATGTAGGCCATGCCCCGCACGCCGTACTGGATCGCCGGTTGGTCGGGCCCCAGGATGCTGCCATCGCTGATGAGGATGGCACCGGCGGCCAGGCGCTCCCGATTCTCGCGGATAAACTCGGCCATGTGCGGGCTGGAGATCTCTTCCTCCCCTTCGGCCATCACCTTCACGTTAATGGGCAGGCGCCCCGCCGTCTTCAGGTAGGCATCGAGGGCCGATAGGACGGCAAAGAGCTGCCCCTTGTCGTCGGACGCGCCCCGGGCATAGAGCATGTCGCCGCGCACCGACGGCTCAAAGGGCGGGCTCTCCCACTCTTCCACGGGATCGACGGGCTGCACGTCATAGTGGCCGTAGGCCAGGAGCGTTGGCGCCTCGGGTCCGGCCCCCAGCCACTCGCCATAGACCACGGGATACCCTTCCGTGGGCAAAAGCTCAACCCGCTCCAGGCCGGTACGGCGCATGTGTTCGACCAGCCAGGCGGCTGCTCGCTCCATGTCGGGCGCTCGCTCGGGCAGCGTGCTGATGCTGGGGATGGTCAGCAGGTCTTGCAGCAGAGCCAGGTAGTCACCCCGGTTCTTGTGTGCGTGGGCCAAGGCGTCGTCGATCATGATCGCTCCTTGTCTGGCAAACACCCCCGGCAGCAGGCCGGCGGGCAGGATCGTCTCCGCTTCCTATTATGCCCCCATCCGTCCCCGATGTCAACTCCCGGGGGCGGCGGCAGCCGCGCGCTGCTGCCGGCCTGCCCCTCCCCGCCATCCCGGGGAGGGGCCTTATCCAGGAGGGGTTCCCGCCGGGAAGGGTTACCTTGACGGTTTCGACCGAGTGGGATTATAATGGGGGCAGCCCGGCCGTCCGTGCCACATCCGGCACCGGAGAACCGTGGGGAAGAGGAGAGCAGGCCATGTCCGAGGTAAAGCACTATGCCCTGGTCCACGATCAAGAGCCGCTGCGGCTGTTCCGCTCCGACTTCCTGGAGTTCTTTACCCACATCCATCCCCTGGTGGTGCTGCTCATCTGGCTGCCCGTCAGCGGCTATTTCGCCTTCCTGGCCGTCCGCGATGGCAGCGCCCTGAGCGTGATCATCGGCCTCCTGGTGGGCCTCTTCCTGTGGACCCTGACCGAGTACCTGCTGCACCGCTTCGTGTTTCACTTTCCGCCTCGCAGCGAGCGCCAGGAAAAGATCCTGTTTCTTTTCCACGGGGTACATCACGCCCAGCCCAAGTGCAAGACGCGCCTGGTGATGCCCCCGGCGGTCAGCATTCCCCTGGCGGCGCTGTTTTACGGGCTCTTCTGGCTGGTGGTGGACCAGGCCCTGGGGCTGCCAGCCTGGCTGCCGCCCATCTTTGCCGGGTTTATCGCCGGGTACCTGATCTACGACATGACCCACTATGCCACCCATCACTTTTCCATGCGCCGCCGCCTGCCCAAGGCCCTCAAGCGCCATCACATGCAGCACCACTACAAAACGCCCAATGCGCGTTTTGGCGTCAGCTCGCCGCTGTGGGACTTGGTGTTTGGAACCATGCCAGGGTAGCAGGGACTGGGGGACCCTGCCTGTACGAACCGGGAGGGAGTGCGATGCAGATCACACACGTGGAGGTCGTTCCGCTGCAGCTCGGGTTGCGGCTGCCCTACCGGGCGGCTGCCCACGAACAAGAGATCGACCGCATCGACTGCGTTTTTGTGCGCATCGAGACGCGGGACGGCCGCGTGGCCTGGGGCTGCGCGGCCTTTGATCCGGCCTTGACGGGCGAGACACCCGAACAGGTGCTGAGCGCCTGCCGCGCCTGCGCCGACCGCGCCCGCGACCTGAACCCCCTGAACACCGAGTATGCCCTGGCCGAGCTGATGCCCCTCACCGAGGGCACGCCCTCGGCCTGCTGCGCCTTTGACGTGGCCTTTTACGACCTGCTGGGCCTGGCAGCGGGCCTGCCGCTGCACCGGCTTCTGGGAGGCTACCGCTATCGCATCCAGACGTCCATCACCCTGAACGTGGCCCCGGCCAAGGAGACGGTGGACATGGCCCAGGAGCGCGCCAGGCAGGGCTTTCGCATTCTGAAGCTCAAGGGCGGCCTGGACCCCGAGGAGGACGTGCGACGCGTGCGAGATGTGGGGCGAGCGCTTCCGGAGCTGACCCTGCGCCTGGACGCCGAGCAGGGCTATACCATCCAGGAGGCGCTAGACGTGGCCCGGGCGCTGGAGGGCAAGCTGGAGATGCTCGAGCAGCCAACTCCCGCTGCCGATGTGGACGCCCTCCGAGAGGTGACGAGGCAATCGCCCATCCCCATCCTGGCCGACGAGTGCGTGAGCAGCCCCGCTTCGGCCCTCCAGATTGCCGGCCAGCATGCGGCCCACGGCCTGAGCGTCAAGCTGAGCACCTGCGGCGGGCTGCACTGCGGCCGCCAGATCGACGCCATTGCCCGGGCGGCGCAGATGTCCACCATGGTCGGCTGCATCAACGAGCCCGCTCTGCTCATCGCCGCCGGGCTGGGCCTTGCCCTAAGCAGTCCCAACGTGCGCTATGGCGACCTGGACGGCCACTTTGACCTCATCGGCGATCCCACGCTGCCCGGTTTTGCCTTCGAGGATGGCTGGCTCGTGGCGCGGGACGTGCCGGGGCTGGGCTGCACCGTCGAGCTGTAGGAGCTTTGGCCGAGGCATGCCAGCGTCCAGCCGGAAAAATCTCCCGATAGCGAGGGAACGAGAACGTTGCCATCATTGTCGCCAGACCCTGTAGCCCCGGGACCGCAAGGGCCGCGGGAGCTGTCCCTGCGGGCCCAACTGGCCATCATCTTTGTTGCCCGCACGATCCTGAACACCGCACACCGCATCGTCTATCCCTTCCTGCCGGCCATCGCCCGCGGTCTGGGCCTCTCTGTGGCGGCGGCGGGCAGCCTCGTCACGGCACGTTTCGTGGCCGGTCTGGCAGCGCCTTTCCTGGGCCCGTGGACCGATCGCCAGCCACGGCGGCGCATCATGCAGGTGTCGCTGGGCATCTTTGCCCTGGCCGCCGCGCTCATGGCCGTCAGCCGGGGACTGGGCCTGGCCGTCCTGGCCTTTGCCCTGTTTGGCCTGTCCAAGGTGCTCTACGACCCCGCGGTGCATGCCTACATGGGCGATACGGTGCCCTACGATCGGCGCGCCTGGGCCGTCGGCACGGTGGAGCTGGCCTGGTCCGGGGGCTGGCTGCTGGGTGTGCCGGCCACCGGCTTTCTCATCGAGCGCTTCGGCTGGCGCTCGCCCTGGGTGGCCATGGCCGTGTTGGGCGTGCTCAGCATGGGTCTGACGCGCATCAGCCTGCCGCTCGGGCGGCCGGCAGACCGCGCGCCCGGCAGCAGATCCGCGCTGCGCTCCCTCCTGCCCACCTGGCGGAGCTTGTTGCGGCGCCGCCCGGTGATCGTGCTGCTGGCCACAACCGTGCTGATCCTGGCCTCCATCGAGATCCCGTTCATCGTCTACGGCGCCTGGCTGGAAAGCTCCTTCGGCCTCAGCCTCAGCACCCTGGGGCTGGCATCCATCGCCATCGGCGCGGTAGAGGCGGTGGCCGAGTTCGGCACCACGGTCATCACCGACCGCCTGGGCAAGCGGCGCAGCGTGCTGATGGGCCTGTTGTGCCTGGCGGGCTGCCTGCTCCTGCTGCCGATGCTGGCCAACATGGGGCTGGTCCTGGCCATGTCGGGCCTGGTGGCTGCCGTGTTGTGCTTCGAGTTCAGCATCGTCTCGCTGCTGCCCCTGGCCACCGAGCTGGTCCCCGAGGCGCGGGCTTCGCTGTTGTCGCTGAACATGATGGCCATGAGCGCGGGCCGCATGATCGGGGCCACGTCGGGGGGTTGGCTCTGGGAGTGGCAGCCGGAGGGCATCGGCGTCCAGGCGGCGGCGGGCGCCGGCTGCGCCCTGGTCGCCGCCCTGCTGCTATGGCGGGGCATGACCGAGATCCCTGCCGCGGCTCCTGCCGCGCCCGTGCCCGGCTCCCGGCAGGCGGAGGACTCCTGACAGGCATGGTGGGCGGTCGGGAACTGGCCTGGCCGGCCACTCGACCTCACGACAGCCTCACAGGCGCAAAGTGTGTGCTCGTGCTCTTGCAAGCAAAAGATGGATTATGGTATAATGTACGACAGGAGTTTGACTCGAACAGCGTCACCATCACTGGCCGGCTGCGCCAGGAAGCGCGGAGCCGGGTTTCGACCGTGAACTTCGCGAGGAGGAGAGATGTCCGAAGACGAACGCAGGCGTCAGTACGGGGAAAAGGACGAGAAACAGGAAAAGGAGGAAGAAAAAGAGGAAAAGACCTGGGACGAGAAGTGGCGCCGGGATCCCATCAACGCCGCGGTGTGGGCCGTGATCCTGATCTGGGCCGGACTCGTCCTCCTGGCCAGCAACCTTGGCCTCTTTGACCGGTTCGAGGTCATAGACGGGTGGGAGCTATTTTTTGTCGGTGCCGGAATCATCCTCCTCCTGGAGGTCGTATTTCGCCTGCTCGTTCCGGCCTACCGCCAGCCCATCATCGGCAACATGATCCTGGCCATTGTCTTTTTGGCCATCGGCCTCGGCGGCCTGGTAAACTGGGGCGTCATCTGGGGCCTGGCCATCATCGCCATCGGCCTCTACCTCCTCCTCGGAGGATTGCGGCGCCGACGGGAGTAACCTGACTCCCCAGCCCCCTTCCCTTGCGGGGGAGAGGCCGGGGGAGAGGTCGCTCTACAGCCTGCCCAGGTTGCCGGTCCGGAACTCGTCCCATCCGTAGCGCAGCGGCGTCCACCACTTCTCGCGGCCGATGCAGCGAAAGTAGGGTGGCTGCATGGCTACGATGAGGTCGCCGATCTTGTAGCGCGCCAGGATGGGCGTCGACACGACGAGGCTGCCCATCTCGCCGCGTCGCATTTCGTGGAGCATCTTGATGCCGGAGCGGGTCTGGACTTCGAAGAAGAACAGGTCATAGTTCGGCACCCAGGCCCGTTTTTCGTCCCGCTGCTGCCCGAACATCCCCTCCGTGGCACCATAGATCTCGCGGATGGCAGCCGGCCCGTAAAGGGCCTGGAGGACGGGGACGTAGGCGGTGTTGATGGCGGGCACGCTGCCCAGGGTCATGATCTGCGTCTTCCACAGATCCCTGGGATAGGCGCGGTGGGTGCGGTGCACGTAGCGGCCAAAGTGGACCGCCGTGGTGGCCACCCCCCCGACCAGCGTGACGTTTTCGTCCTTGCACTTTTGATAGGCCAGCTCGAAACGGGCATCCCAATCGGCGGCCGTCTTGCCGCCGCCCAGGGCATCGATCTCGGCCTGGGATGGCACGGAACGGATGGGCGTCGCGGCCGAAACGTGCCGGGTATAGATGCCCGAGCTGTAACCGTACTCTACTTCCCGGTCGCCGACGCGCACGGTGCCGACGATGGATGGAAAGTTGAGGTTAAGATTCACGCCCTGAAAGAGGTCCATGCGCCCGGTGGTGGCCACATAGTTCATCATCGCCCGCCCGGCGCTGACCCGCATGCGCAGGTCGGTGGGGGTCATGGGGATGAATTTCGATTCGCCCTTCGTGGTGCCACGGGTGATGGCCCAGCCAATGGGCTCCTCGTTGAGGAGCAGGCCGACGTCGCCGGCCATCACGCGCTCCATGAGGGGCTTGTAGCCGGCGTCGTAGGTGGTGACGGGAAATGCCCGGCGATAGTCCGCCAGGCTGCCCACCTGGGCCGCGCCATGCTGCCGGCCGTATTCGGTCTGGGCATAGGTCTGCAGGTAACGATGCAAGACGGCTTCCTGGGCCCGTTGCGGATCGGCAATGGACTCGTTCCAGGGCTGCAAGAAGCCCTTCAGCCTGTCGACCGCCGACGCTCTTTCCTGGCTAACCATGGTTCTGCCTCCTTGAAGGAGCTCGACATTGGAGCAGGCCAAGTATAACATAGAGGATCGAGGCAGGCAAACCGGCATCCGAGATCGTGTGCCTCGGGCGCCGGGACGTGGCCGCAAACGAGATGATCTATCGATGTGATCCCGACCAGCCCCTGGCGGAAACCAACTTTGCCGTGTTCGACGTCGAGACGACCGGCCTGAGCCCGGCCTATGGCGACCGGGTGTGCGAAGTGGCCTGTGTGCGCCTCACGGGCGAGCTGGAAGTGGAGCGGTTCGAATCCTTTGTCGATCCGGGCAGGTCCCTCTCGCTCGGGGCGGCGGCGGTGAACGGCATCACGCCCGACATGTTGGCAGGCGCGCCTCCCTTCTCGGACGTGGCCGGGCGCCTCCTGTCGCTTCTCGACGGTGCCGTGCTGGTGGCCCACAACGCCCCCTTTGACCTGGGCTTCCTGGCCATGGAGCTCGAGATCGCGCACGTACCCCCACCCGAGGGCGAGGTGTTGGACACCTTGACCCTGGCGCGGCGGGCCTTTCGCTTTCCGCGCAACGGCCTGCAGGCACTGGCCCGCGCCCTCCAGATCGAGGCCGCCACGGCCCACCGGGCCCTGGGTGACGCCTGCACGACGGCCGAGGTGCTGGCGCGCATCCTGTGGGAGGTGGAGGCGCGCTGGGGTGTGCGCACCCTGGGCCAGCTCCTGGACTTTCAGGGGGGCTCTATCCCTTATCCCTTCCCTCAGTCGCTGCCGCTACCCCCGCCCATCGCCGAGGCTCTGCAGTGTAATGGGCAGGTGCGTATGCGTTACGTCGACGCCCGAGGGCAGGAAACCGTCCGCCTGGTGCGCCCCCTCCACGTGCGCGAGCAGCGAGGATACCTCTACCTGGTGGCCCACTGCCACCGGGCGGGCGAGTTGCGCACTTTCCGCCTCGATCGCGTGGTCGAGCTGGCCGCGGAGGACTGAGGCGTGAGCGACACGACCGAGCAGGTATACGTCGAGCTGGCCGACCTCCAGGCCTTTTTGCGCCAGGTGGAAGGCATCGACGACCTGCCCCCGGGCATTACCTTGCGGCCGGTGAACCAGGCAAGCGACGAAGCTGTCATCGCCGAACTGTACAACGCCGCTTTCCGCGAGCCCCTTGAAAAGGTGACGGCCCGCGACGTCGCCGGCTATGCCCGCCACCCGGGACTGGAGCACGAGGGCGTCTTCCTGGCCTTTGACGGCCCCCTGGCCGTCGGGCTGGTGGTGGGCCGCGTGGACGTGCCCGCGCCGGGCGGCGACGCGCATCGCGGCGCCGTGGAGCTGCTCGCCATCCGGCCCGGCTACCGGCGACGCGGCATCGGCCGGGCACTCATCTTCCGGGTCTTTCGCTGGCTGGTGGAGCACCAGGTGTGGCGGGTGGGAGCCGCGGCGGAAAACCCGGCCATCGTCGGCATCCTGGAAAGCTACGGCTTTCGCCCCACACCCCCACCCGGTCCCTGAAACATGCACCAACCGCCTGGCGATAACTAGACCAAACCAGTCCTATTGTGATCTTGCTTACTGTACGCCGGCCCCTCTTGCATATACTGGATGCACTCCTTTCTCCTCCTTGTGAGGGAAAGAGCGGGGTCTCACCCGAGGCCTCGCTCTTTTTCATTTCCCCGGGATGGTTGTATAATCTGGCGCAAGGGAACCTAATCGCCCGGCCCCCTTCCCTACAAGGGAAGGGGGGCCCTCCTCGCCGTATCGAGGATGGGCCGGGGGAGGGGTCAGAAGGCGTGTCAATGGACGGCGAGGCAACCCGAGAGTACGGATCGGTGATGGTCGGCGGCGAGGCGGTGCAGTTCGAGTTGCGCACCGTCGATGCTCGCTCGGAGGCGCGGCGCGCCCACGACGCCCGGGCCGGCCGGCCCGCGGGCAACGTCCTGATATTGGTCCCCGGACACGGCCAGACCGTGGACGGACCCCGGAACCTGCTGACAACCGCCGCCGAGCTGTCCTGCTCGGGCATCGCCTGCTGCATCGATCCGGTGCCCGCCCGGGGCGGGGATCACGCCGAGGCAAAGGCGATCGTCGCCATTGCCCGGGAGACCATCGCCTGCCTGTTCCCCGGGGAAATGCAGCACGGCGTGCCCATCCAGGCCACGGTCGTGGGCTGGTCCCACGGTGGGGGCGAGGCGCTGCGGGCCGCCAGCCAGGACCCGGACCTGTTCCCCCAGTATCTTGGGCTCTGCCCCGCCGGCCTCGTGGAGCGGCGCCCCGCGGAGCTGGTGTGCAGCTTTTTTCAGGAGTCCATGCGCGTCGCGGGCCGCAACCTCGTGTGGGGGAACATGCGCTGTATCCTCACCATCCTGCGCGTGGGCGCAAACCTCCTCAAGGGGCTCCTGTGGGATCTGGCGCGCAGCCGCTCTTTGCGGCGGCTCATCGCCGACGTGCGCTGGGCGTGCAGGCGGGTTCCGGGCCCCACCTTTGGCTACACAGGCGAGGTCGTACTCCTCTGGGCTGAGGGCGACAGCGTGGTCCGCTGGCGCGACGCGTTCCAGGGGTGCAATTGCGGCCAGGAGATCGAGCGCTCGCTGCCCGACTTCTCCCGGGACAACTTTCCCCTCGCCGGCCGCGTGGAGGTGCTGATCCTGCCGGGCGATCACCTCTCACCCGAGGTGGACAGCGCCTCGTTCTTGACGGCGGGCCTGGGCCTTTTGGGACAACTCCGCCAGCCTCAGTGAACCTCGACGGCTAACATGGTCATATCGTCAAACTGGTCGGCCGTGCCCTGGTGGGCCGCCAGCTCGGCAAAGAGGGCGTCGCACAGGTCAGCGGTCGCCACCCCGGCCCTGGCGCGAAGTTGAGCGATGAGGCGCTCGCGGCCAAAGGCCCGGCCGTCGGGCGAGATGGCGTCGGTCAGCCCGTCGGTGTACAGCACCAGCCGATCCCCCGGCTGCAAATCGATGGCCTCCTGCGAGAGATAGAGCTCGTCCATGTCGGGAAAGCCCAGGGGCAGCCCTTCACCTCGCAACTGGTGCACCTCTCCCGCCCGCAAGAGGATGGGCAGATCGTGGCCGGCGCGAACGTAGGTCAGGCGCCGGCTGGCCGTGTCCACCACGCCGTAAAAGACGGTGATAAACTTGCTGGACCGGCCGAGCTCCTGGAGGAGCCGGTGCACGGTGTGCAGCACCTCCTCGGGTGGAGGCGGGGAACCCGCGCCGGCCGTGCGCTGGCGGCGCGCCTCGGCACGGATCAGGCTGTGCACCTGGGCCATGTACAGGGCCGCCGCCATGCCCTTGTCCGACACGTCGCCGATGACCAGGCCAAAACGGTCGGCGTCCAGGAGGATGACGTCGTAAAAGTCGCCGCCCACCCAACGGGCCGGCTCGCTGCGAGCGGCAAAGGTATAGCCCGGCACCAGGGGAAAGACCCGGGGAAGCACGCTCTGCTGTACCTGCCGGGCCAGCTCCATCTCGCGCTCCAGGCGCTCCTTCTGCACCAGCTCCGCCTGGGCAGCCTCCAGTTGGCGGACCTTGTCGCGGAGGGCCTCGGTCAGCCCGGCGCGCTGGATGGCCATGGCCGCCTGGTTGCCAAAGGCGCGCAGCAGGGCCACCTCGCCGGGGGCAAAGCGCGCTTTCTGGCTGGTGTGGACGATCATCAGGCCCACCGGCTGGCCTTCCGCCACAAAGGGCACGCGCAGGGCGGCACGCAGGGCATCGGCCGTCACGTCCGTGGGCTGCCTGGGCACGCCCGGGGGAAATCCCGAACAGGGCTCCGGCTCGTTGCCCACCTGCGAGCCAAACACCGACTGCGCCTCCAGCGACATGCCGACGAGAGAGGGATCCCAGCCGGTCACGGCCAGCACCTCAGCCGAGCCGGACTCGGGCCGCAAGAAGTAGAGGATGGCGCGGTCGGCGCCGCACAATTGCGAGGCGTTGCGGCACAGCCGGCCGGCCAGCTCTGACAGGTTGGTGGAGGCAATGAGCGCCTGGCCGATGCTCTCCAGGGAGATCAGGGCCTCGGTGCGCTGCTGGAGCACCCGGTTGGCCGCTTCCAGCTCGGCCAGCCTGCGCTCCAGGGCCACCTTGGCCTCGAGGGTCGCCTGCTCGCTGGCGCGCAAAAGGCGATAGGTGCGACGCAGCCGGCCCGCCTCCAGGCGCTGCACGTCGCCGGGGGGCAGGGCTCCCCGGGCGGCGAGGCCCAGGACGTAGGCCGCGATGGGCAGGCCACTGGGCTGCTCTTCCACGGCTCCTGCCCCGGGATCCGGATGCCAGATGTCAAAGGCAGTCACCTCGCCTTCGCGCCCCGTTCCCCTACAGCGGGCGCAGCCCTGCTCCCGGAAATAGGTACCCTCACGCAGCAGCGGCTCGAAATCGGAGAAGCTCTGGCACCAGCCCTCCAATTCCTCGGGATCCGGCTGGGCCGGCACCTTGCAGTGGGAACAGAGGGTGGGCAGGCGCTCCACGGCCACGACCCACGTCAGGGCCGACAGGAGCTCTCGCGACACGCCCAGGTCGAGGAGAAATCGGGCGACTTCTGCGCCGCGAAAGACCGTGTCGACCTGGGTCAGGACCCGCAGCCCTCCGGCCGCCGCGTGGAGGGCAGCCGCCGCGCTGCTGGCATCCAGCCGCTCCACAAGGAGCAGATCCGGCCCGCGTGCCGCCGCCTCGGCAATGGCCTCGGCATGTGACTTGCCGGGCGGCCACGAGGCAAACTGCACCCGGCGCCGTAGGTCGCGGGGCAAACGCTGCGACGGATCGCCGGTGACCAGCAAGGCCTGCTGGCGGGGACGGGCGTCGAGCATCTCGCGCATCAGGATCCGCCAGATGGTAGCCCGGCCGCTGGGCAACAGCCCGGCCTCGCCCCGGGGCAGGACGGCAGTCCGCGGGTCGAGGCCCGCAACCACGACGAGCCCCGGCCCTCCGGCCGCGATCTGGGCGATGAGGCCCTCGACCTGCGGCAGGTGGGTCAGGTCATCCAGCTTGAGCATCGCCGGCGACACCCCACAGGGGCTTGACGGAGGCTATCCAGTCTTCCATGCCATCGGGGCTTTCGGGAAACGCCTCGTAGTGCTCCCGGATGCGGCCAGCCCGGCCCGAGACCTCGAGGAGCCGGCCCAGGCTGGCCCGGGAGAAGCGGCGCGTGGCCACTCCCCAGAAAAGCTTGGCGCCCATGGCCAGCGTCTTGGCCAGGTCCATCTCGGTGGCATAGTGAAGGTTCATCTGCTCGAAATCGCTGCTGCCAAAGATCAGGTCCTGTTGAAACAAGTAGTCCACCTCGGCCCGCGACAGCTCGGCGGCGGCGGGGAGCTGGACAAACATGGAGGCAAACCTGGCGCCCTGATCCCGAAAGTAGCGGACGTTGTAGGGCCACAGGGCGGCGCGGCTCGC
>JAAYZQ010000584.1 GCA_012514775.1 Anaerolineaceae bacterium
ATGAGATAAAAGTGGTTGGCAAGTCGCCTCGTCTGCGCCGCCTGTGCGCAACCCTCTCTCGCGAGATGACTGCCCGCCTGGGCATCAGCACCGGCATTGGCTGGCTGCACCCCCGCAGACTGCAGACAAATCAGTCCGGCAACTTCCGGAGCCCGAGCGCTCTTTCGATCTTTATGTACGAGCTGAAGGCCTGCGGGCAGACCCTCTATGGCCAGGATCTGCTACGCTCATGTCCGCAGATCGACCCTGAGGACATTCCCCTGGAATCAGGGATCATGCTCATTCTGAATCGCATGGCCGAATCCCTTGACCATCTGCCGTGTTCGGCAGAGGCCGTTCGCTCTACCAGGCTGGAGCAGCTTGTTTGGATGAACAAGACGATTCTGGCTTGCGCCGACGCCCTCTTGCTTTCCGCGGGGAGCTATCATTATTCCTACCAGGAGCGGGGCCGCCGCTTTGCAGCCATTGCCCAACAGAAGTTTGCCCCCCTGGTCGCCAAGGTGCCGGCTATGGTCGACCTTGTCGCGCGGGCGACAGAGTTCAAGATACGCCCTGATCTCGATCTGTATCCCGAGGATCCGGCCAGGACCTGGCCGGAGGCTGCTGCCATGGCTGACGTCGTATTCCGATATCTCATTGAGCAGCAACATGCCGCGGGCTTTTCCTATGCCGAGTACCCGGCCTTGTGCCTGGACCTCGCCCGAGGGCGACAAGGTCAAGGACCCGGCTCACGACAGCTCCTCTCTCTGCTCGCCGGGAGGATGGTTGAAGGGATCAAGTACCTGGAGCAGAGACATTTGCCGTCGTCCATACTCCTTTCACCTCACAGCTCGTGGCAGGTGGTTTATGCCCTGGTGCCCGTGTTATTCCAGAGTTGCTTCAGTGAAGAGCAGGATAGGTTGGTGAGCGCAATACGCCGGTGGCTGGGGCTCCTGGTGAAACTGGACCCGCCGTCGCCGGATCCAGGCACGGAATGGAACTACATGCGCGAGAGATTGACCTGGTTGTGGAGGGTATTTTGCTATTGAACGGCATGTTTCAACGTCCTTTGAAACAAAGGTTGCCCATGGCTTCCCTCGCAATGGCCATCTGCGCGGCACTTTTCCTGGGCCCGGAGGGCGGCACATTGGTCGCTGCGAGGGTGGCACCAGGTGAAGGTTTGACCCTCCTCCCAGGAGCGACCTCCCCCAGCACCGTTGCCCCAGGGGCAACCACGCACCTGTGGGTGGACGCACAGGCCGGCAACGACATCAACGATGGCCTGAGCCGGGAGCAAGCCTTCCGCAGCATTCAGCGAGCTGCCGAAGTCGCCGGACCGGGGACTACCGTACACATCCTCCCGGGCATCTACCGTGAGAGCGTGATTCCGGCCATGAGCGGCAGCGCTACCCAGCCGGTTCTCTACACCGCTGAAGGCGGCCCCGGCACGGCCACAGTCCGCGGCTCTGAACCTGCATCATCCCTGACCTGGACACAACTCCCGGGCGACGAAATCGGCCTGCCTCCGGGTGTCGACCCGGCCAACGTCTATTACACCGATCTATCGAGCTGGGGATTGGAGAGTCCACCTCGTTTTATCGTCGAGCTCGATGGCGCCGGAAACGTCGTTTCCCGGCTGTGGCCTGCTCGCGAACCCGACTGGAAAGTCGAACAGGACTGGAAAGCTCACGAGTTCTGGTGGTTCGCCAATGGAGGATCGGACGTTGCCGGCTGCGATCCAACGACCAATTCGGACCATAATTGCGACTACCCGTGGCGCTCCTTCACCGAGCTGACCGATACCAGCGACGATGCCGATCCCGCCGGCATCGAACCAGGGAACCTGACCACATTGGGCACGCTTTCCGGGGCCACCCTGGTGTCCATGGATGCGCACCACGCTCACTATGTCTACCGCCGGACCATCGTGCACCACGACGCTGCTGCCGGGCGCGTAACGGTGGATGAACCGTGCAGCAACGACGGTGCGCCCGGTTTGGGCTGGGGCAGCAAGTACTATGTCGAAAACCACCCCGCACTGCTCGATCGCCCCGGCGAGTGGTGGTTTGACATGAACAGCGGCCGCCTCTACCTGTGGTCCCTCACCGGCGGCAACCCAGCTTCCTCGAACCTGGAGATCTCGCGCCTGCAAAACGGCCTTGATCTCACGAATCGTTCGCACGTGTCCATAGATGGCCTGACCCTGGAGTTCTTTAACGGAGATGCATATAGGATCTATAACAGAGATCCATGGCACAAGGCTCACGGCAATGCACTCGGCAACGTCACTCTGAGGTATGCCAATCGGGGGGTGTTGTTGTACCAGTATGTGAACGGA
>JAAYZQ010000585.1 GCA_012514775.1 Anaerolineaceae bacterium
GCAGGCAGGGTCCTTCCGCTGGCGGGCGTTCCTGCGAGCCTGCTGGCACTGGTGGGGCGTCTTTATCCTGCTGGCGGCCGTGCAAGGCCTGGCCACGCTCTTTGTGCTGGCGCCCCTGGTCCTTTTTGCGGCAGCGGCGGGCGGTGCGGCCTGGCTTCTCCTGCCGGTCCTGGCCCTGGTCGTGGCCCTGGGCCTGGCCCTCATGGAGTACACGCGCATCCTGGCTGTGGCCCGCGACACGCGCAACCCCTTCCAGGCCTTTGGCATGGCCGTCCGCTTTGTCTTTGACCGGCGACGGCGCCCGGCTGTGTTCGGCCTCTACCTCCTCAGCCTGCTGCTCGTCGCCCTGCTCCACGCCCTCTACCGCCTGGGGCTGATGCCCCTCCTTCCCCTCGAGTGGTGGCTGCTGGTGCTGGCCGTGCAGCAGTCCTTCATCCTCCTGCGCCTGGGCAGCCGGCTGGCGCGCCTGGCGGGCGCCTCGGCGCTGCTGCGCCACGCCGAGGGGGAGCCGGTCGGCCCGCTGCCCGTCGCCGAGACCGCCGTGCCCGGGTAACTGCCGTGATCCACACCGGCTGCTGCGGGTTCGTCAAGTCCCACGGGGCCTACTTCCAGAATTTCGGCCTCATCGAGATCCAGCGCACCTTTTACAAGCCGCCCATGGTCAAGACGGCCCTCCGCTGGCGGGAGGAAGAAGCGCCCCCCGGGTTTATCTTTGCCCTGAAGGCGTGGCAGCTCATCACCCACCCGCGCCACAGCCCGACCTATGCCCGGGCCGGGCTCGACATCCCCGAGACGGCGACGGGCCGCTATGGAAGCTTCCGGCCCACACCCGAGGTGCTGGACGCCTGGGAGCGCACCTTTGAGATTGCCGAGGCCCTTCGGGCAGCCGTCGTCGTCTTCCAGTGCCCCGCCAGCTTTCGGCCCACGCCGCAGAACGTGGACAACATGCGCGCCTTCTTCGGGCAGGCCCGTCGCGGCGACATGGTGTTCGCCTGGGAGCCGCGTGGCGACTGGCCCGACGCCGACGTTGCCGGTCTATGCCGCGAGCTGGACCTGGTACACTGCGTCGATCCCTTCAAACGGCTGCCGGTGACCCCCGGCCTGGCCTACTTTCGCCTCCACGGCATCGACGGGTATGCCTACGACTATCGCTACAGCGACGAGGATCTTGCTCGCCTCGAAGAGGCGTGCCGGCCCTTTGACGAGACCTATGTTCTGTTCAACACCGCCTCGATGTGGGACGACGCCTTGCGCTTCCAGGCGCGCCTGGGGGAGCGGGGCGACTTTCGGAGGTAAAGCATGCGCAGTTGCATCGGGGCGGATAGCAGGCGAGAAGGGGGCGCTCAGGCGGGGCTGCCCGGCTCCCTGGTCGCGGCGCGCAGGCCGCGCTCGGTGAGGCTCCACAGCCGGCCCTGGCCCTGCACCGAGCAACTGCCAATCGAACAGCCGTGGCATGACCCGCTGCAGCCATCCACGGAGCGCAGATAGCCCAGGCGGGCCAGGTTCTCCAGCATGGCCTCCAGCAGGGGCTCCGAGATGGACAGGGCGCCTGCCAGGTCCTGGTAGCTCTGGACGCCACCGCGTCCCAGTTGTCTCAACAGATCTTCCAGCATATTAGATCAAGTTCGCCGCCTGGTAGGCGACGATCCCTCCCACCAGGGAGATGACGAGGAGCAGGCCGACACCCAGCCCCGTCCACCCCCAGCTCCTGGTCTCCTGGCGCATGGCAGCCACCGTCGCCACGCAGGGAATGAATAGGATTTGCACCACGAGAAAGGCCAGGGCGCCGGCCGGCGTCAGGGCGCCCGCCAGGGCCGTCTGCAGGCCGGCCGTTCCCGCCGCCTCCCCACCGGCGAACAGGACGCCCATGGTGGCGATGGCGTTCTCCTTGGCCACAAAGCTCGTCAGCAAGGCCACCAGCATCCGCCAGTCGAGGCCCATCAGGGCGCCCAGGGGCTCCAGGGCCCGGCCCGCGGCCGCCAGGTAGCTGGTTTCCAGTTGGCCATCGGGCAGCACCGACAGGGCCCACACGACGATGGACATGACGAGAATCAGGGTTCCGGCTCGCTTCAGGAACTCGCGGCTGTTCTGCCACACCTGGATGCCGATGGTGCGGGCGTTGGGCAGGTGATACAGCGGCAGCTCCATGATAAAGGCTGCCCGCTCGCCCCGGAGCACCCAGCGGTTGAGGAGGATGCCTACCAGGACAAGGACTGCCAGGCTGAGGGCCACCAGCCCCCAGGCGACGAGGGCGGCAGCCGCCCCGAAAAACACGGGGGCCACGAACACGATGACCGCCATCCTGGCCGCGCACGGCACCAGCGGCGCCAGCAGAATGGTGAGCAGCCGCGCCCGGGGCGAGTCGATGATGCGCGAGCCCGCCACAGCGGGCACGTTGCAGCCAAAGCCCAGGAAGAGCGGCATGAAGCTCTTGCCGTGGAGCCCCACCAGGTGCATGAACCGGTCCATGACAAAGGCCGCGCGCCCCATGTAGCCCACGTCTTCCAGCAGGGCCAGGACGGCGAAAAAGATGACCAGGATAGGCAAAAAGGTCACCACCGTACCCACCCCGCCGATGGCGCCATCCACCACCAGGCTCCGCAGCCAGGTAGGTGCGTTCGCCAGCAGCCCCGAGGCGGCGCTCGAAAGGCCGCCCACCACGGTGCGCTCCAGCAGGTCTTGCAGGGGCGTGCCCACGGCAAAGGTCAGGCCAAAGACGAGGCCCAGGATGGCCGCCAGGATGCCCAGCCCCCAGATGGGGTGCGTGGCCCAGCGATCCAGGCGCTCGGTGAGGGTAATCTGGCCGGCCCGCGGGCGAGTGACGGCGGCCCGCACCATGCGCCCGACCCACTCGTAGCGGCCGCTGGCCACCGACAGGACCGCGTCCTCGTGGGCCATGAGGATCTCGTGGATGGCGGCCCATCGATCGGCGGGCAGGATCTGCTCGCGCAGCAGCGCGGTGATCTCGGTGTCGCCCTCCAGGAGCTTGAGGGCCACCCAGTCGGGGGGATAGAGGTCCGGTATGCAGCCGTCCAGCAGGGCCAGGACCTCGTCGAGGACCTGGCGATGATCCTCGCGGATCTCGGGGATACACGGCGTGTAGGGCAGCTCGCCCCGCACCAGGGCGACCACGGTCTCGACCAGCTCCGAAACGCCCTGGTTCTTGCTGGCCGACATGCTCACCACGGGCACCCCCAGGGCCGCCTCCAGCACCCGGGCCTCGACCTGCATGCCCTCAGAGGCAGCCACGTCGACCATGTTCAGGGCCACCACCAGCCTGTTGGCCAGGGGAAGAAGCTCGGCCACCAGGTAGAGATGCCGCTCCAGCGAAGCAGCATTGACCACCGTCACCACCACGTCCGGTCGCTCGCGGACGATGTAATCGCGGGCAATGACCTCCTCCAGCGAGTTGGCCGTCAGGCTGTAGGTGCCGGGGAGATCGACCACGTGGAGGGTAATGTCGCCGTGATGGTGAATGCCCGTCTTTTGCTCGACGGTCTTGCCCGGCCAGTTGCCAACGTGCTGGCTCAGGCCGGTCAGCAGGTTAAAGACCGTGGACTTGCCCACGTTGGGCTGGCCGGCAAGAGCCACACGCAAGGCCACGCGCCCGTCGAGAACGCCGGCCCCCTTGGTGACAGCCACAGAGGTCTGGAGATTATCGTCCATGCCCGTCACCTGGCAGGCGCTGCACGACGATCTTGTTCGCCTCGCCTCGGCCCAGGGCCACGCGCGTGTCGCGCAGGTTCACGATCAGGGGGCCGCGCCCGATATTCTGCACGACCCGCAGCGAAACACCCGGGGTAAAACCCAGGGAGGCCAGGCGGCTCAGAAGATAATGTCCGCCCTCGATGCCCTGCACACGGACCGATTCTCCCTCTCGGACTGCGCTCAGGTTAATCGTCGTCGTCGTCATCGTCACTGTTGCCTATCCTTTCCCATCGACATTGTACGGGTGGTTCAATTTTGCAATTGCGACGCAATTGCAGTGCCACATTCCAAATGGATACGCCGCACAGGCGGCGAGTTTATTCTGAACGCTCCTCCAGGCACCGGGCGCAGTAGCCCGTAAGCTCCACCTGGGCTGTGGTCACCTGGAAGCCGTGGTCCTCGCAGGCCGCGGCCGCGGCCGCCTCAAAGGCGGCGCTGTCAACCTCGATGACGCGGCCACAACCCAGGCAGACCAGGTGGGAGTGCTCTTTCTTTTTGTCCAGCTCGTAGTGATGCTGCTCCCCCTCAAGGTGAAGCTCGCGCACGGCACCGGTTTCCTTGAGGGCACTGAGGGTGCGGTAAACGGTCGAGAGGCTGAGACGGGAGTCACTGCGGCGCCCCCGCTCATAAATCTCCTGGGCGTCAAGGTGCCCATCGACGCCCGCCAGGACCCTCAGGACGAGTTGTCGCTGGGGGGTGATCCTTTTGCCGGCCTCTCGCAGGCGCCGCTCATATACTGGTACCAGGTCCTCCACGGTCCACCGCCTTTTACGTGCTATTGCGAATGAGTTGCAGTAAGGATAGTATACCACACTTTCGCCGCTTGTCAAGCAGGAAGACGTGCGAGATCAGGCGCGGAACACGTTGCGCAGCAGGAACAGGACGTTGGCCGGCCGCTCGGCCAGGCGCCGCATGAAGTAGGGGTACCATTCGCGGCCGTAGGGTACGTAGGCCCGCACCCGGTAGCCCTCGTCGGCCAGCCGGCGCTGCAGCCCGGGGCGGATGCCGTACA
Organism: Anaerolineaceae bacterium; assembly: GCA_012514775.1. The sequence continues at coordinate 4,721 of JAAYZQ010000585.1, forward strand.
GCATCTGGAACTCGTAGCGGTCGGGCGAGACCTGGCGCTCGCGGGCGTGCTCCTGGGCCCAGGCGATGAGGCGCTCGTCGTGGGTGGCAATGGCAGGGAAGGCACCCCGCGCCCGCGCCTCGTCGCTAAAGAGCTGCTCCATCAGCCGGACAAAGTTCGCGTCGGTGTCCGCCTTGTCCGAAAAGGCCACCTCGGGCGGCTCGTCGTAGGCCCCTTTGACCAGCCGCACCGAGGCCCCCATCTCGACGAGGCGCGCCACGTCGTCGGCGCTGCGGTACAGGTAGCTCTGAATGACGACGCCGACGTTCTTGTAGCGCGACCACAGCCCTTCGAAGAGGTCCAGCGTGGGCTGGACGTAGTCAAAGCTCTCCATGTCGATGCGCACAAAGCGGCCAATCTCGGCGGCGCGGGCCACGATGCGTTCCAGGTTCTCCGCCGCCAGGGCTGGCCCAAGGTCCATGCCCAACTGCGTCAGCTTGAGCGACACGCCCGAACGGAGATCGTGGCTGGCGATGCCCTCCAGCAGCTCGAGGATCTCGGTGGTGGCGTCGCGCGCCTCGTGCTCACTGGTGACGTTCTCGCCGAGGTGATCGAGGGTGGCCAGGAGGCCATCGCGGTTCAGCACCGCGACGGCCTCCTGCGCCTCCTCCAGCGTCTCGCCGGCAACAAAGCGGCGAACCATGGCCCGGGCGGGGCCAAAGCGAGACGCTGCCTGCCGCAGCCTTTCGCTTTGGGACAGGGAGAGGAAAAAGTTGCGCATCAGGGGCATGGTGGTTACGCCTTTCCCAACACCGCCGCCAGGAGCGCCATGCGGATGTACATGCCGTTCTCCATCTGCCGGAAATAGGCAGCGCGCGGGTCGTTGTCCAGGGCATAGCTGATCTCGTTCACACGGGGCAGGGGGTGCATGACGATCATTCGCTCCTTGGCGTCGGCCATCAGCTCGGGCGTGATGACGTAATAGTCCTTCACCGCCTCGTACTGGGCCTGGTCGGCAAATCGCTCCCGCTGCACGCGGGTGACGTACAGAACGTCGATGTCAGAAATGGCGTCCTGGACGTTGTAGCTCTCGTCCACCTGGTGGCCGCACGATCGGATGTCGTTGAGCACGTCCAGGGGCAGGCGCAGGATCTCGGGCGAGACAAACGTCATGCGTGTGTCGTACAGGCACAGGAGCCGCGCCAGCGAGTGCACCGTCCGGCCATAGCGCAGGTCGCCGACCATGGCCACGTGTAGCCCGTCCAGGTTGCCCAGTTCCGAGTGGATGGTGTACAGGTCCAGGAGGGCCTGCGTGGGGTGCTCGCCCACACCGTCGCCGGCGTTGATGATGGGCTTGCGGGCATATTCGGCCGCCACCTGCGAGGCGCCCACCTCCGGGTGCCGCAGCACGATGACGTCGGCGTACGACTCCAGGGTGCGGATGGTGTCGGGCAGGCTTTCGCCCTTGGTCACCGACGAAAAGCGCACCTCGTTGATGGGAATAACGCTGCCCCCCAGCCGCGACATGGCCGCGATGAACGACGAGCTGGTGCGGGTGCTGGGCTCGTAGAACACGCAGGCCAGCACGTGTCCTTTCAGCAGGTCGGTGGACCCCACCCGCTTGACCACGGCCCGCATCTCGTCGGCCACCGCAAAGATGTACTCCAGGTTCTCCCTGGTAAACTGCCGGACAGAGATAATGTCCTGCCCGTAAAAGCCGCTCGTCAGGTTGGGCGCCAGGCCCACTTTCTTCATGCCATTGGTCACGGTCGTCATCTAAACCTCCCTTATCGTTCCAGGGTTTGCTGTGGCTCGGGTTGCACCACCCGGCCGGTTCCAGGCGCCGACAGCACGCGCCCCTCTTCAAACGCCGTCTGCCCGCGGACCACGACGCGGCGCACGCGACCACGGACGGGCATGCCGGCAAAGGGCGTCCAGCCGCAGCGGGTGTGCTGCGGCCCGTCGCCCAGGGTGTAGGCTGCCCCCGGGTCGACCTCCACCCAGGTGTCGGGCTGCGCGGGCAGCCGGAAGATACGCCGCGGCGCCTCGTGGGTCAGCTCCACCAGGCGCTCCAGCGACAGGCGGCCGTCAGAGACCGCCGTCAGGAGCAAAGGCAACATTGTTTCCAGGCCCGGCACGCCGGGCGGCGGTGTGGGTCCCTCCTTTTCCGCCCGGGTGTGGGGCGCGTGGTCGGTGGCCAGGCAGTCCACGGCCTCGAGGTTGGCCCATAGCGCCGCCACGTCCGCCTCTGTCGCCAGGGGGGGCCGCATGGCGCCATAGGGTCCCAGGCGCCGCGCGTCGGCCTCCCCCAGAAAGAGGTGGTGGGGCGCCACTTCGCAGGTGATGGCCATGCCCGCCGCCTTGGCGGCGCGGATGAGGGCCAGCTCGGCGGCCAGGCTGACGTGGCACACGTGCAGGCGCCGCCCGTAACAGCGGGCAAGGCCGATGGCCATGGCCGCCGACGGCCCCTCGGCGTGCACGGCAATGGGGCGCTCCGCGGGCCACGTCTGAAAGTGGGCGATGAGGGAGGCCAGGCTTTGGCCCGGCGCCGAAGGATCGTAGAGGCGCAGAGGCCCGTAGGTCGCGTCCAGGTAGATCTTGAGCCCCACCGCCTGCCCGGCCAGCGACGCTGCCTCCGCCGCGTTGCCGGCGGTGGCGCCCAGGTAAAAGCCGACGTCGCACCGCGCCTTACGCGCGGCCGCCTGGCGCTTGGCCTCCAGGCCCGGGGCCCCGGTGATGGGCGGCCGGGTGTTGGGCATGTCCAGGACCATGGTCACGCCGCCCGCCAGGGCAGCCGCCGTGCCGCTGTCCAGGTCCTCCTTGGCCTCGCCGCCGGGCTCGCGGAGATGGACGTGGACGTCGATCAGGCCTGGCAGCCGGACTGTGGCCATGCCTCCTCCTCGCGCGCCGCGCCCTGGCGCCCCGCTGGCAGAGCGCAGAAAAAAAGGGCACCTGGGCGGGAAATGCTCCCCGCCGGTGCCCTGTGTATGCCCCCGACTCCGCGTTGGATCTGCTTCCTCACGCTCCTCCAACCATCCCATTCAATTCGCCGTTCAATTCGATCGTGCTATTCTAGCACACTGCTGCGCTGCTGGCAAAAACGTGAGAGCCAAGGGTGGCCCCAAACCCTTGGCTCTCTATTAAAAGGAGGAGAAGAGATACCTATATCAGCATGGCCCATGATGTCCCCAGAACGTATGGTCCTGCTCGGTTGCAGTTCCTGGCCCGAGGTTGCTCGCCCGCCATGGGCCATGCCACTTGTGATGGCCTGATAGTACCATATTCCAGGGGCCCGTGCTGGATGGGAACTACACGGATACCCTACGCTCACTCGACGGTCAGGGTGGGGACGGGCCAAGGGGCATCGAGGACTTGCATCTCACGCCGTCTAATGGTAAAATCCTCGCTTGCGAACCAGTAGGAAGGACGACACGACCATGAGCAATGATCTCTTACGATCTGTAAACGAAGAGCAGTTGAAACAGGACCTGGCCATCCAGTCTGATTTGCCCGAGCTGCGCGTCGGCGACGACGTCCAGGTTCACTTTCGTATCGTCGAGGGAGACCGGGAGAGGATCCAGTTGGTGCGCGGTACCGTCATGCGCATCCGCAAGGGCGCCGGCGCCAACGCTTCGTTCACGGTGCGCCGCATCGCCTCCCACGGCGTTGGGGTAGAGCGCACCTTCCCCATGCACTCACCGCGTGTGGAAAAGATCGAGGTCCTGCGCCATGCGCACGTGCGGCGGGCCAAGCTCTATTTTCTCCGTGGCCGGCAGGGCAAGGCAACCCGCCTCAGAGAAAAGCGTTACCCGCGGAACTAGCCCGCCACAGATGCACACCAGGGGGCGCGCGAAAGGCGGACGTGCCGAACAGGACGCCCTTCGCGCGGCCCTTTGTTGTGTTTCTCCCCTCCGCCGGGCCCGCCCATGAACGGCAGCAGGATTCGCCAGCCCAGCCTCGACTGGGAGACGCGCCTGTGGAAGCGGGGCTACCGCCGGGTGGCGGGCCTCGACGAGGCCGGCAGGGGCGCCTGGGCCGGCCCCGTGGTGGCCGCGGCCGTCATTCTCCCCCCCGACGACGGCCAGTTGGCCGGGCACCTGCAAGGTGTGTGCGATTCCAAGCTCCTCTCCCCCGCCCGGCGTGAAGCCCTCCTGGAGGTGATCTCCAGGCACGCCCTGGCGATGGGCGTCGGCGCCGTGGCCCCGGCCGCCATCGACGCCATGGGCATCGTGGCCGCCACCCGGCGGGCCATGGCCCTCGCCCTGCGCGTCCTCTGGCCGCCGCCCGAATGCCTGCTCATCGACTATTTGCGGCTGCCCGACGTGCCCCTGCCCCAGGAGTGCATGCCCAAGGGCGACGCCCTGGTGCTGTCCATCGCCGCCGCGTCCATCGTCGCCAAGGTCAGCCGGGACCGGTTCATGGCCGGCCTGGAAGGGGTCTTTCCCGGCTATGGCTTTGCCCGCCACAAGGGCTATGGCACCGAGGAGCACCAGGCGGCCCTGGCCTGCCAGGGGCCCAGCGCCGTCCATCGCATGTCCTTCGCCCCCCTCCGCCCGCCGGCTCCCGGCGAGCGTCGGGTGGGGGACCAGGCGTCCCTGTCCCTGGAAGCTGTCGCGATCGTCGGCAGTCAATCTCCGCGCGAGGCGTAACGGTGATCAAGGCCCTCTACCTGCTGCCCCTGATCTTTCTGGGGCTCTTTTTCTTCTACCCCCTGGCCGACATCCTGACCCTGAGCCTGGCGCCGGGTGGGCAGTTCAGCCTGGCGCCCTTTCGCACCCTGTTCACCGAGCCGTACTATGCCCGGCTGCTGGGCTTTACCACCGGCCAGGCGGCCATCTCCACGCTGCTGACCCTGGCCGTGGGCATGCCCGCGGCCTACACCTTTGCCCACTTCCGGTTCCGCGGCAAGTCGATCCTGCGGGCGCTGACGACGGTGCCCTTTGTCCTGCCCACCATCGTCGTGGCCGCGGCCTTTACCGCCCTCCTGGGCCCCCAGGGCCACGTCAACCGCATCCTCGCCGGGCTGGGCCTGGGACCGGTGCGCCTGCAGCACACCCTGACCCTGGTGCTCATCGCCCACGTCTTTTACAACGCCTCGGTCATCGTGCGCGTGGTGGGCAGCTTCTGGGCCAACCTCGACCCGCGCATCGAGGAAGCGGCCCGCACCCTGGGCGCCGGCCGCTGGCGGACCTGGCGCGAGGTGACCCTGCCCATCCTCATGCCCTCCATCGCGGCCGCCTCCCTCCTGGTCTTTCTCTTTACCTTCACCAGCTTTGGCGTCGTCCTGGTGCTGGGCGGCCCTCGCTGGTCGACCATCGAGGTCGAGATCTATACCCAGGCCATCCCCCTCTTTAACCTGCCAGTGGCCGCCGCCCTGTCCATCGCCCAGATGGTCTTTACCTTTGCCATCATGTCGGCCTACACCCGCATCCAGGCTCGGGCCGCCGTGCCCCTCAACCTGCGGCCCGGCGATTCCGTGCAGCGCCATCCCCCCGGCTTCTGGGCGGGGCTCGCCGCCTGGGCCGGGGTGGCGGGGCTCCTGGTCCTAGTGCTGGCCCCGCTGCTGGCCCTTTTCGACCGCTCCTTCTCCCTGGGCGGGGGCTATACCCTGCGCTACTATGAGGCCCTCTTTACCAACCCGGCCCGGTCCTTCTTCTTTGTTCCGCCCGCCGTGGCCATCCGCAACTCGCTCCTGGTGGCCGGCGGCACCGTCGTCCTGTCCATGGTGCTGGGGCTCATCAGCGCCTACCTGCTGGCCGGCCGGCCCGACCCGCTGCGCCGGGTTCTCGACCCGCTGTTCATGCTGCCCCTCGGCACGTCGGCCGTGACGCTGGGCCTGGGCTACATCGTCGCCCTGGACAGCCCGCCACTCAACCTGCGGGCCTCGCCCTGGCTCTTGCCCCTGGCCCACACGCTGGTGGCCTTTCCCTTTGTGGTGCGCAGCCTGCTGCCTGCCCTGCGCGGCCTGAACCCCCACTGGCGCCAGTCGGCCCAGGTTATGGGCGCCTCGCCCCCCCGGGTCGTCGTCGAGATCGACCTGCCCATCGTGGGCCGCGCCCTGCTGGTGGGCGCCGTCTTTGCCTTTACCGTCAGCATGGGCGAGTTTGGCGCCACGCTGCTCCTGGCGCGGCCCGCCTTTCCCACCATGCCCGTGGTCATCTACCGGCTCCTCGGCGCCCAGGGGATCCTCAACCAGGGGCAGGGGCTGGCCATGAGCGTGCTCCTCATGGTCGTCTGCACCGCGGGATTTGTCATCATCGAGCGCTTTCGCCTGGGCGATTTTGGAGAATTCTGATCGTGCCTCTCCTCGAAGTCAAATCCGTCGACAAGTCCTTCGGCGACACCCCCGTATTGCGCGACGTCTCCTTCACCGTGGGTGAAGGCGAGATCGTCTGCCTGTTGGGGCCCAGCGGCTGCGGCAAGACGACCATCCTGCGCATCGTCGCCGGGCTGGAGGCACCGACGGCCGGCGACGTGGTCTTTGAGGGGCGCTCCCTGCGCGACGTGCCCATCCACGAGCGGGGCTTCGGTCTCATGTTCCAGGACTATGCCCTCTTTCCCCACAAGGACGTGACGGCCAACGTGGCCTTTGGCCTGCGCATGCAGTCGCTGCCCCGCGCGGCCATCGCGGCCCGCGTGGCCGAGATGCTGGCCCTTGTGGGCCTGGAGGGCTACGGGGCCCGCCGCGTCTACGAGCTGTCGGGCGGAGAACAGCAGCGGGTGGCCCTGGCGCGCAGCCTGGCCCCCGGCCCGCAACTGCTCATGCTCGACGAGCCCCTCGGCTCCCTGGACCGCGCCCTGCGCGAGGAGCTGATGAACGAGCTGAGGGCCATCCTGAAGCGGGTGGGGCTCACCGCCCTGTACGTCACCCACGACCAGGAGGAGGCCTTTGCCGTGAGCGACCGGGTGATGATCATGCGCGCCGGCCGCATCGTGCAGCGGGGCGCGCCCCAGGACGTCTACAGCCATCCCGCGTCGGCCTGGGTGGCCCGTTTCCTGGGCCTTAGCAACCTGGTGCCCGCCCGCCTGGTAAGCCGCCGGCCCCTGGAGATCGATACCCCCCTGGGGCTTCTGACCCTGGACGACGGCGAGCCCGCCCCGCCGGACGGCGAGGAGGCCACGCTCCTCATCCGCCCGGAGGCCGCCCGCCTGGTGGGCGACGAGGCGCCGGGCGGCGCCTCGGTGGGCGGCAAGGTGCAGCGCTGTTCCTTCCGCGGCAGCCACTATCTCCTGGAGATCGAGCACGAGAGCGGCCAGAGGCTGACCTTCGAGCTGCTCTTTGGCGCCGGCCAACTGCCCCGCCCCGGAGACGACGTCACACTGGCCCTGCGCCCCGAAGCCCTCAGCCTCCTGCACGGCGAGGAAGAGACCGATGGCCAGGCCCGCACCTGAGCCGCGTGACGACGACCCCATCGAGGTCGAGGTCGTGCGCGAGGGGCGGCTGCGCAGCCGCATCCACTGGGAATGGCGCGGCAACCGCGTCCTCGTCCGGGCGCCCCGGGGCATCGGCCAGCCGGAGTTGGACCGCCACGTGGCCGAGATCGTGGCCGAAGTCAAGCGGCGGCGCGCCCGGGTCCGCGCCCGCGCCGACTCGGACCTGGAGGCCATGGCCCGGCGGATCAATGCCGACTGCTTCGGCGGCGAGATCGAGTGGCATTCCATCCGGTGGGTGGGCAACATGCAAAAGCGCCTGGGGAGTTGCACCAACGGCGGCCCGACCGACGGCGACATCCGCATCAGCGAGCGCATCCGGGGCTGGCCGGAGTGGGTAGTGGCCTACGTCGTGGCCCACGAGCTGGCCCACCGCAAGTACTCCAATCACGGCCCGGAGTTCTGGGCGCTGCTGGGCCGCTACCCGCGCTCCGAGCGGGCGCGGGGCTTTATCCAGGGCGTGGCCTTTCAACTGGGCGAGGACGCCGAGGACTGGCTATAGGCCCTCGTCGCCGCCCCTTGACCTTCCACGGCCCCTGTGCTATACTCCGGGCATAGCTCCGCAACGGGGCGATGGCTACGGGCCAAAGACGGTGGACACCTCGCCTGCTGGCGCCCTGGCAGCGCGATTGAACCGGCCCTCCCGGTGCTCCCACGCGACCGCTGGATGGGCGACTGAACAAGGACTGGAACCGCATGTCTCTCAAGCCAGGCGATACACTTCTCAATGGGCAATATCAGATCGTGCGCCAACTGGGCCGCGGCGGCTTTGGCTTTGTCTACCTGGCCCAGGACCGGCTCCTGGGCGAGCAGGTGGCCCTCAAGGAGCTCATCCCGGCCCTCGTCGGCGACGAGGTCATCCTCAAGCGCTTCCTGGCCGAGGCCCGGGCCACCATTCGCCTCACCCACGAGCGCATCGTGCGCACCTACAACGTCTTTAGCGAGGCCGGCAACTACTATATCGCCATGGAGTACATGGCCGGCGGCGGCCTCGACGCCCGCCTGCAGGCCGGGCCTCTCCGGCCCGCGGAGGCGGCGCGCATCGCTGCCGACGTGGCCGAAGGGCTGCACTATGCCCACGGGCGCGGCGTCGTCCACTGCGACCTGAAACCGGCCAACATCCTCTTTGCCGCCGGGACCGGCCGGGGGAGCGACAGCGGGGCCAAGGTCGCGGACTTTGGCATCGCCCACGTGTCCGACCAACTCCTGGACCGCACCTGGCATACCTCCCACGGCTTTGTGGCGGGCACGCTGCCCTACATGTCGCCCGAGCAGGCCGAAGGGGTGCGCGATGACCCACGCATCGACGTCTATGCCCTGGGCGCGGTGCTCTATCGCATGCTCACCGGCCGCTCCTACCTGGATTTTGACCAGCGCACCACCCCCGCGGCCCAGGTGGAGAACGTCATGCGCATCCGCCGCGACCAGGCGCCGCCGCCCAGCACCTACAACCGGGCCATCCCCCGTTGGTTGGACGCTGTGGTCCTCAAGGCGCTGGCCAAAGACCCTGCCGAGCGCTATGCCACCGCCGGCGATCTGCGCCGCGCCCTGCTGCGGCAGGAGCCGGCGGCCGCGGAGCCGGCCCGGCGGGTGGCCACACCCGCACCGGCGGCAGCCACCGCCAGGGCCCCCAGAACGTCGTCGGCCCCCGCCGCCAGGCGGCCCTTGCCCCGCAGCGTCTGGCTCCTGGCCGGCGGCGGCGTCGTCGTCTGCCTGGTCCTGACCATCGTCGCCGCCCTGCTTCTCGGCAACGGGGGTGGGGAGCCCACGCCGCCCGTCACGTTCGTCGTCGTCTCTTCCGAGGCGACAAACCCCGCCGTGGCCCCCACTGTCACGACAACGTCGCCCCCCACAGCTCCGCCGGACGCGACTCCCCTGCCCTCGCCCACACCTCCACCGCCCTCCACCCTGTACGCCGACGACTTCTCCGACGAGAACAGCGGTTGGGGCACGTCGGTGGACAACAACACCGAGGTGGGCTATGCCACGGGCGAGTACCGCATCGCCGTCAAGCTCTCCGATTACATGGGCTGGGGCCAGGGGCCGGACCTGGCCATGGCCGACTACGAGCTCGAAGTCGACACCATCCACGTGGCAGGCCCGCTGGACAACAACTATGGCCCCCTGGTCCGCTACCAGGACGAGACCGACGAATTTTACTGGTTCCAGATCAGCAGCGACGGCTACTACGCGGTGGATCTGTACCACCAGGGCGAGTTCTCCAACCTGGTGACCTGGGAGCCGTCAGAGGCCATCAACCAGGGCCTGGAGGCCACCAACCGCGTCAGGGTCGTGTGCCAGGGCAATCAGTTCCGCTTTTACGTCAACGATGTGCACCTGGTGGACGTGGCCGACGCCACCCTCGGCGGCGGCACCGTGGGCCTGGCCGCCGGCACCTTTGACGAGCCCGGCACCGTCATCCACTTTGACAACCTGGTCATCAGGGGCCTGGCGCCCTAGTGGCCCAGGTGGTAGGGCACGTCAATGATCACCCGCTGGTAGCCGAGCTGCCGGCGGCGGTAGAGGAGCGCCGTCTTGATGAGCCAGGTCGTCTGGTTGTGCAGCAGGTTCTGCCACCACCGGGCCGGGACGAACTCGGGCAGCACAACCGTGGCCAGTTGCCCGTCGTTGTGGCGGCGGTCGGTCTCGTCCAGGTAGTCGAGGAGCGGGCCGACGATGGAACGGTAGGGCGAGGGTTGCACCACGAGGGGCACGTCGGGCCACCACTCCATCCACCGCTCCCGCACCCGCTCCGCGGCCCCCGGCTCCAGCTCGATGTACACCCCCGTGACGTCCTCTGAAATGGATCGGGCAAAGGCCATGGCGATGATGACGCCGCGGTGTACCCCCGAGATGGGCACCACGACCCTGGGATGGGGCAACGGCGGGGTGGGCGGCGCCAGGCCACGGAGGGACAACTGCGCCGCCACCTGGCGGTAGTGCCTGCGAACCTGCCAGAAGGCGATGACCAGGATGGGAATCAGGGCCAGGGTAATCCACGCCCCCTGGAAAAACTTGTTGCTGGCGATGACGAGCACGGTGCCCCCGGTCGCCACGGCGCCGGCGGCGTTGAGCACGGCCTTGAGCTGCCAGCGCGGCCCCCGTGCCCGGTGCCAGTGGAGCACCATGCCGGTCTGCGACAGCGTAAAGGCCAGGAACACGCCCACGGCAAACAGCGGCACGAGGGCGTGCGAGTCGCCCCCGAACAGGACGATGAGCACGGCCGTGGCGCCCGCCAGCACCAGGATGCCGTTGGAGAACACCAGCCGGTCGCCGAGGCCGGCCAACTGGCGGGGCACAAAGCCATCGCCCGCCAGGATGGCAGTCAGCCGCGGAAAGCCGGCAAAGCTGGTATTGGCCGCCACGGTGAGGATGAGCATCGTGGCCCCCTGGATGAGCAGATAGCCTGCACCCCCGCCCCACACCCGCCGGGTCAGCGCCGAGAGGATGGTCTCCTGGGGCCCGGCGACCACGGCCAGGGCCTGCACCAGCCCGGTGCTGCCCAGGAAGAGAAGGGCCATGAGCAGGGCCATGACCATCAGCGTTCGCCCGGCGTTGCGCGCCTCGGGGGCCCGGAACGCCGGCACGCCGTTGCTGATGGCCTCGATGCCGGTGAGGGCCGTGCAGCCCGACGAGAAGGCCTGGAGGATCAGCGCGATGGTCAGCGGCTGCACCGTGGCGGGCGCCACGGACGCCAGGGGCGCCGGCCCGCCGGCGACGAGGCGCACCAGCCCATAGCCCAGCATGGGCAGGTAGGTCACCAGGAATAGGTAGACCGGGATGGCCATGAGCGTGCCCGACTCGCGCAGCCCGCGCAGGTTCAGCAGGGTGATGAGGCCCAGCAGCAGGAGGGCGGCCGGCACCCGGTAGTCCCACAGGGCCGGAAAGGCCGAAGCCAGGGCCTCGACGCCGGCCGTGAGGCTCACGGCGGCCGTCAACAGGTAGCCGACCATCAGCGCCGCGGCGGCCACCAGGCCCGGCAGAGTGCCCAGGTTCTCGCGGGCGACGACGTACGAACCGCCCCCCGACGGATAGCCGTGGATCGTTTGAAAGTAGGACAGGGCGACGATGAGCAGCAGCCCGGTGATGGCCAGGCCGATGGGCGCCGCCAACGACAAGCCCGCGCTGCCGGCCAGCACCAGCGCCAGGTAGATCTCCTGGTTGGCATAGGCGATGGACGACAGGGCGTCGGGGGAAAAGGCGGCCAGGGCGCGCACCTTGTTCAGGCGCTCCTCGCCGAGCTGCTGCGTCGGCAGTGGATGTCCCACGAGAAGATGCCGAAGTCTTCCAAACATTCTCGTTCTCCTGCCCCGAGCAAATGCCGCGATGGAACTGCCAGGTGCGGCGCTGCGATTATATACCCGGCCCCGGATTCCTGCAAGATGTCGACCCCTTCCCTCGCAGGGAAGGGGGCCGGGGGGTTAGGTCCCCGTCAATTCTTCGATCCCACTTGACACCGGACAAGATTCGGGATAGAATCGATCCGCTTAACATAGGCATTCGTCGCACGGGGCACCCGGATAGCCGGGTGCTTTGTCAGTAACCGGAAAACACACATGAGCACGATTGAAGATGAGAACGGGACCAAAATCCTGCGTCGCACAACGGAATACGCCCCCCGGCAGTCCTGGCGCACCTGGCTCATTGGCCGGCCCTTGCCCACCGCCGACGCGCCCCATCAGACCATCCGCAAGATCGTTGGCCTGGCCGTTTTCGCCTCCGACGCCCTGTCGTCCACGGCGTATGGCACGCAAGAGATCCTGTTCATCCTGGCCTTTGCCGGGATGGCGGCCTTTGGCCTGGCTTTTCCCATTGCCGTCGCCATCGTCGTCCTGCTGGCCATCATCACCCTGTCCTACCAGCAGGTCGTGCGCGCCTACCCCAACGGGGGCGGGGCGTACATCGTCGCCCGCGACAACCTGGGAGAGCTTCCCGCCCTCCTGGCCGGTGCCTCGCTGCTGACGGACTATATCCTGTCCGTCGCCGTGGCCGTATCCTCCAGCGTCGCCCAGATCACGTCCGCCTTCCCGGTGCTGTTCGACTATCGCGTTCCCCTGGCCGTGGTCCTGGTGCTCTTTGTGATGCTGATCAACTTTCGGGGCGTGCGCGAGTCGGGCGCCGTGTTTGCCGTTCCCAGCTACTTTTTCCTGGCCATGATGTTCCTGACCATCGGCACCGGCCTGGCTCGCCACCTGACGGGCAGCCTGGGCACGGTCGTCGAGCCGCCGGCCCTGGAGGTTGCCGCCGCCCAGGCCATCACGCCCTTTCTCATCCTGCGCGCCTTTTCCAGCGGCACCGCCGCCCTGACGGGAGTGGAAGCCATCTCGACCGGCACCACGGCCTTTCGCGAGCCGCGCGGCCGGAACGCCGGCATCACCCTCATCTGGATGGCCGTCATCCTGGGCACCCTCTTTCTGGGCATCACTTACCTGGCCGTGCACATCCAGGCCGTGCCCTCCGAGTTCGAGACGGTCATCTCGCAGTTGGCCCGCACCGTCTTCCAGGGACAGGGCGCCCTTTACCTGGGCACCATCGTCGCCACGACCCTGATCCTGATCATGGCCAGCAACACCTCCTTTGCCGGCTTTCCCCGGCTGAGCGCTCTCCTGGGCGAGGATGCCTTCCTGCCGCGGCAGTTCGCCTTTCGGGGCAGTCGCCTCGTCTACTCGCGGGGCATACTGGTCCTGGCGCTCCTCGCCTGCCTTCTGATCGTCGTCTTTCAGGCCAGCGTCACCGGCCTGATCCCACTGTATGCCATCGGCGTCTTTCTGTCGTTCACCCTGTCGCAGGCCGGCATGGCCCGCCGCTGGTGGAAGATCGGCCACATGGCTCCCGGGCAGGAGCGGCAGGAGCGGGCGTCGACGCTGCGCTACCAGAGCGGCTGGCAACTGCGCATGGCCATCAACGGCTTTGGCGCGGCCCTGACGTTCGTGGTCCTCCTGGTCTTTGCCGTTACCAAGTTCAGGGACGGCGCCTGGATCGTGCTGCTCTTGCTGCCCGCCCTGGTCATCATGTTTGCCGCCATCCATCGCCACTACCGCATGCTCGCCTCTCACCTTTCCCTGGAGGCCTATGGCGCCCCGCCGCCCATCACCCGCCATCGCGTCATCCTGCCCATCAGCGGCGTGCACCGGGGGAGCCTGGCGGCCCTGCGCTACGCCCGCTCCCTGTCCGACGACGTCACCGCCGTCTTTGTCTCCATGGACCCCGCCGAGGCCGATCGGCTCAAGAGCAAGTGGGAACTGTGGGGTGAGGGCGTGCGCCTCGTCATCCTCGACTCGCCCTATCGCCTGTTGCTGGAGCCGCTGCTGGACTATATCCAGCAGATCTCGGACCAGCGCCAGGCCAACGAAACGATCACCATCGTCGTGCCACAGTTCGTGCCCCGGCATTGGTGGAACAACCTGCTTCACACCCAGGCGGCGTGGATGCTGCGCCTGGCGCTTCTGTTCAAGCCGGGTATCGTCATCACCGACGTACCGTATCAAGTCGAATAGTGTTTTAAAAGTGACCCTTGGCCCGGTCGATCCCGTCCGGGGGATGGAGGGCAGGGTCGGAAAGCAGGAAATGCCTATGAACATCATCGTCGTCGGCTGCGGCCGGGTAGGGTCGGAGCTCGCCTACCGCCTTTTCCAGCGCGGACACAGGGTCGTCGTCATCGATCCCGTGCGCGCTTCTTTCGACAACCTTCCGCCCGACTTTCGGGGACAGACCATAGAGGGCGAGACCCTCAACCAGGACGTCCTGCGCCGGGCAGGCATCGCCCAGGCGGATGCCCTGGCAGCCACCACCAACGTCGATTCTATCAACGCCGTGGTGGCCCACGTTGCCAGCGAGGTTTACCACGTGCCCAACGTCGTGGTCCGCAACTACGATCCCAACTGGCGGACCGTCCACGAGACCTTCGGCCTGCACATGGTCAGCTCCACCAGTTGGGGCGCGCAGCGCATGGAAGAGATGCTCTACCAGAGCGAGATCCACACCGTCTTCTCGGCGGGCAACGGCGAGGTCGAGATCTACGAGTTCGGCGTGCCCGCGGCCTGGAACCGCGCCAGGCTGGCGGAGCTTTTCCCCGACGGTCCATGCACGGTGGCGGCCGTCACCCGCGCGGGCAAGGCCCAGCTTCCGTCGGACGATCTCTTGCTAGAGACCGACGACGTCATCCTCCTCAGCGCCACGATGGAAGGCATCCTGGAGCTGAGGGAGCGGCTCGGCCGGCGGAAGGAGGCCTGAATGTTTGTCTTGATTGCCGGGGGCGGGCGCACCGCCTCTCAACTGGCCAACCTGCTCCTCGGAGAGCGCCACGAAGTGCGCGTCATCGAGCCGCGCGACGAGGTCCTGGCTCACCTCCACCGCGAGCTGCCCACCGAAGCCATCATGGTGGGCGATCCCACCTATCCCCACGTCCTGGAGCAGGCGGGCATCGGCGAGGCCCAGGTGCTGGCCGCCTGTACGCCGCGGGATGCCGACAACCTGGTGCTCTGCTTCCTGGCCCGCAGCCGCTACCAGGTGCCGCGCACCATCGCCCAGGTCAACAATCCGCGCAATGCCTGGCTCTTTGACGAAAAGTTTCACGTCGACGTCGCCCTCAACCAGTCCGAGATCCTGTCGCGGCTCATCGAGGAAGAGATGTCCCTGGGCGACATGATGACCCTCCTCAAGCTCCGCCGCGGCGAATACTCGGTGGTGGAGGAAAAGATCCCGCCCGGCGCCCGCGCCGTGGGCAAGAGCATCCAGGAGCTGGAGCTGCCGGAACGGTGCATCATTGCCGCCATCATCCGCAAGGGCGAGATGGTCGTCCCGCGCGGCGCGACCGTCCTGGAGCAGGGAGACGAGGTCCTGGCCGTTGCCGACCGCCAGGGCGCCGAGAAGCTGGCCGCGCTCCTGGCCCCCCCGGCCGGCTTTAATTCCAGGCCGGCCCGCACGCCGGAAAAGGGATGATTGATTACAGACGAACAGCCCCCAAGCCCGCACAATGGTGGAACCGGCGCCCACGCCGCGGCGTCTTGAGGGAGAGAGTATACCCGGACTGAAAGGCGCCGGGCGCGCACCACGCCCGGCACCGGATAGAGGACGAGTCAGGATATGACCAGATCGACGGCACGGCCCCAGCGCCAGCCGCCCACCGAATGGCAAACGCGGCCGCTTCGGCGCGACGTTGTCCCGCCGCCGCCGGCGCCCCCGGCCCGGCGGAGCCGGTCCCTGGCCTGGGAGGCCACGCTGGCCCTCCTGGCCCTGGCCATCGTCGTCGCCGGGGTGGCAACACTCCTGTTCCTCGAGATGTGGCTGGCCGACCGCATCGTGCCCGGCGTTTACGTCTGGGACGTGGACCTCGGGGGGCTGACCCGCGAGGAGGCCGCCGAACGGCTGGCCGCCGACTTTTACTACCCCGCCGATCGCCACCTCATCCTGCGCTACGGTGACCGGGCCTGGCCGGTCGATCCGGCCGACGTGGGCGCCAGCCTGGACGTGCAGGCCACCGTCGACAGCGCCATGCTCGTGGGTCACAGCGGCAACCTGTCGGCCCGCCTCCGCGAGCAGGGGGCCGTTCTGCTCAAGAGCCGCCTGGTGATGCCCGTCTTTGCCTTTCAGCCGGGGGCAGCCGAGATGTTCTTGAGCGAGATGGGCCGCGAGATCAACCGGCCCCTGCAAAACGCCACGCTGCGCCTGGGCGATGGCCTCCAGGTGGAAGTGATCCCCGGCCAGTCGGGCCAGGAGATCGACGTGCAGGCCACGAGCCTGGCCCTCCAGCAGCGCGTCCGGCAGATGGCGGGTGGCGAGGTGCCCGTCGTGGTTCGCGAGAGCGAGCCCCTGCTAACCGACCTGTCGACGGCCCAGGCCCAGGTGCAGGCCATTCTGGCCGGCCCCATCACCCTGACGGCCCCCGATGCCGGGCCGTGGACCATCTCGTCCGAGACGCTGGCCGAGTGGCTGATCTTGCGGCCCACCACGGGCACGGACGGCGGCGCCACCCTGGCGGCGAGCCTCGACCCCGGCCACGCGACCGCCTTTGTGCAAGAGATTGCGGCCCAGGTGGCCATCAGCCCCACGAACGCCGAGTTTCGTTTCGACGAAGGCGCCGGGGTCCTGGTGCCCGTGGTCGACAGCGTGCCCGGCCGGAGCCTGGACGTGACGGCCACGCTGAGCCTCATCGAGAGCGCGGCCACCGGCGGCCACGAGCGGACGGTGCCGCTGCCCCTGTTGCCCGTCCGGCCGGCGCTGGCCAACGAGGATGGGCCGGCACTGGGCATCGTGGAGCTCATCGGCGAGGGCGTGACCCGTTTCGCCGGCTCGACGGCTTCACGGGTGCAGAACATTATCGTCGGTGCCCGGCAGTTCGACGGCGTCATCGTCGCCCCCGGCGAAGAGTTTTCCTTCAACCACTATCTGGGCGAGGTGACGGCCGAAAAGGGATACGAGGAGGGCATTATCATCTGGGGCAACACGACCCGCGCCGACGTGGGCGGCGGGCTGTGCCAGGTGTCGTCAACGGCCTTTCGCGCCGCCTTCTGGGCCGGGGTGCCCATCACCGAGCGCTGGCCCCACGCCTTTCGCGTGGCCTACTACGAGCCGCCCCTGGGCATGGACGCTACGATCTATTCGCCCCAGGTGGACCTGAAGTGGGTGAACGACACGGGGCACCACATCCTCATCGAGACCGCCGTGGACGAGGCCAACAAGACGCTGACCTTTCGCTACTATGGCACCAACCCGGGCCGCACCATCGAGATCGACGGCCCCCACGAGGCCAATCCCGTGGCCCACGGCCCGGCCGTCTACCGGGACGATCCAACGCTGCCCAAGGGAGAGACCCGGCAGATCGAATGGGCCAAGGATGGGCTGGACGTGACGGTTTACCGCGTCGTCAAGGAAAACGGCGTGGAAACCAGGCGCGACACCTTTTTCAGCCGCTACCGCCCCTGGCAGGCCGTTTTCCTCGTCGGCACCAAGTAGGGGGGAACCTCGCGCAGAGCCACGGCGGAGCACCTCACCATCCGGGAGGTGCTCCGCCGCGTGGAACTCAGGCCAGGCGGACGCTGCGCCGGCGGACGACCATGCCCGTCGCCAGGAGGGCGACGCCCATCACGGCCAGGCCGCCGATGATGAGCGGGGCCGGCAGGTCGATGCCCGTGCCGGGCGGCAGATCCTCGTAGCAGCCGGGGTTCTGCTCGTCGATGGGGCAGGTGCCGTCGGCGTGCAGCAGGCGCACGCGGTACCGCCATTCACCACCGGCAGCGCCGGTGCAATCGCAGCACATCTGGTAGACAATGACCGTCGGCTCCTCGCCGTCCTCCGGCCAGTCCACCCGGTCGGCCAGCAGGGGGCAGACTTCCGACTCGACCTGGAAGTTGGCCTCGCCGAGGGCCTCGCTTTCGCCACAGCAGTCCTCGATATCGGGGTGGTTGAGGATGATCGGCTGGCAGCCGCTGCCCGTGCGGGTGAGATCTTCAAACTCGCGGTTGATCACGATGTAGAACGGCGGCGTTTCAGAGACACAGGGTATGTTGGGATCGTCCGGGCACGGCACGTCGCTGGCATAGCCCACCAGGGGCAGCAGCAGGGCCGAAAGCAACAAGAGCAATCCCGCAATTCGTAGTGTGGAACGCATCTCTACCTCCTTGTGTTTGGGGCGCCCGGCGGACCAGGCGCGAGAAAAACGGTACCGGGCAGACTGCCGGCCAGCGTCAGTATTCTCTGAGCCTCAGTCCTTGCGTAGGATGCTGATGACCACCTCCTTTCCCTCCGGCCACGAACCTCACTGGCTCTGGCTGCTCTCCCGCACCTCATACAGCTCTTGCAAGTGCCGACGGATCTGGGTCCTGGTCCCCTCGTCGCCCGCCGTGGCCAGCGCCCGCTCGAAGGCGGAGGTGGCCTCAGCCAGGCGGCCCAGGGACTTGTAGGCCAGGCCCAGGAAGAAATACCCCTGAGGATGGGCGCCGTCGAGGGCAACGCCACGCTGCAGATCGGCCAGCGCCTTTTCGGGCTGCCGCGCGTCCAGGGCCACCGCCCCCAGGACGGTGTAGGCGGCGGCCAGGTTCTCGTCGTAGGCCAGGGCCTCCCGCGCCGCGGTGGCGGCCTCGTCGGCCCGGCCGGCCTGGTAATAGGCGACGGCCATGTTGGCCAGGGTCGTCGCCTGGGGCCCGCCCAGGGCCAGGGCCAGGCCATAGTGCGCCAGCGCCTCGTCTTCCTGGCGCAGGGCCTGCAAGCTCAGGGCCAGGTTGTGCTCCACGGCGGCGATGCCGGGCTCCAGCTCCAGGGCCCGGCGGAAGGCCGCCACGGCCCGCTTGTGGTTGCCCTGCCGGGCATAGATCAACCCCAGGTTGTTGTACGCCTCGGGCAGGTCGGGCTCCAGGGCACGGACCTGTTCGAAGGCCCTTTCGGCTGCCGGCACCTCGTCGCGGGCAAAGTAGAGGTTGCCCAGGGCCAGCAAAGGGTTCACGTTGGTGGGCGCCAGCCCGGCGGCGACCTGCCACGACTCCTCGGCGCACCGGGTGTAGCCGCCCTCGTGGCACCATTGCCCCAGGGCCATGGGAGCCAGTGCCAGGGCGCTGCGCCCGGCCGGCACCCGGAGGATCGCCAGGGCCAGCAGCAGGACCAGGAGAAGGGCGCCGCCTGCTTTGACCAGGCGCCACAGGCCGGCCCGCCGCTCCTCTTCCCGATAGGCCCTGAAGACCCCCTGGACGTCTCCCTGCCGCAGCAAGGCCAGCTCGCAGCGGGTGAGGGCTTGTAGGGTCGCATGACTGGGGCGGCTTTCGGCCAGCATCGCCTCGCCAAAGGTGCTGCCCGCCAGCAGCACGACGGCCACGCGAGCAGTCGCCCGGGCGCCGACGTGCACGGCCACCTGTCCCCGCACCACCACGCCCAGACAATCGGCCCGGGCGCCGCGCGGCACGATGACCTCGCCGGGGTTGTAAACGCGTCTGTGCATCCCGCGCGCCAGGCGGTGCACGTCTGCCGCTCTGAGGCCCAGGCGCCCTAGCCTGTTGCGCACGATGTCGTGCACCTCAGCCGGGCTCAGCCGGGTGTCCTCCGGCTGGCCGGGGAGCGGCATCGCCTCGTCCGTATCGCGTGCCATGGCTCTCCCGCCCCACGTTTCTGGCTGCAGTTTAACATATATCATGTAAAATGTCAACCCGAGGCCTCGGAGCATGTGCGGTGGGGTGCCGGTTTGACGCCCGGCGAGGATGGGGGTATAATTTATGTATGGAACTTGCCCGGTGGCCGAAGGGTCTTCCCACATCGCCGGCACACGCCCAACGGGCGCAGCGAGCCCGGCTGGCGGCTGTGGGCCGTGCCCTGTCCAGCGTCCTGCTCTTGCTCGGCGGTCTCTTGCTTCTGGCCGCCGTCCTGTATGGCGTCTACTCGGTGCTCAACACCTGGCTCATGAACCAGGACCGCTACCTGCGATCGCCCCAGTTGGCCGCGCTGGCGGTGCCGGCCATGACCTCGACCCTCACGCCCACGCCGACGCCCACCCTGCCGCCGACCATCACCCCGACCCCCACCCCCATTCCCTCGCCGACGCCCACCCCGAGGCCCACGCCCCCGCCCGGCCCGGCCCAGATCCGCATCCCGGCCCTGGGGATCACCCGCTCCATCGTGACCCTGCCCCAGGTGCGCGACGCCCGCACGGGGACCTCGACCTGGAACGCCGAAACCCTGTTCCGCCCCGGGCGCGGCGACCTGGTGGGCCACTGGGAAGGCACGGCCTTTCCGGGCGAGCAGGGCAACATGGTCCTGGTCGGCCACAACTACGGGTACGGGTACAACGGCGTCTTTGTGCGCCTGGGCAGCCTGAAGGTCGGCCACAAGATCCACGTGGTCAACAACGCCGGGCAGACCTTTACCTACAGCGTGACGCAGGTGCAACACGTCCGCTGGCGCAAGAAAACGTTCCAGGAGCTGACGCAGCACCTCAGCTTTCTCTCGCCCGGCGGCCCCGAGCGCCTCACCCTGGTCAGTTGCGCCGGCGCCGAGATTGAGCCCTTTCCCGAGCGCGTTTACGTCGTCGCCGAGCCGGTACGCTGAGGGAGCCATTCGATGCGAGGGCGAGCAGGCTTGTGGAACCGAATAGAAAGCGGAGGGCAGGCGGCATGCGGCCACGGCTCCTGATCGTCCTGTCCATCCTGCTGGCGGTCGTCGGCTGGTGGAGCCTGTACGTGCTCACCGGAAGCACGCGGCCCGAGATGCCCGGCGCCCTGTCGCTTTTTCTGGCCATGCTGTTCCTGGCCGTGACCGGCACCGTGGCCCCCGCCGCGGCCTATCTCAACCGCCGCCTGGCGCCCGTCGCCACCAGCCGCGATCCCTGGCGCTTCCTGCGGCACAGCGCCTGGGCCGGCGTGTGCCTGGCCGTCTATGCCTGGCTCCAGGTCCACCGCGCCCTGAACGTGGGCTATGCCCTGGTCATCGCCCTCATCTTTGTGGCCTTCGAGGTGCTCATCGTGCGCCTGCGAAGCGAAACCTGACAAGGGGAACGACATGACTGTCGAAGCGGAACTGCGCAATTTGCCCAGCGTCGACCGGCTGCTCCAGCAGGCCGGCGTGGCCGCCCTGGAGGCGCGTTGGGGCCACGACCTGGTGGTGGAAGCCGCCCGCGACGCCCTGGATGCCGCCCGCGAAGCGGTCCGAGGCGGCGCGCCCTGCCCGGAGCTGGACGCCCTGGCCGCCCGGGCCGGCGAGATGCTGGCCGAGCGCCTGCGGCCCACCCTGCGCCCGGCCATCAATGCCACGGGCGTCGTCATCCACACCAACCTGGGTAGGGCGCCGCTGAGTGCCGCGGCCCGGGCCGCCATGGACGCCGTGGCCCTGGGCTATTCCAACCTGGAGTACGACCTGGAGGCCGGGCAGCGCGGCTCGCGCTACGTCCACGCCGAAGAGCTCCTGTGCCGGCTCACCGGCGCCGAGGCAGCCCTGGTGGTCAACAACAACGCGGCCGCCGTGCTCCTGATGCTCATGGCCCTGGCCCGCGATGGCGAGGTGATCATCTCCCGCAGCCAGTTGGTCGAGATCGGCGGCGGGTTTCGCATCCCCGACGTGATGCGCCAGAGCGGCGCCCGCCTGGTGGAGGTGGGCACCACCAACCGGACCTACATCGACGACTACGAGGCGGCCATCGGCAGCGAGACCGCCGCCCTCATGCGCGTCCACCGCAGCAACTTTCACCTGTCGGGCTTTGTCCACGAGCCCGATCTGGCCGAGATGGTGGCCCTGGCCCGCCAGCGCGACGTGCTGCTCATCGACGACCTGGGCAGCGGCACGCTCCTCGACACCGCGCCCTTTGGCCTGGTCCACGAGCCCACCATCCAGGAGAGCGTGGCCGCCGGTGTGTCGCTGGTGTCGTGCAGCGGCGACAAGCTCCTGGGCGGCCCCCAGGCCGGCATCATCCTGGGCCGCGGCGACTTGATGGCCCGCCTGCGCCGGTTCCCCCTGACCCGCGCCCTGCGCGTCGACAAGACCACGCTGGCCGGCCTCCAGGCCACGCTGCGCCACTACTTGCTGGGCGAGGCGGTGCGGGAAGTGCCCGTGTGGCGCATGATCGCCCAGACGGAGGCCGAGCTGCAGGAGCGGGCCGGCCGCTGGCTGGCCGCCCTCCGCGAGCGCGGCGTGCAGGCCGACGTGCTGCCCGGCCGGTCCACCGTCGGCGGCGGCAGCCTGCCCGGCGAGACGCTGTCCACGCGGCTGGTGGCCCTGGCCGTCGAATCGCCCGCCACCGTCGCCGCCCGCCTGCGGGCCGGCGACCCGCCGGTCATCAGCCGCATCGAGGACGACCGCCTCCTCCTCGACCCCCGCACCGTGCTGCCCGAGCAGGAAGAGATCCTGCTGGCGCGGGTCGCCGCGGCGGCGTAGGGGGGCGCGGCGCCCGGAGTGTTATGGGTGTTGTGTTGTTTATGAACGGTCACGCCGGGGGATCTAGTATGATGACAAGGAAAGCAGGATTATGATGGTCGTGCTTTCCTAACCACCTTTACCCAAAACGCCCGAGTTGTTCAACCTCGCCCTTGCCAAGGACCTGCCTGCCACGGCCCCGGCGCATTTCCCGCGCAACTCTTGACATGAGAGCCGAATTGCATTATACTGTTTGTCAGGATAGTGCAATCCGAAAAGGAGGCTGTGACGTGACACACACGCACATCAGCATCGGCAAGGTAAAGAGGGACATCTCTGACCTGGTAAACCGCGTCGCTTACGGAGGGGAGAGGATCATCCTAACCTCCAGGGGCAAGCCCAAAGCGGCCATCGTCAGCATGGAGGACTATCATCGGCTGGAGGAAGAGACAGCAACGGCCAGGCTAACCAAGTGGGAGGCCTGGGTCGCACGGAGCGATGCGCTGGCAGCCGACATCCTGGCGCGGCGCGGCGGTGAGCCGATTGACGTGGAGGCCCTCCTTGCTGCCGTGCGGGCCGACAGGGACAAACGCGATGCCCAAATCCTTGGTAGTTGATGCCAGCCTGGCCATCCGGTTGATCTTGCCCGATCCGCGCCGCGATGTGCTCCGGGCGCGAATGGAACAGTGGCTGCTGGAAGGCTACAAGTTGGTTGCCCCTGACTTGTGGCTGTACGAAATGACAACGGCCCTGTGCAAGGCGGCCTTTTTGGGTCTCATCACAGCCGAGGAGGCAGAAGACTCCCTGCCGCTTGTGTCCGAGTTGGCGATTCAGCTTGTTCCCGCCGACGCCGCACAGGTGCACCTGGCCTTTGCCTGGACACGAAAGCTGAACCGCGCCGCTGCGTACGACAGCTTTTACCTGGCGCTGGCCGAGTCCCTGTCGTGTGAGATCTGGACGGCCGACCAACGGCTGTGCAACGCCGTCGATCTTCCCTGGGTGCGCTTTGCCTTCGAGAGCCAGATGCCGGATTCTTGACCGAAACTCGCTGTTCGAAGGGACCATGCCATGATCGGATAGTGGATGCTGACCAGAATCGAGCCGCGCAAGCACGCCCCTCAGCATCCTGCGCGACCCGCAGCCCGCCCGCCGCTTGCCGCCCCCGATGAGATGTGGTAAGATACGACGAGTTCCTCTCTTGTGCACCGCCGCACCCCTGGTAGCGCCGCGTGCTGCGCCCGGCTTTTTTCAACACAAACTAAGGAGGTAGTAAGGTGACACTCGCGTTTCGGGGTCCCGGACGGGTGCCGGTTGTGCTGCGGGTGAACGGGGAGCGGGTTACGGTTCACGTGGAGCCGCACCGCACGCTGCTTGACGTGCTGCGCGACGAGCTGGGGCTGACAGGGGCCAAACATGTCTGCGGCGAGGGCAACTGCGGCGCGTGCACCGTGCTGCTGGACGGCGAGACGGCCTACGCCTGCCTGACGCTGGCCATCGATTGCGAGGGCAGCGAGGTGCGAACCATCGAGGGGCTGGCCCGGGACGGCGCGCTCCACCCGGTGCAGGCGGCCTTTATCGAGCACGACGGCTACCAGTGCGGCTACTGCACCCCGGGCCAGGTGCTGGCCGCCGTGGCGCTCCTGGAGCAGGAGCCCAACCCCACGGAAGACGAGATCCGGCTGGCCATGTCGGGCAACCTGTGCCGCTGTGGCGCCTACCAGGGCATCGTCGCTGCAGTGCGGAGCGTCGCGGCGGGAGGGCAGGCCAATGGCCACGCTTAAGAAGACGACCATCGAGTTCGAGGGCCAGACGTCGGAGCGGGAGGTCATTGTCCCGGACGAGCAGCCGGAGCCGTGGGGCGACGACGCCAGGCTGCGCGTCGTCGGGCAGGCCCTTCCTCGGGTCGATGGCCCGGCGCGGGTCACCGGCCAGGCGCTGTACACCACCGACGTGCGATTGCCGGGCATGCTGCACGCCACCATCCTCCGCTCACCCCACGCCCACGCCCTGGTGCGCGCCGTGGACAGCGCCGCGGCCGAGGCGATGGACGGGGTGCACCTGGTGTGGCACCGCCGGCAGCCGCCGCCCGTGGCCGAGTTTGGCGACCGGCCCATTTTCGGCGAGGAGGTCGCCTTCCAGGGGGCCGAGGTGGCCCTGGTGGTAGCCAGCAGCCTCGAAGTGGCCCGGGCCGCCGCGGCGGCCATCCGCGTCGACTACGAGGTGCTGCCCTTTGCCGTGGACCTGGAAGCGGCCCTGGCCAGCGACGCGCCGCGCGTGCGGCGTGACGAGGCAGGCAACCTGGTCGACCCCGAGGGGGACGCCTACGAGCGGGGAGACGTGGCGCTGGGCTGGCAGGAGGCGGAGGTCACCGTCGACCTGACGATCACCACGGCGGCGGCCGTCCACTCGGCGCTGGAGCCGCACGGCTGCGTCGCCCGCTGGGAGGGCGAGGAGCTGACGCTGTGGGAGTCGACCCAGGGTGTCTTTGCCGTCCGAAACCAGGTGGCGCGCGCCCTCGGCGTGGCGCTGGGCAGGGTGCGGGTCATCTGCGACTTTATGGGGGGCGGCTTTGGCGCCAAGCAGTCGCCGGGCACGCACACCATCCTGGCGGCCCAGGCCGCCCGGGCCACGGGCCGGCCCGTGCGCCTGATCCTCGACCGGCGCGAGGAGCAGCTCGTGGGCGGCTACCGGCCGGCCACCCGGCAGCGCATCCGCCTCGGCGCTCGCGCCGACGGGACGCTGACCTGCATCGAGCACGAGGCGTGGTCGCACATGGGCGCCCACGGCGACGACGGCTTCTCGACCACCGGCCCGACGCGGACCCTGTACGCCTGCCCCAACGTGCGCGCCGTCGTCTGGAACGTGCGGGCCAACACCGACGAGGCGCGGGCCTTTCGCGCCCCGGGCTACGTGGAGGGCAGCCTGTCCCTGGAGTGCGCCATGGACGACCTGGCCGCCAGGCTCGGTCTCGACCCGCTGGATCTGCGGCTCAAGAACTATGCCGAGACCCATCCCCAGGGCGTCACCCCGTACACGACCAAGGGCCTGCGCGCCGCCTACGAGCAGGGCGCGGATCGGTTTGGCTGGCGGCAGCGGCACGAGGCGCCGCGCGCGGCCGGCCCCGGCAGCCCGTGGCGTCGCGGCTGGGGCATGGCCAGCCAGATCTGGGGCGGGGGCGGCGGACCGCCGGCGCGGGCCATCGTCAAGCTGCTGCGCGACGGCAGCGTGGAGGTGCTGGCCGGCGTGCAGGACATCGGCACCGGCACCCGGACGGTCCTGGCCCAGATCGCGGCCGAGGAGCTGGGCGTCGATGTGGGCGCCGTGCGGGTGGTGGTCGGCGACACGCTGCCCACGCCCTACGGCCCCACCAGCTCGGGCAGCCAGACGCTGCCCTCGGCCGGGCCGGCGGTGCGGGCCGCGGCCCGCGACTGCAAGCGACAACTGCTCGACTTGGCGGCGCAGATGCTCGACCGGCTGGGAACCGAACCCGACCAACTCGAGGTGCGCGACGACGCCATCGTCGACCGCGCCGATCCGGCGCTGCGCCTGCCCTTTGCCGACGTGGCCCGCAAGCTGGGTGGCTATACCCTCGTCGGCGACGGCGCCCGGGGACCGAACCCGGAGGGCCTGAAGACCAACACCTTTGGCGCCCAGTTCGCCGAGGTGGAGGTCAACGTCGAGACCGGGGAGGTGCGCGTGCGTCGGGTTGTGGCCGTCCACGACGTGGGGCGGATCATCAACCCGCTGACGGCGACCAGCCAGGCCTACGGCGGCATCGTGCAGGGCACCAGCTATGCGATCCTGGAGGAGCGGGTCCTGGACGGCCAGCTCGGCCTGGACCTGAACCCCAACCTGGAGCACTACTACCTGCCGACGATCATGGACGTGCCGCACATGGAGGCCGGCTTTGTGGACCTGCCGGACCCCCGGCTCAACAACATCGGCGCCAAGGGCCTGGGCGAGCCGCCCATCATCCCCACCGCCCCGGCCATCGCCAACGCCGTGTGCGACGCCACCGGCGTGCGCCTGGCCGATTTTCCCCTCACCCGGCGGCGGGTGCTGGACGGCCTGCGGGCCGCCGAGGGCAGCGTGGAGGAGGGAGAGCGACGATGAAACCTTTTGCCTACGTTCACGGCACGACCATCGACGAGGTGACGGGCGCGCTGGACGCTGCCTGCCGCCCCCTGGCCGGCGGCACCGAGCTGCTGCGCCTGATCAAGGGCGGCCTGGCCGCACCGGAGCGGGTGGTCGATCTCAAGACGATCCCGGGCCTGGCCGGCATCGAGCGCCGCGCCGATGGCTGGCGCCTGGGCGCCCTGGTCACCCTGGCGCGGCTGGCGAGCGAGGGGCAGGTGGGCCACGAGCTGCCCGTGCTGGCCCAGGCCGCCGGCGCGGCCGCGTCGCCCCAGCTTCGCAACCGGGCGACCCTGGGCGGAAACCTGGTGCAGCGCCCGCGGTGCTGGTACTTTCGCGACCCCCTCGTCCACTGCTGGCTGAAGGGCGGCGAGCGCTGCCTGGCCGCCGACGGGCACAACGAGCGCCATGCCCTGGCCAGCACCGGGCCGTGCCACATCGTCCACCCCTCCGATCCGGCCCACGCCCTTGTGGCCCTGGACGCCAGCGTGCTGGTCGCCGGGCCCCGGGGCGAGCGGACCATCCCCATGGCCGACTTTCTTCACATGCCGCGCCAGGAGGCGTGGAGCGAGACGGCCCTGGCCCTGGACGAGCTGATCGTCGACGTGGCCATCCCGCTGCCGGCCGGCAGCGCGCGCGGCGCCTACGTCAAGGCCGCCGAGCGGGCGGTGTGGGACTTTGCCCTGGTGAGCGCGGCGGCGCAGGTCACGTTCCAGGGGCCGGTCGTGGCCGCCGCCCGCCTGGTGCTGGGCGGCGTGGCGCCCGTGCCGTGGCGGGCGTCGGACGCGGAGGAGGCGCTGGTGGGTCGCAGCCTGGACGACGCGGCCATCGTCCGCGCCGCCGGAGCCGCGACGGTGGGCTTGCACCCCCTGTCGCGCAATGCCTACAAGCTGGACCTGGTCCGCGGCGTGGTAGCCGAGGCGCTGCGCCGCCTGCGCTAGGCGCGGTTGGCCCGCAGCCACCGGGCCACGCCTGCTCCCCTGCTCCCGCCCGGCCGATGGCCGGGCGGTCTGTTTCCGGATGGGGTCGTGCCGCCGGCCCGGCGGCGTTTTTTTGAAGCAGCCCCCTGTTGTTTTCCCGCCCAACCTGTGCTATAATCAGCTCCGCGGCGCGCGACGCGTGCGCAGCCGCGAGATTCAAGGTAGAAAGGGACGTTATGAGTATCTGGAATGCCATCCGGGCAGTTCGCCAGAACCACGCGCTGGAGCATGCTACCATGCACGTGTTGAGCTGGCGCAATCCATATTTGCAGTTGATGGGCCGGAGCACGGCCAGGGGATTCATGATCTATGGCCAGGTCGATACGCAAGAGTTGGCCAACGCCACCAGTGAGGCCCTCGCCCGCCTGCAACGCGGCGAGGCGCACCTGGCCGTCCACCCGCGCTGCGGGACAAACCTGGCCGTCACCAGCCTCATGGCGGGCACTGCCGCCTTTGGCACCAGCCTGGGCCGCACCCGCTCGCGCTTCGACCGGCTGCCGGCGGCCCTGATGGCCGCCACCATCGCCGCCCTCATCGCCCAGCCGGTGGCCCACCGCGTGCAGGAAGACATCACCACCTCGCCTCACGTCGACGGCCTGCACGTGGAATCCATCACCCGCGAAGAGCGGGGCAACTTTATCAGCCACAAGGTGGTCACGGGCCGGGGCTAGTGTTTTACGTCTTCCATGGCGAGAACCAGTTCAGTCTCCAGGAGAAATTGGCGGGGCTGCGCCGCCGGCTGGCAGGCGGCGACGCGGCCATGGCCGACCTGAACACCAGCATCCTCGAAGGCAGCCGCCTGTCGCTGGGGGAACTGCGCCACGTCTGCGATGCGATCCCCTTCCTGGCCGACCGTCGCCTGGTCATCGTCCACGGCCTGCTCTCCCGCCTGGCGCCCGGCGACCGGGGCCAGGAAGAGGACGCGCCGCAGAAGGAGGAGCAGGATTGGAAGCGCCGCTACCTGCAAGAGCTGGCGGACTACCTGCCGCGCCTGGCGCCCACCACCCGGCTCATCTTTGTCGAGAATGAATCCCTGCGCCCCAACCACCCCATCCTGGAGGTGGCCCGCGAGCAGGACAAGGGGTTCGTCGAGCACTTCAAGCTGCCCGGCGACCGCGAGCTGCCGGGCTGGATCCAGCAACGAGCGCGGTCCATCGGCCAGGGGCAGGGGCAGCTCAGCAGCGAAGCGACGGCCATGCTCGCGACCCTCATCGGGCCCGACCTGCGGCTGCTGGACATCGAGATCGAGAAGCTGCTGCTCTACGCCGGCGACCGCATGGTGACCACCGAGGACGTGCAGCTCCTGGTGAGCCACGCCCGCGAGGCCAGCGTCTTTGACCTGGTGGACTGTGTCGGGCGCCGCGAGACGGGCCGCGCCCTGCGCCTGCTGCACCGCCTGATAGACGAGGGAGAGCCGCCCCTCAGGCTGCTGACCATGCTGGCCCGTCAGATCCGCATCCTGATCCAGTTGCGCGAGATCTCTGAGGACGAGAGCGATCCCCGCGAGATGGCCCGCCGGCTCAGGCTGCACCCCTTCGTGGTGCAAAAGGGATTGTCACAGGCACGGAACTTCGAGCTGGCCCAGTTGGAGGCGGCCCACGAGCGGGTCGTGCAGACCGACTGGGCCATCAAGAGCGGCAAGTCAGACCCGGTCCTGGCCCTCGACATGCTCGTCGTGGGCCTGACGCGCGCCTGACGCGCCGGCTGTCCCTCTCCGCCGGCCTCCCTCAGAAGCGCCAGCGCTGCGGAGCGGGCCGGAGCACCCGCAGCCCCACCCCCGCCGGCTGCGCGCGGGCGCGCCGCAGGTGCCACGTGCCCGCCTTCAGGTCCTGGTAGATCTCAAAGATGCCTTCGGGGCAGCGAGCCTGGAAGAACCTCCGATCGCGCCGCCTCCATCCCCGGGCCGGCACCACCCAGGTGCGCTCCACGGCGTCCACGTGGTAGCGGCGCCCGCGCCAGCCAAAGACCGCCGGAAAGTAGCGCCAGCGGTGCTGCATCACGTCGATCGCTTCGTCGTAAAACTTCCAGGCCATTCCCCTCTCCTTATCTTTCAGCGCCAGGCTTCGGGATCCGACAGCTCGTGCTGGGCATCCACCAATTGGAACTCGCGCCGCATGGGCGGCGCGGCCTGGGGCCAGTAGCCGGGCATGCCCGGCGGCAGCGCCTGGGGCGCTCCCCCCTGGACGATGACCACCGGCGGATAGGCCTGCGCCCCCGCCTCACGGCGGTCCTCGCCCCCTCGGCGCTCCCGTCCCAGGACCAGGAGCAACAGCAGCGACGCCGGCACCGAGGCCAGGATGCCGCACGCGATCCCCACCACCACGGCCATGGCTTCGGCGCTCATGCGCTTGCCAATCATGACCGCCAGGGTGATGGCAAAGGCCAGCCCGACGATCGTCACGATGTGCTTCAACCCCAGGCCGTCCAGGCCCAGGTCCATCCCTCTCTCTTCCCGATCCATGCTCCAACCTCCAGCGCCGCGACACAAATGCGCAGCCATGACTCTCTTCTTGTCTCCTAACAGGTCATCGGCGACGGTTCGTAGTAACGGCTTTAGCCGTCCAAAAACGACTGAGGTCGTTACTACTAGCGAGAATGGTTCCCTTCTCCCGCTAGCGCGCTATCTTGAGCCGGGCCCGCAGGGCCGCCAGCCGGTCGCCGTTCCCGCCCTTGCTCGCCCTCTCGGCCC
>JAAYZQ010000586.1 GCA_012514775.1 Anaerolineaceae bacterium
CCTCAGCCTTCAGGCAATCGACGACGTCCTTCATCTGGAGCATGGTCGTCGTCATGTAGGCTCCCAGCCCCAGGATGGCCGGCTTTTGTTCGCGCACCTGGTCGACAAAGGTCTGCACCGGCACGTCGACGCCCAGGTCGATCACGTCGAACCCGGCGCCCGCCAGCATGGCGATGACGATGGTTTTGCCCAGGTCGTGCATGTCGCCGGCCACGACCCCGAGCACGATGCGGCCCTTGCTCGGGCCGCTCGAGCCGGCCAGCCTGGGCTGGATCACGGTGGTTGCTGCCTTGAATGCGCCGGCACTTAGAATCACGTCCGGCAAAAAGAACCTGTTTTCGCTCCATAGCCGGCCGGCTTCTTCGATGCCGGCTACCACGGCCTGCTGCATCACCTCAAGGGCGGGCAGGCCCTCGGCCAGCGCCGCTTCTGCTTTCTGCGGTGCGGCCTCTTCGTCCCCTTCCACGATCGCGAGTTTCAACTCTTCCAGCGTGTTGGACATACTTTGCCTCCTATCAAAGGGCTAGAAATAGAGTTGCATCGGAACCATCGTCCTGGGGACAGGATACCATAGACCCGGCTGCCTGTCTGTTACGCGCGCAACAACCGTTATGGAGGCAGCACCAGGCCGGCAGCCCACGAGGAAAGCACGATCCGTTGGTTGATGACGCGGTAGAACCCCTCGTGCTGCAATTCGCTCAGGCACACGCTAACCCGTGGCCGCGAGGCGCCCACGATGCTGGCGATCATTTCGTGCGTCAGATGGATGTCGATCACGACGCCCTCGCGGTCGACTGTGCCGTGGCGGCCGGCCAGGCCCAGCAGAGCGATCTGCACCCGTTCGCGCAGGATCTTGAACGTCTGATCCTCGATAATATCCGTCAGGATCAGCGTCGTGTTCGCCAGGATCTGCATCAGCTCCTGGTACAACTCCGGCCGCGCCTCCAGCAGCGCGTCGAGCGCTGGGCGGCTGACCTGGCAGACGACGACCGGGCCGTCGAACGCCTGGGCGTAGGCATTGTGGGGTTGGCACAGGTAAAAGGAATAGTCGCCGGCCAGCTCGCCCGGTCCCAGGATCCGCACCGTGCGCTCGCGGCCGTCAGGCGCCAGCAAGAATACCCGCACGTGGCCGGACAGGACGTAGAACAGGCAGCGCGCTTCTTCCGCCTGGCGGAACAGAAACTCGCCTTCGCCATAGCGTTGCCGGTAGACCCCGCTGCACGACTTCTGGAGCCGCTTCAGCGCGGCGCCAAGGCTCGTTGGCGGTGACTGTACGGACGTTTCCATCCTACTTGATCTGTCCCAGCATCTGCTGCACCAGGTGCACGGCCGATGACGCATCGCGCGCCCAGCCATCGGCCCCGATCTCGTCGGCAAAATGCTGCGTCGTGGGCACTCCGCCGACGATCACCTTGACGCTCGAACGCAAGCCGGCCTCTTCGAGGGCCTGCAGGATTTCGGGCACGGCGAGCATCGTCGACGACATGTACGCCCCGATGCCGAGGATCACCGGCCGTTCCCGCTGCACGGCGCCGACAAAGGCCGAGGCGGACAGGTCGACGCCCAGGTCGAGCACGTCCAGCCCCGCGCCGCGCAGCATGGTCACCAGGATATTCTTTCCCAGGTCGTGGACGTCGCCCTCGACGACTCCGATCACGAGCTTGGGCCGGGTGTCGTCGTGGCGCACCGGAAGGTGCCGCTCGATGACGGCCACGGCCGCGTTGAATGCATCGGCGCTGAGGATCATGTCGGGGACTCGATAGCGGTTGCAGTCCCACAGCGTGCCGGCCTCGCGGATGCCGGCGATGATGGCCTCGTCAAAGATCATGGTCGCGGGCAGTCCGGTTGCCAGGCACCGTTCCGCCAGATCGGTGGCCCGCTCGGCGTGGCCCTCCACCACTGCATTCTTGAGCTCCGTCAGTAGTTCATTCATGATCGCCATAGCCCCCTCCGCGGGTCACCGGCAGGCTCCCGGCGCGCCGCGCAAACTCGGCGAACGGCTCCACTTCGGACATGACAAAAGGCACTTGCTCCAGATGCTCGCTGATCGGATAAACGCCATAGGTGCGGGCCGCGGCCACCACGGCGTGAATGTGCTCCGGTGGCGTGTTGCCGGGCACGTTGTTGATG
Source organism: Anaerolineaceae bacterium (assembly GCA_012514775.1). The sequence continues at coordinate 2,131 of JAAYZQ010000586.1, forward strand.
ATGAGCGTCAATCGTCCGTTGCGCCCTGCCCGGTCGATATAGTCGCGGACCCGGCTGACGATGGCCTCAACCGGGCCGTCGTGGATCAGGAGCGAGTCGATGCCCAGGCCAAGCGCCACCCCGTGCTGGTTGGTGACGCGCGCATATAGCTCCGGGCCCAGGCGATGCACGTCCGGATCCAGCCCGCGCAGCGCTCCCTGCAGCCGGACCCGTTCCTCCAGCAGGGCCAGCGGGTTATCGGCCCGCGAATCGCCCCAGGCGCCCATGACGGCGATCCGATAACCGTCAGGCTGTAGCGCTTCCTGGAGGGCGGTCACCTCCGGCAGCACGAACCGCTCGTACATCTCGGGCGTGATGACGGGAAAGGACGCCCAGGGGTCATCGCCTATGGCTGCCCACGTCGGCAGGGGGTGCTGCAGCGATGTGCGGATCCACGGCAGCAGCACGCGCTCGCGCAGGACTGCCAGAAGGTGATGCAACAGGTCCGGGTCGTGGGTCGCGTCGCGCACCACGCGCTCGTAGCCCTGCACCGCGCACAGCAGGCTAAAGGGCGCCGTGAACCAGCGCTCGGCCGGCAGGCTGGTGCGCTCCCCTACCAGGCGGTAGACGTCGAGCACGAGCGGCATGCGGCCGTCCTTGTGGGGGTCGATCTCGGGGATGGCGTCGATATCGTGCCTGGTGGCGTATAGCGAGTGGCCCGGCTCGAGCATCGGTGCGCTGCGGGGCCGGTAGATCATCTTGCGCCCCAGCGCCTCAGCCTCGATGTTGATCACATCGCCGTGGACTCCCGGCAGATCCAGCCCATAGTATTCCGCGACGAGGAGTTGGGCCTCTACGAACAGATCGGGGGTCGTATAGAATATCTGCGTGGGGATTCCAAACAGGTACCTGGCATGTTCCGTGAGGGTTGCGTAGATTGGAACGCAGTCCGGGGTGCCGGAAACAGCGGCGGCAACCCTGCGGCGACCGATCAACCAATTATGGGCCATTCATCTCCCTCAGTTTTCTCTCGAAGCTGCCTGCCATTGTAGCATTCATGAAGCCAGGCGTCAACAGTCCCGGGATGGAGGGAGGACAATCGCATTTGTGCAATCTTCCGGCCACGATTTGCCGGGCCCGGCCAGGTGTGGTATACTTATGGAAGTTGGTTCTCTATAGAACGTGGATACGTCTAAGGAGTCAATATGCTTGATCCACAAGCCAGGTTCGAGGAATTGGTGGCCAAGCTCCGGAAGCGGGATTACCGGCTGACACCCCAACGCATCGCCCTGCTGCGGCTGTTGGCTGCCAGCAACGGGCACCCCAGTGCCCACGAGTTGTACGACCAGATGAAAGAGCAGTTTCCCACGACGAGCCTGGCGACCGTCTACAAGACCCTGAACGTCTTGAAAGAGATGGACGAGGTGCTGGAGCTGGGGTTCAGTGGGGACGACAACCGCTACGACGGCAACAAGCCCTATCCTCACCCCCATCTCATCTGCATCCGCTGCCACAAGATCCTCGATTCGGAGGTCAACCTGGACCAGGGCCTGATCCAGAAAGTCGCTCAATCCTCGGGCTATCAGATTGTCGGCCATCGGCTCGACTTTTACGGGCTATGCCCGGAGTGCAAGGATGCATAGGCAGGTGCGTGCATCCTCTTTTTTTGTCGTCTTGTGGAAAACGGTTATCTCTGACTACTAGCTCGTAACAAGTCTTGGGGGCAAGGAGGTGAGGCATTCCAAGCCGAGAACAAATGGCTGTCACATTGGATGCACTGCGGAACAATTTACACGAGACCACCTTACGTGAAAAGGAGCGAACCTTATGAATGACGAGAAAAAGCGTCCCGAACCGCGCAGAGGCACGTCGAACCGAGACTGGTGGCCGGACCAACTGGACCTGCACGTTCTGCACCAGCATTCCCCCCTGTCCAATCCGATGGGCAAGGATTTCAACTATGCCGAGGAATTCAAGAAACTCGACCTGGAGGCCCTGAAGAAGGACCTCTACGCGTTGATGACCGACTCGCAGGACTGGTGGCCGGCCGATTGGGGTCACTACGGAGGGCTCTTTATCCGGATGGCATGGCACAGTGCGGGCACCTACCGCATGGGCGACGGGCGCGGCGGCGCCGGGTCGGGCAGCCAACGCTTTGCGCCCCTCAACAGTTGGCCGGACAACGTCAACCTCGACAAGGCGCGCCGTCTGCTGTGGCCCATCAAGCAGAAATATGGACACAAGATTTCGTGGGCCGACCTGTTGGTCCTCGCCGGCAACTGTGCCCTGGAGTCGATGGGCCTGAAGACGTTTGGCTTTGCCGGCGGGCGCGAGGACATCTGGGAGCCGGAAGAGGACATTTACTGGGGGATGGAGGGCGAGTGGCTCGAAGACCAGCGGTACTCTGGCGAGCGGGAGCTGGAGAATCCCCTGGCCGCGGTGCAGATGGGCTTGATCTATGTGAACCCGGAAGGGCCCAACGGCATGCCCAGCGCGGTCGCGTCGGGCCGGGACATCCGCGAGACCTTTGCGCGCATGGCCATGAACGACGAGGAGACCGTGGCCCTGGTTGCCGGCGGCCACACCTTCGGCAAGTGCCACGGCGCCGGCGACGCCAAGCTGGTCGGGCCCGAGCCCGAGGCCGCGCCGCTCGAGGAGATGGGCCTGGGCTGGAAGAGCAGCTTCGGCTCCGGCAAGGGCGTCGACACCATCGGCAGCGGCATCGAGGGCGCCTGGACGCCGACGCCGACGCAATGGGACATGAGCTACTTCGACACCCTCTTCGGCTACGACTGGAACCTGGTCAAGAGCCCGGCCGGGGCGTACCAGTGGGTGCCGTCCGACCCGGCCGCCCAGACCGCCGTGCCCGACGCCCACGATCCGGCCCGCCGCCACGCGCCGATGATGACGACGGCCGACCTGGCGTTGCGCATGGACCCGATCTACGCGCCCATCGCCAAGCGCTTCCACAAGGACCCGGAAGCCTTCGCCGACGCCTTCGCCCGCGCCTGGTTCAAGCTGACCCATCGCGACATGGGGCCGAAGTCCCGCTACCTCGGCCCGGAAGTGCCGGCCGAGGATCTTGTCTGGCAGGACCCGGTGCCGCCCGTCGACCATCCGCTGATCGACGAGGCCGACGTCGCGGCGCTCAAGGCCAAGGTGCTGGAATCCGGCCTCTCGGTCTCGCACCTGGTGACGACCGCCTGGGCCTCGGCCGCCACCTTCCGCGGCTCCGACAAGCGGGGCGGCGCCAACGGAGCGCGCATCCGGCTGGCGCCCCAGAAGGACTGGGAGGTGAACGAGCCCGAGCAGCTGCGGCCGGTGCTGGAGACCCTGGAGGGCATCCAGCAGGAGTTCAACCGGTCGCAGACGGGCCGGAAGCGCGTCTC
>JAAYZQ010000587.1 GCA_012514775.1 Anaerolineaceae bacterium
CACCTGGCCCGTCTCGACGTTCACCTCCACCTCGGCCACGTGGGCGCCGGTGACGAAAAAGGGCAGGTATTCGGGGCGCGACGCCAAAAAGTCGTCGTCTAGCCCGGGCGCAAAGACGCCCCGCACCCGCCGTGCCAGGCCGATGCGCTCCATCTCGACGGCCACCTCCGCCAGCGGCAGCCGGTCCTCGCCGGGTGCGACCACGGCGCCGGGCCGCAGCTCCAGCCGCTCAGGGTCCTGGTTCAGCATCTCGGCGGCGGTGCCCAGGATCTGCTCCCGGAGCGCCGCGGCGGCCCGGGTGACGGCCCCGCCCACCCAGTAGGTGCTGCGCGAGGCGCCCTGGATGCCGCTGTCGGGCGTGCGCGCCGTATCGCCGTTGACCACCGACACGCAGTCGCGGGGCAGGCCCAACGCCTCGGCGGCGAGCTGGGCCATGACGGTCGTGGTCCCCTGCCCGTAGTCGGGCGCCGAGCAATAGCAGATGACGCCGCCGTCCAGGGCCAGCTCGGCGTGGGCCTCGGAGCTGATGGGCCCCGGCTTGCCAAAGCGATACCACATGCCCGCCAGCCCGGCGCCAAAGCGCCAGGGGCCGGCCTCCCGGCTGTTTCGCCCGGCGGCGCGGGCCAGGGCCTCGCGGTACCAGGGCTCGATGGCCTCCAGGCACTGGCGGAAGCCCACGGTCTCGGCCGGGCGGTAGCCCAGGAACAGGACCGTGTCGTCGTCGATGGCATTGTGCAGGCGCAGCGCCAGGGGGTCCATGCCCAGGCGCGTCGCCAGCTCGTCCAGCGTGCACTCCAGGGCCAGGTTTGACTGGGGCGTGCCAAAGCCCCGCATCTGGCCCGCCTTGGGATTGTTGGTATAGACCGCCCAGGCGTGGGCGTCCACCGCCGGCCAGCGGTAGGGCCCGCCTCCGGCCACCAGGGCATACTGGGAGATATAGTAGCCGTCGGCGTCGTAGGCGCCCGTGTCGGCCACCACGCGCAGGAAGAGGCCCTGCAGGGAGCCGTCGTGGGCGGCCGCCACCCGGTAGTGCAGGCGATAGGGATGGCGCTTGGGCGAGGCGTCAAAGGACTCGCGCCGGGTAAAGGCCAGGCGCACCGGGCGGCCGCCGGGGGCGTGGTAGGCGGCCAGGGCCCCGGCCATGAGGGGCCAGGGGTCCTGCTTGCCGCCAAAGGCGCCGCCCAGGGGCGGGGTGATGACCCGCACCCCTTCCGACGGAAGGCCCAGCAGCCGGGCCATGTAGCCGTGGGCCCAGTGGGGCTCCTGGTGGCCGCCCACCACCGTGATACGGCCCTCGGCGTCCCGATAGGCGAGGACGGTCTCCCGCTCCAGGGCGGCGTGCTCCAGGAAGCCGGTGGCATAGCGCGCCTCCAGCACCACGTCGCCCCGGGCCAGGGAAGCCTCCGCGTCGCCGAACTGGATGTCGTACTCGCTCAGGACGTTGCCCCCCTCGTGAACGTTCGGGGCGCCGGGTTCCATGGCCGCCACCGGGTCGCGCACCACGGGCAGCGGCTGGTACGCCAGCTCGACGGCGGCGGCCCCCGCCCGGGCCCCGGCCGGCGATTCGGCCAGGACCAGGGCCACGGCGTCGCCCACCATGTGCAGCGAGCCGCCCACCGGAGTCAGCAAGGGCTCGTGACGGCTGTAGCCCTCCAGGCTGTTGAGCCCGGGAATGTCGGCGGCGGTGATGACCCGCAGCACGCCGGGCAGGCCCAGGGCCGGCGCCGGGTCGATGGCCAGCAGGCGGGCATGGGGCAGGGTGCTGCGGACGATGGCCGCGTGGAGCAGGCCCGCCATCTTGATGTCCTCCGCGTAGCGAGCCGCCCCGGTGACCTTGTCCAGGGCATCGACGCGCACCTGGGAGCCGCCCACGGCGTCGCGCCCGTCGGCCGGCGGCAGGGGCTCGCCCCTCAGGGCCGCGGCCGCCGCCTCCACCGCGTCGACGATGCGCGTGTAGCCCGTGCAGCGGCACAGGTTGCCCTCCAGCGCCTCGGCGATCTCTTCCCGGGTGGGGTTGGGCCGCCGGGCCAGGAGCGCGGCGGCGGACAGGATCATCCCCGGCGCGCAAAAGCCACACTGCACCGCCCCCCGCTCGATAAAGGCCTGTTGCAGCGGGTGCAGCTTCTCCGGGCTGCCCAGGCCCTCGATGGTCAGTACCTGGCGGCCCGCCACCCGGCCGATGGGCACCAGGCAGGAGCGGACGGCTTCGCCGTCGAGGAGGACGGTGCACGCCCCGCACTCGCCCTCCCTATCGCAGCCCTGCTTGGTGCCCGTCAGGTCCAGGTCCTCCCGCAGGACGTCAAGCAGCGTGCGCCCGGGATCGACGTCAATCTCTACCGGGCGGCCGTTCAGCGTAAAGGCGACGCGCAGCGGCTGTGTCATGGGGCCCCTTTCGCTCTGGCTGCCTCTAGGGCACCACCACCGTCCGCACCTCGCCCCCGAACTGCTCCAGGGCGTCCATGGCCGCGTTGATGGCCCCGGCCTCCAGGGGCACCGAGCGGGCCACCACGTGGCCGAGGTCCAGCCGCCCCTGGCGCACGTACTCGACCAGGATCTCTAGCTCGTGGAGGGTGTGGTCGGAGCAGCCGATGACCTCCGCCTCCCGGCCCAGGAGGTCGCTGTAGGAGTCGATCTCAAAGGGCCTGTCCGAGATGCCGGCCAGGGCCGCCCTGCCCAGGACGGCCAGGCAGCGGACGGCCTGCTCCATGGTCTGGCGCAGGCCGATGACCTCGATGGCCACGTCGACGCCGCGGCCGCCCGTCAGGCTGCGGATCGTTTCCACCGGGTCGCCCTGCCGGGCGTTGACGGGCACCGCACCAAAGCTCTCGGCCAGCGCGAGCTTGTTGTCGTTGATATCGACGGCATAGACCTGGAGCGCCCCCATGGTGCGCGCTAGTTGGATGGCCGACATGCCCAGGCCCCCCGCGCCAAAGACGGCGGCGGTTTCGCCGGGCTGCAGGCGCGATTTGCGCAGGGCGTGGAACGAGGTGGACGACGAGCACATGAGGACGGCGCCGTGCTCGAAGGACACCTCGGCGGGCAGGCGGACGGCGTTGCGGGCGGGCACGGCGATGTACTCGGCAAAGCCGCCGTCCACGTGCTTGCCGATCATCTTGCCCTCGGGACAGAACTGCTCGTGGCCCGTGCGGCAGAAATGGCACTGCCCGCAGGAGAGGAGATAGTGGAGGCACACCCGGTCGCCGGGGCGCAGGCCGGCGACGGCCTCGCCCACCTCCTCGACGACGCCGGCCACCTCGTGCCCCAGGGTCTGGGGCAGGGGACCCACGCCCGAGGTGCCGGCGCGATAGTGCACGTCCGAATGGCAGATGCCGGCGGCCCGAATCCGCACCAGGACGTCGCCCGGGCCGGGGGATGGTCTCTCGATCTCGCTCAACTGCAGCGGTTTTCCGATCTCTACCAGGCGAGCTGCTTTCACGTTTTCCTCCCTATCATTTCTCGAGTTCGTGTACCCTGTCTCTTATTCCTTGAGAACGTCGGCGATGGCCTGCCGCACCGTGTCGGGCAGGGGTTCGGGCCGGCGATCCTGCATGAGGGCCATGGTCCTTTCCCGGGCCCGATCCCTCGTCGCCTTGCTGCCGGCTGCAACCCAATCCTCCACCCGGCGCCGGTCAAAGAGCACCGGCTGCCAGAACTCGCGGAAATGCTTGAGGGTATGCTTCTGCGTCAAGAAGTCGCCGCCCGGGCCGACCTTGTGGATCACGTCCAGGGCCAGGGCCTCGGCGTCGAGGGGTACGCCGGCCATGAAGTGGCGCATCATGCTAATCATCTCGGCCGTCAGGACAATCATCTCCGGCGAGGTGGTCAGGCCGGCCTCCAGGTAGCCGATGTCGTGCACCAGGTTGTTGCCGCCCAGGAGCGCCACCAGCACCGAGAAGGCCGCGTCGGCGGCTGCCTGCTCGTCCAGGACGCAGCTATCCGAGTGGCCGGCATAGCCCCAGGTGGGCAGCCTGTAAAAGCGCCCCATCTCGGCCACGGCCACGCGGGCCAGTTGGAACTCGGGCGCGCTGTAGACGCTGATGGTGGTCTTCATGTCCA